>JAJDNE010000022.1 GCA_022340825.1 Acidiferrobacterales bacterium | reverse complement strand
TGGATCCCGGTCGTGAGGCACAACCCGCTACCAGGGCACCAACAACAACTATCACCAGCCAATGACTGACTCTAACCATAAACAACTCTCAATAATTAATCGGGTGGCTGAGCCGGATCTGCCGGTCGGTCGATCTGCCGGGTGGATAAAAGTCGCACATCTACTGGCCTGGGCTCAACGATAGATTCGGTTTTGGCGGAAGTAACAGGCACTGGCGACTGGTCCCAGAAAACAAATGCCAGTGTGACCAGCAGCAATAGTGCTGCCGCGCCAATCCACTTTCGTGAGTTCTGTTTAGCCGGTTTTGGTTGAATCAATGGCGCCGGTTTGGTGGCTTGTGCGGCTACTACCGGCGCTGGCGCATCGGGCTTAGGTTTCTCCGGCGAGGGCGCTTTTGCTGCAGGCTTTGGCGGCGCAACCGCCCTGGCCTTTTTTGCCTGAACAGCGGCGGCTGCAGCGGCCGCCTTCTTGATCTTTCTCGGATCGGTATCGCGCTTGTTGAATGTACTGTCTTCGAAAACAATCTCGTCGATCTTGAGTGTCGTGAACTGCCACTGGCTATCGTGCTTCTTCTGGTACAAGCGGCGGCGCTTCATCTTGAAGACAATGACGCCTTTCTCCTGACCGTGCTTGACGACTTTCGCGCGCACGCAAGCGCCCTTCACGGTCGGCGCGCCCTCCACCACCTGTCCACCGTTCACCAACTTGATGACCTCGGTAAATTCCATGGATTCGCCGGGATCGACTGCAAGCCGATCAACCTTTACCTTTTTCCCCGGGATAACACGGTACTCATGTCCACCGGTATTGATGATTGCGTATAACTGCATTGCTACGTTCTGATCGCTCGATTGTTCTGGTTAAAGTAGGTATAGCACCCCAGAGGCTATAAAGGGCGGAGCTGCTGTAATCAAGAAAAAAGGCAGGAAACGCCGTTTTTACCAGACGGGCGCGCATAAACAGGTGTGAGCAAAGCGCGGCAGACGATGCCGCGCTGGCAGGATCTATCGATATCGGTGAGTATCAGACAGCTTCTATCCGCTCAACTCCGACGTACAGTTCGGGCAACGAGTGGCCTTTATCGCGATTTTGGAAAAACAGTAAGGACATTCCTTGGTGGTCGGTGCTTCCTCCGGCGCCTCGGTCTCACGCTGTAATTTGTTTATGCCTTTGATCAGCAAGAAAACAGCGAACGCGACAATCAGGAAACTGATGACTGCATTCATGAAGACGCCATAGCTGACAGTGACAGCACCTGCAGCTTGTGCCGCCGCCAGCGTCGCATACGGTCCGGCAACAGTACCTTCCTTGAGCGTTAGAAACAGATCTGAGAAGTCAACGCCCCCCAACAACAAACCTATGGGAGGCATCATTACATCGGATACGAGACTCTTGACGATGGTACCGAATGCGCCACCGATAATAATACCAACGGCCATATCCACCACGTTGCCGCGCATGGCAAATTCCTTGAATTCTTTAAACATAGCGTGCTCCTTTGGTAAAAACAGTTCGGTATTTTCACCTTTGTTTAGTCTACTACTTTAACAGGCCCACCTCGCGATAATACCGCGCGACGCCCGGGTGCAGGCGCGCGGGCGGAACCTGGGCCACGGTATTCGCAGCCGTTGTATAGGCACCCTGCTTCAGCCCCGCGGCCAGTGTCCCTTCTCCCTTGTGGATGGCGCGCGCTATACGATAGGCAACGTCATTGGGCATGTCTGGCCGCGCCAGGATCAGCGACCACAACCCGACCGAATCGATCGATTCGGCCTGCCCGACGTAAGTCCCGGCCGGTACTGACATGATTTTAAGATGCGGGTGTTTTTTAAGAATTTTCCTGATCTCATCGGCAGACGGTGCGATAAACCGCGCTCCTGCAGGACCCTTGGCCACCTTTACAAAGCCGGGCCAACCGATACCCGCACCCCACAATGCGTCAGCTTTCCTGTCCAGCACCATGCGCGGACCATCCCCTGCCTTGTCGAGAATGATTTGCTGGAAATCCTGATCCGGTTTCATGTTGAGACCGTCGAGTACGTCTCGCGCCAGGATACGAAGACCCGATGCCTTGGTACCGAAGGCGACAGGTTTGCCCTTTAAATCGTTAATAGTCTTGTACGGCGAGTCCGCACGCACGACGAACATGCCGGGGTTGGGATACATCACCGATAGCACTTTCAGATTGGCGGTTGGCCGCCCGATTCCCTCCAGCGCCTGACGTGCGGCGTTGCCTTCTACCTGGCCCATATCGATCTTGCCTTCTTCCAGGAACGGCAGATTCTCCTTGCTGCCGCGGGTGGCGATAGCCTCGACCTTCAATGTGCTATCGGTTGCGTTGAGTGTCTCGGCAAGGTGTTGGCCAAAGAGTTGAAAACCGCCGCCCTTGGTGGCGGTGCCCAGTATGATACGAACAGGTTCGCGTTCGGCTACGGCCGATGCATTCAGAAACAAGCCAGGGAGTACAATAATGAAAATACTAACAACAAACCTGCGCAATGAGTGTTGCATAGTATGCTTCCTTTTTGATTTTCAGGGGGAACAACAATACCACGGACATCTGCCGGAGGAATCAGGACAATACCCGGGATTTACACAAGCCTTTAACAGGGGTGAAACACAACATCTTAGCCGTGCTTTGCCCGCCAGCTTTTCAGGAAACGATCTATCATCGCCTTGGGAGTATGCGAGATTTCCTGCATCAGGAAAAAGGGTATCTGCTCCAGCTGGTATGCTTCTTCGATGTCGGTAAGCATTTTCAGCCAGAGATGGGTAGTCATATCGGCATCCGCCAGCGCCCGGTGAAAGGTGCCGTCATTCGGGAGTTGATGAAACCGGACCAGTGTACCCAACTTGTGATTGGGAGCATCCTGGTACAAGCGCCGAGACGCCAGCATCGAACATGCAAACTCACCCGGGCTCTCGCGGCCGACACGACGCAATTCAGATGTCAGGAAGCGGCTATCAAAAGAGGCATTGTGCGCGACCATGTCATAGTCCTCGACAAAGTCGGCGAACTGACGCATTACCTGCTCACAGGGTGGCGCGTCACGCAGCATTGCGTTGGTAATACCGGTGTAGCGCTCGATAAACGAATTGATACGCATACCCGGATTCATCAGGCCCGTAAAGCGGTCGGTAATCCGCCCTTGCTCAATGCGAACTGCGCCAATTTCGATCGCGCGGTCGCCACTATGGGGTGACAATCCCGTGGTTTCGAAATCCAGCACCACCACCGTATCGGCTCGCCTTCTGATATTTCTTGCCATATTGATCACAAATGAGAACAATCGGGAACGGTTCGTAGACCAAGAACTGTCTTTGCATCCTGGTGACGAACCACCGCCAATCCCGGAATGGATAATAACACGGTGACACCATGAAACTGCTGATACGCAATCTCGATCGCTCAACTACCGAAGCAACGATTAAGAATTTATTCGAGGCTTACGGCACTGTGCAGTTCTGTACCATTGTGAAAGACAGGGAGACCAGTAGCTCGAAGGGCTTTGGTTTCGTCGAGATGCCGAAGGTGGGCGAAGCCAAGGCAGCGATGAAGAACCTGAATGGCAAGGAAGTAGATGGCAGCAAGGTCCGCGTAAAGAAGGCGGAGCAACGAGCCGATATGGATTGATACCGCTAAGCCCAGCGGGCGGATCTACCAGAAACGGGGGCGACCGGTATCCACGTGGACAAAGTTGGAACGCGGGTAATAACCAACACCACCGGCATGCATCGTCAATGCCGCCTGGCGCAGATGCTTCAGCTCAACACCGGGCAAACGGATATCGATTGCCTTACCGCGCATGTGCAGACTGTGCTTGGCAACACCATTGCTGTGGCTACTCAGACTGGCATTGGTCTTCGGTGACCGGTAACCAGAGATCACGTGAAACGCACCCTGCTTTTCCACTTTTTGTTGCAGTACATACAACAGGTCAAATAACTGCGGGTCCATTTTCGCTACATCGCCTGTGCGGAAGTCGCGTAGTACACGGTTAATTGCCACCATTTCATCGGGAACATAGACGCCGTCCACCCAGTAGGTGGCGCTCAGGTGTTCACCGGTATGAAGGTTATAGAACTTGATCGCACGCTCGCCCACCGGAGCACGCTTGGCCAGCGCCGCGGGGGCGATGACAGTGGCTGCCGTAGCAGCGGTGTATTTCAGAAAATCGCGGCGGGTCGTCATTGTTTCTCTACCTTCGTTAAACCTGTAAAGCGCTAACTGGTACTAACAATTCAATTATAGCAGCTCAGGGGATATCGTTTTTAGCCCTGCAATACCTTTAAATTTGAGGGCAAATCAGGCAATTACAAGTTTCCCCTCATTAATGTTTCTCTTTTGTCATTCTCTGGTCCTTTTCATAGACATCCTCGCGGAAATTCACCTGGTCTATGTCGCCCACCCAGGCAGTCAAGTAGACGAGGTAAATCGGTTCTGGAGCCGGCAATCGCGCATCCACTGTCTCCCCCGAGGCGATTGCTTCATCAACGGTTTCCCGGGTCCATTGTTCATCGCCGTTTAGCAAATACAGCGCAAGTTCGGTCGGGTTTTCCACGCGGACACAACCGTGGCTAAACGCCCGCGATTTCTCGTTAAACAATCGGCGATGAGGCGTATCGTGCAGGTAGATTGCGAAGTCATTCTGGAAAATGAACTTCATCCGGCCCAGTGCATTCAGGGGGCCGGGGTCCTGGCGAATTTTGTACGGAAAATTGTCCTTGTTATAGTCCGACCAATTGATGCTTTTCGGATTTAATTCCGTCGCGTCTTCGCCCCACTTGTCGAACACGTGGTAACCCTTTGCGGCAAAGTAGCCGGGGTCTCTCTGCTGAGCAGGAAGCAATTCTTCCGCCGCAATTTGCGTTGGCACTACCCAGTAAGGATTGAACTGCACTACGGTAAGATTGGCTGCCAATACCGGTGTCGCCTTTTCTTTCTCCCCGGTGATCACGCGCAGGGATAAAACAGGTTGTTCGTTCTCGATTGCTTCCAGTCGATAATTCGCGGTATTCACCATTATGTAGCGATCGCCCATCTTCCTGGGCAACCAGCGCCAACGCCCCATGTTCGTCCTGATTTGCTCGATCCGGCTGGAGACCGGGACGTTCATGGCAGCACGGGTTGCCGAGCCGACTACGCCATCGGCTTCGAGTCCGTGCCGGACCTGGAAGCGTTTTACCGCCTCACTCATTTGCACATCGAAGCGGTAGATGTCGTCAATCGATCGTGTTAACAGATCGTCTTCCGCCATCAAGCGAATTCTGAGTACGCCAACCTGCCGATGTCGATCGCCGCTTCTGAGGTCGGGGCCCGGCGGCAGAATCGGCCAACCACCGTCTTCCTGCAATTGCCGGTAGCGGGCCAGTGCAGCACGCAAGCGACGGTAACCTACCTGCGGTGGTGGCAACGTGCTAACAGCATTGGCAAAGTCTTCCGCCGCCAGCGTTAACCACGCTAACGGCAGGCTATCAACCGCTGCCGGTTCAATATGCCAGTCCGGGTCCACCTCTTCCGGCGAGAGTCGGCCCGCCCGCACATCCACGCTGTATCGGATAAATGCATCGGTTAACAGAAGCTCCAGCAGAGCGAGGTTGGCCTTGCTGGTTCCCACCCAATGGCGTTCAATCGCTGACAGGTGATAATCCTCGGGATCGAGGCCCTCGACCCCGGCCTGCCGCAATGTATCGCGCCATAGCTCGGCTCGTCGGTTGGGTTCTTGCTCATCGATCCATACCGGCCGATAGTTCCGGGGCGAATAGAATTTCTGCAGTCTCGGCCAATCCAGTGGCTTCCATTCCAGGGATTGCTCGGTAACGCTTAGTTTGACCCGCAATACGTCGGCCAAATCGGCAGTACCGTTATCCGCCTGAACCAGTGGAACCATCAGCCCAAACAGCAACACCACAACGCAGGCAAACCTGCTTATACGCAATCGCCAGCTGCCATCAAGTCGGTTTGTCAGGTGTGTGTTAATAGCTCGCCGGGCCAACGGGGTCACAATTCGTTTCAGGAGATGGGTTTGATTATAAGTTATGTAAGGGCGTAATGAGGGGATTTCTATGACGAGAGCCCAAGGTGCTGCAAATAATGAAAATGGATCCGATCTATCTGCTACCGATTCGCTGTTATCGCAACTGAATCTGAATAACTAGAATTCGGTACGCTGTCCGAACGGAACTACGCTTTTGGTAACCCGGGCCAGTTTTTGACATGCAGATCCTGCTGCGGGAACGGGATCTCGATACCGGCCTCTCTGAAGGCGGTGTCGATGGCAAAGTTGATGTCCGACTTGACCTGCAGGCGATGATCAATGTTGCGAATATAGACACGCAGCTCAAAGTTTAGCGAGCTGTTACCAAAATCCATGAATAGCACGACTGGTACAAGCTTGGGGTTTTTGGTGATCACATCAGGGTGTTCACCGGCAATCCGCTCCAGGATCTCCCTGACCTTTTGCGTATCACTGCCGTAGGCAACGCCGACTGGAACTCGCACACGACCGGTGGTATCGCGCAACATCCAGTTAGTGACCTGGCTGGCGATAAGTTCGGAATTAGGCACGATAACATCAGCGCGATCAAAGGTTTCGATCTGGGTGGAACGAATACGGATGCGCTTGACGTGACCCTCGGTACCACCGACTACGATCCAGTCGCCGGTCTTGACCGGCCGCTCGATTAGCAGGATCAGGCCCGAAACAAAGTTGTTTACGATGTTCTGCAGCCCGAACCCGATACCAACCGACAACGCACCGGCGATGATCGCGAGGTTGGCAAAGTCGATACCGGCAACACCCAGTGACACCACCACCGCAACTAGCATACCGCTGTAACCAAACACGGTAACTACCGCCTCGCGCGAGCCGCGCTCCATCGGCGATTTCTCCAGCTGTTTGTTGACAAGTCCCTTGAGCCAGCTGGAGACGGCAATCAATCCTGCCAGCGAGACTACCGCCAGCAACACTCGCGACGGGATTATCCTGAGTGAACCAATCTGGAAGCCTTCCATCACGAAATGCTTGATATCCTGCACCGCACTGGCAGACAGGTCCCAAATCAGAATGAACAGCCACGCGAGCAGAATCCACAGCCCCAGCGTTACCAGCATGCGCACCCAGAAAATTCCACCGAGGTGCTGACCGGTATCGCGCAGCCCCAGGAAACGACGCGACATGCGCCCCATTGGCGTTGCACCGTACTCCAGGCCAACGAGCAGATCTCGTAAGAAGTGCGCTACCGTGATGATAAGGCCAAATGCGACCAGTGAGCCGAACACCGAGCGGAACATCCAGCCGGAAAGGTTGCTGTAACCAAGCAGATCGGCAATCACTGCCACGATCAACACCAACGACAACAGGTTGCGAAACCAGGCTTGACGTTTTACACCGCGCAAGTAACGAAACAGCCACAACACCCAGACGATGTTGATAGCCAGAAGAATGCGGACAATCGTGTGAGCGAGTGACTGACCGAAATCCGGGAGGCTTTGGCCTATAGTTGTGTTACCCAGCGGCGAGATCACCAGCACGATGATTAGTAACGTCCGTAGGCGCCTGGCCATGGGTTTTGCCACCGGTTCCGGGATATCAAGGAATAGCTGGCCCGGCGGCACCGGGTCGAGGCTGATGCGAATTATCAGCTGGGCGATGAAGTACAGCGTTAGCCCGTATGCCAGCGCTGAAAATAGCGGTAATGGATCGATGCTATAGGTTAACACTCCAAGACTAATGGCCGTGCTGAGACTGGAGAGCACATACGGCGCATCATGAAAACCGGAGGCAAGCGCTGCCGCGCCAAATCGTCCACCCGTGGTGTTCGACCATGCCCGCTGGCTGACCACGGGCAACCATACCCGACGCAGCCACAACCCCAGGAACAAACCGAAGAGCAGCGCACCGACCATCCACAGCATATCAATCAACGTTGCCCGGTTGAGTAACCAGCTGTGTTTCTTTATGTAGCGACCGCTCTCGACCAGCCAGTCGCCCGGTTCTTTCAGTGTACGGCCGATGACCGTTAAAATATTCGGCCCCTTGAGCAGCATGCGCGCTTCCAGGCGTTGTTTAATTTGCTGCTGCAGTTCCTCCTGCAACGTTGCAAGATGCAGGGCCAGTGCGTTGCAGTCCGCCATTCGGGTCTCGATGACCGTACGCTCGCCTTCCCTTTGCCGGCGCTGCTTGACCACCTCGGTTGACTCACCGGGTTTTTTCTCACCGAGCTTCGCCAGGGCGGCGTTGACCTTGGCTAGTTCCGCCTCGTTCGAGGTAACACAGGCTGTCGCCCTTGTCCTGAACTCAGCGACGGTCTTGTTCGCCTCGGTCAGCTCGCTGACACCATAGCGACCCCACCTGACATCACGCTCTATGGTCCTGACCTGATCGACCATGGTCGCCAGATCGTCGGTCGGGGCATCCGCCGCCACGACCGTCCCGTTGGTTGCCCAGAGGACAACCGCCAAGAGGTAAATAAACGGGTTAATACCAGAAAAAAGCCGCATAGTGACGTCAGTATCCTGCATTCCAAAGTGCCGGTCGAGCGGTGGCGCTTTCCATCGGCAGGCTGATTGGCAACAGTCGCCTTACTGACATTCCTTGAAGAGCAAACTCTGGCAAGTCTTGCAGATTTCCTTGTCCAGGCGTGGGTAGATATAGCGGATCGCCTCGGTCTTGGAATCAAAGAAATTGGCGTTGCCGATTCGTTGCACGAAGCAGGTCTTGGCCGCGAATTCATACACCGAGGACTTTAGCCCTACGAAATACAACCCGCCCCCATACTGCTTCAGCCGGTTGTTCTCCTGCACCAATGCCTCGGCACCGGCAAGATCGATGAAATTCACGCCGGTTGCGATGATCATAATATGGTAAATACGTTCGCTCTCGCAGATCCTGGCGATGCGTTCCTGTATGAAGTTGATCGAACCAAAATAGATCGACATATCGATACGGATGATCTTCAACTGCGGACACTGCTTGAGCGGTTTCTTCTGGATATTGATCAGCTTGCGTTTACCGCTAGGATCATCGACGTCGATAGACAAGGTCGGAATGTTCGGCGTCGAGGTCCTGGCCAGGAAGAAAAGAATCGACACCAGTACGCCAAGGTAGATGGCGAATTCCAGCTCGAGAAACAGTGTGGCAAAAAACGTAGTGGCCAGGATCGCTGTTTCCGAGCGGCTGAACTTGATGGTATTGCGGATGTGATGAAAATCGATGAGGTTGTACGCCACCAGCAGAATGATGCCACCCATGGCCGCGACCGGCAGGTAGGCGGTGAGCGGTGCAATCAGTAGCACGATCATCATCAGGAAGACCGCTGCGAAGATTGCCGACATCGGGGTCCTGGCGCCGGCGGCATAGTTGATGCCGGAGCGCGTAAAGGAACCACTGCCGGCGTAGCTTGAGAAGAAACTGCCGAACATGTTCGACAGGCCCTGGCCGATGAATTCCTGGCTGGAGTTAATGCGCTGGTTCGACTTGGTGGCGACGGCACGGCTGATCGACACTGCCTCGATCAGTCCCAGCAGCGCCACGGCAAAGGCCTCGGGTGCCAGCTGCTTGATCATGGCCATGGAGAAAATCGGGTGCGATGGCGGCGGAAGGTGTGCCGGGATCTCGCCCACCAGCGGAACCGTCAGGCCAGTACCTTTCTCCAGGACCAGTGCCACCAGGCTGCCGACAATCATACCGATGAGCAGGTTCGGCGCCTTGGGCAACACCTTCTTGATCAGCAGCGCGGTGCCCAGGGTCACGCCAGCAATGACCATCAGAACCACCTGGATCTCATGCATGCCGCCGAAAATATGTATCCAGGTATGCAGAAACGACTCGCCCTTGGCAACATGCACACCCAGGATGTGTTTCATCTGGCTGGTGGCAATAAGAATAGCCGCACCCGCGGTAAAACCGATGACCACGGTATGTGAAACAAAGTTGACCAGCGCGCCCATACGCGCAACACCAAAAGCAAACTGGTAGACACCGGCGAGGAAGGTTAACGTTAACGCCATGGAAATGAATTCCTGCGAACCCGGCTGGGCGTAGTGACTGATGGCTGAGAATACGACGATGGAGATCGCTGTGGTCGGCCCCGACACCAGGTGATAGGACGAACCGAACAGGGCGGCGACGATAGGCGTGACCATGGCCGTGTACAGACCGTATTGTGGTGGCAAGCCGGCGATGGTGGCAAAGGCTACGCCCTGTGGCAGTACAATGACCGCGCCGGTAATGCCGGCGGCCATATCAGCCTTGATCGACTCTTTCGAAACAAACTTGAACCAGCTCAGGAACGGGAAGATGTTGCTTAACGTCATTTGGGTTTCCAGAAAAAAGTAAAACAAGCCGCAACAATTCGCGGCACTGATCAATCAAACATGTTGTAACAAACAGCAGCTTGTGGCTTTGAAAAAGCCGGCCTGGTAGCTACCCCAACCAGACTCTCGCATTGCGAAACATGCGCATCCAGGGGCTGTCTTCACCCCACTCGTCCGGGTGCCAGGAGTTGGTCACCGTACGGAAGATACGCTCCGGGTGCGGCATCATAATGGTAAAACGACCGTCCGTTGTCGTGAGCCCGGTAATACCATGCGGCGAACCGTTGGGATTCTGCGGGTAGACATCGGTCGGGTTGCCCTGTGCATCTTCGAAGCACAGCGCTATCTGCTTGTTCATGATTGACTGCGCCAGGTGTCCGGGATCGCGGAACTCCGCGCGGCCTTCCCCATGAGCCACCACCACCGGCAGGTGTGAGCCGTTCATACCGCCCATGAATATCGACGGATTTTCCGGCACCTGCACCATGGTCACCCGAGCCTCAAACTGCTCCGAGGTGTTACGCACAAAATGTGGCCACATTTCGGCGCCGGGGATTATATCATGAAGATTCGACATCATCTGGCAGCCATTGCAGACGCCCAGGGCAAAGGAATCCTTGCGCTCGAAGAAGGCCGAAAACTCGTCGCGCGCCCTACTGTTGAACAGTATCGACTTGGCCCAGCCCTCGCCAGCACCGAGCACGTCGCCATATGAAAAGCCGCCGCAGGCAACTGCGCCCTGAAAATCCTTTAGCGAGACGCGACCCTCGATAATGTCGCTCATGGTGACATCGACGGCAGTAAACCCGGCACGATCGAATGCCGCCGCCATTTCCATCTGGCCGTTGACCCCCTGCTCTCGCAGGATTGCCATCTTCGGACGACTGCCGGCGGCGAAGAACGGTGCGGCAATGTCGTCTGCCGGATCAAACGTAACGCTACAGCTTAGGCCCGGGTCTTCACTATCAAGGATGCGATCGAATTCCTGCTGTGCACAGAGCGGATTGTCGCGTAGTGACTGCATCTGGTACGTCGTTTCAGACCAGGCCCGCTGCAGATTCATACGTGAGTCACGGAAGATATCCTTGCCCTTGTAACGCACCGTCACACAGTCATCAGTCGTGAGGTGGCCAATGACATGGCTGTAGCGCGAGAGGCCGGCCTTTCTCAATGCGCCGAGGATACCCTCGCGACGATCACGCGGCACCTGAAGTACTGCGCCCAGTTCTTCATTGAACAGCGTTGCGGCCGTATCACGCCCGAGTTTACTGATATCCACTTCCACCCCGACCTTGCCGGCGAAGGCCATTTCACACAGGGTTGCGAACAGGCCACCATCGGAACGATCGTGATAGGCAATAACAAAGTTCAGCTGGTTCAGCGCCTGAATTACATGGAAGAACAGGCGCAGGACACGTGGATCATCGACATCGGGGACGTCGTTACCGATCGATTCATAGACCTGTGCCAGTGCACTGCCGCCGAGGCGATTGCGGCCCTTGCCAAGATCGAGCAACAGCAAATCGGTCTCACCTTTGTCGGTACGCAATTGCGGGGTCAGGGTCTCGCGAATATCTTTTACCGGTGCGAATGCGGATACGATCAGCGACAATGGCGCGGTCACCGCCTTGTCTTCGCCGTCTTCGTCTTTCCACACGGTCTTCATCGACATCGAATCCTTGCCCACCGGGATAGAAATGCCCAGCGCCGGGCACAACTCCATGGCCACGGCCTTGACCGTATCAAACAATGCCGCGTCTTCACCCGGGTGACCTGCCGGCGCCATCCAGTTCGCGGAGAGTTTTACATCCGGCAATTTTTCGATACGAGCAGCGGCGAGATTGGTCAGGGCCTCGCCGATGGCCATGCGGCCACTGGCGGCGGGATTGACCAGCGCCAATGGCGTACGCTCACCCATCGACATGGCTTCACCGGTATAGCCTTCGTAGGTGGTTGCGGTGACGGCAACATCGGCTACCGGAATCTGCCACGGGCCAACCATTTGATCACGACAGACCATACCGGTAACGCTGCGATCACCGATGGTGATAAGGAATGACTTGTTCGCCACCGTCGGCAGCCGAAGTATGCGGTTTGCCGCTTCCTTGATATCGATTCCTTTGGCCTTGAATTTCGGCAGCTTGCGCTTAAGGTGTTTGACGTCGCGCGTCATCTTCGGAGGCTTGCCGAGCAGTATGGACAGGTCCATATCGATAGGACTGTCCTTGCGTGAACTGGCGCCATGGTTGCTGACCTTGTGATCCCTGAAGTAGCTGTCGTCTACCTGCAGGTGCTGTGCCTCGGTCGCTTCGCCGACCACGGCATAGAGACAGCGCTCACGTTCGCAAAGTTGCTCGAACCGCGGCAGGTCCTGTTTCGACACTGCCAGCACATAGCGCTCCTGTGCCTCGTTACACCAGATCTCCATGGGCGACATACTCGGCTGATCATTGGGCACGTTGCGTAACTGGAAATGGCCGCCGCGCCCGGCATCATCCACCAGCTCTGGCAAGGCGTTGGAAAGTCCGCCGGCACCGACATCGTGAATGGAAATAATCGGGTTGTCCTCCGCCATGGCAGTGCACTGGTCTATAACTTCCTGGCAACGGCGCTGCATCTCGGCGTTGCTACGCTGGACCGAGGCAAAGTCGAGGTCCTCGGCGCTGGTGCCGGAAGCCATGCTGGAGGCGGCGCCGCCGCCGAGCCCAATCAACATGGCCGGGCCGCCGAGCACAATAATTTGTGCGCCGGCCGGAATCTTTTCCTTGAACGCGTGTTGCGCTCGCAGGCTGCCCAAGCCACCGGCAAGCATGATCGGTTTGTGATAGCCGCGAATCTCGCCTGCTACTTCCTGCTCGTAGGTACGGAAGTAACCGCCGATATTGGGTCGGCCGAATTCGTTGTTAAACGAGGCGCCGCCAATAGGACCTTCGAGCATGATGTCGAGCGCATTAACGATGCGACCGGGTTTGCCATGGTCGTGTTCCCACGGTTGCTCGGCACCGGGGATACGCAGGTTGGAAACCGAAAAACCGGTAATGCCGGCCTTGGGCTTGGAGCCGCGACCGGTGGCGCCCTCGTCGCGAATCTCGCCACCGGAACCGGTGGCGGCACCCGGGTCGGGCGAGATCGCGGTCGGATGATTATGGGTCTCCACCTTCATCAGGATATGCAGATCATCCTGGTAATAACGATATTCACGGGTGTCCGGGTCCGGGAAGAAACGGCCGGCACGGGTGCCCTCGATAATTGCCGAGTTGTCGGCGTATGCCAGTACCGTGCCCTTGGGGCTCTGTTCGTGTGTGTGGCGTATCATGCCGAACAGGGACTTGTCCTGCTTCTTGCCATCGATAATCCAGTCGGCATTAAAGATCTTGTGACGACAGTGCTCTGAGTTCGCTTGAGCGAACATCATCAGTTCCATGTCAGTGGGATTGGTACCGACGCGTGTGAAGTTTTCGACGAGATAGTCGATTTCGTCAGGAGATAGCGCCAGGCCCAGTTCGACATTGGCCGCACTCAATGCATCGGCGCCACCACGCAGGATATCCACCACCTTCACCGGCGCTGGCGTCGCTTCCTTGAACAGCGCACTGGCGCCGTCCAGGTCCGACAACACCGTTTGGGTCATGCGATCATGAATCAGCGGCAGGATCGCTTTTCGCTCGTCCGCAGTGAGCTCGCCACCGTCTTTTTCGAAGTGCCAGCCGATACCACGCTCGATACGAATCAGTTTGTGCAAACCGCAATGGTGAGCAATATCGGTGGCCTTGGTCGCCCACGGCGAGATGGTACCAATGCGCGGTATCACCAGGGCATCGAGCCGGGTGACAGTTTCGTCTTCAATCTTCGGCCCGTAGGTAAGCAGACGCTTGAGTACGTCCTGTTCTTTGGTCGTGAGCGTCTCGGTGGCAGCGGTGCTGTGAATAAACTGGGTGTGAATGCCGGTAACAGCTGGCACGACCGACTGGATCTCTGCCAATGCCTTCAATCGACGGAATGGTGACAACGCAGCCGAACCGTAGAGATGCATCACCTCACAGACGATTACGCTGGCATCCTCATTTCCGTTGGAATTTTTTTGACTCACTCTTGCTCCAGTTCAGGCGATGGCGTGCCAGGGCAGGCCCTCTTCCTGATCCGCGACCTGGATAAAGTCCGGATCACATCCCGCCTCGGTCGACAGGGCATGGCGCGCAAGCGCCGGTGTATTGTTAGTCTCGCTCAGGTGCACCGCCACCAGGTGTTGCAGTCGACTACCGTCCAACCGCGATAACAACCGGGCAGCAGTGACATTGTCTAGATGTCCCTGCCCGCCAGCGACCCTGGACTTGAGTGCAGCCGGGTACGGGCCTTCCATCAGCATTTTGCGGTCGTGATTGCATTCCAGTGCCAGCGAATCGCAGCCACTCAACATGGCTTCGATATGCGGCGTCGACTGCCCGACATCGGTCAGTATACCGAGACGCACGTTGCCATCGGAAAACACAAACTGCACCGGTTCACGCGCATCATGCGGCACCGTAAATGGACTCACCTCGATGTCACCAATGCTGAAGGCCTGGGCGGGATCGATAATATGCATCGCCGGCAGCTTGCCCATGCGCTTCTCACTGGCGAGAAAGGTACCGGAGGTAGCCCAAACCGGGATACCGAGACGTCTTGCCAGTGCGCCGACGCCGGCGACATGATCACTGTGTTCATGCGTAACCAGGATACCGTCGATCTCGCTACCGTCGCGTTCAAGCCGGATCAGTCGCGCCAGGGTCTCCTTGACGGTAAATCCGCAGTCCAGTATCAGGGTGGTCTGCCCTGCCTCAATGATCGCAGCGTTGCCGCGACTGCCACTGCCTAGGTATGCGAACTGCATCCGGTTACGCCAGTTTGGTTGATGGATGACAGCGGCATCGGTTCGGCGATTAGCGTAGTGCCTCGTGAAGCTCTTTCATGAATATCTTGCCCGCCGTCGTACTTACCCGCGTATCTTTTTTCTCTTCGAGTAACTGGATTTCCGTGCCCTGCTTGAGCGCGACAATCTTGAGACGATACGGCGTTGGTGCAATCTCGGTCTTGCCCATCATGCGTGCGAAGAAACCTGGCTTTTTACCCTTGTCCTCATCACGGGTAACGGCAATCGCATAGATGCCCTTGTTCCGATCCTTGCTGGTCACTTCGACACCCATGCGATCCAGCGCCTTGCCGAGGCGCTGCCAGGACGAACTGAAGGGATCGGTGGTGCGCAATTGCGCCACGTCGTTTTCATCAAACTCCAGCGAGGCCCGTGAACGGCCGACGCCAGCAGTCAGCATGCTGCGGGCCTTTGCATCCTCGACACCCAGGAAAACCATCAGCAGGCGCAACATTTCGGCCTCGAGTTCTGGATCCGGGTCGCGCGGCTGCCAGACAGTTTGCACAATGTCCTGCTGACCACCAGACGCCACGACCTCGATCAGACCCAGATGCGAAAGATAGACACGGGTAGTGCCGCGCTGAGTACCTTCCTCTACACGGATCCGATAGCGATCACGTACACTGGTGTCCCGGAACCAGCCGAACAAGGTGCCTAACTTTCCACCTTTCGACGCACGGTTCTCGGCCCAATTTGTCTCGATCATGCCAGTGGCACGATTTTCACGTGCAATGCTCAGACCCACACCGAAAATGAATTCGCGTAGCTGCGGCCAGAGGGTATCTGCTTTTTCGGAAACTACCAGCCAGCGCTCGTTACCGTCGCGCTCTAGCTTTACCTTACTGAAGGTAGGAAGCACGTCGGCGCTGCGGGTGTGGGTCACGTTCTGCTCGGCGGCATAACCGGAGTAGGTTGTCACACCGGTGCCCAGTTGCCCGGAAGGCAGCCGGGTCAGGTCAGGCGGGATCTCCAGCGTATCGCGGGACGCGGCCGACTTGTAGTCGACCTTTCTGCCACTGGTCATTGAACTGCATGCAGTAATCGACGACACAATCAGCAACACCAGGGCAAACTTAACCGGATGCAACACTTTCATATTTAATCTATTCAAACTAGTTCAGTATCCCGGCACTGCGCATTGCCTCGCGCAAGGTTTCATGATGCTGTTCCGAAAATGGCGTCAGCGGTAAACGAATGCCTGCTTCAATCAGCCCCATCTGCTCTACCGCCCACTTGACTGGAATCGGATTGGATTCGAGGAACAGATTTCTATGCAACGGCATCAGGGTCTCGTTGATCTTGCGTGCCGTGGTTTCGTCACCTGCCAGTGCCGCAGCACACATTTCGTGCATGAGCTTCGGGGCAATATTAGCCGTGACAGAAATATCACCCTTGCCACCCATCAGGATCAGATCCACCGCGGTGGCATCGTCGCCGGAATAGATATCAATCCTGTCGCCACATCGATCGATCAGCTCGCGACCGCGCGCCATGTCACCAGTGGCGTCCTTGATGCCAACGATATTGGAGATGTCGGCCAGGCGATTGACAGTATCGGCCTGCATATCAACAGCGGTACGCCCGGGGACATTGTAGAGTATCTGCGGTACCGCGACGGCATCGGCCACCGCCTTGTGGTGCTGATACAGGCCTTCCTGCGTCGGCTTATTATAATATGGTGTCACCAGCAGGCAGGCGTCGACTCCGGCCTGTTGGGCGCAGCGGGTCAACTCGATCGCCTCGGTGGTGGAATTGGCGCCGGTACCGCCGATAATAGGAATGCGGCCGTCGGCGTGCTGTACCACCAGCTCCAGGCTGGTGCAATGTTCGTCCATGTCGAGGGTCGCCGACTCACCGGTGGTGCCCACGGCAACAATGGCGTCGGTCCCGTTTTCAACATGAAAATCTATCAGGCGCTTGAGTGCCGGCACGTCGATGGCGCCATCGCTGTGCATCGGCGTGACCAGAGCAACCATACTTCCGTGAAACATTGCAAAAAGATCCGAACGCGGGAAATGAAGCACCGGATGGTACTTGGCCCGTTGACTCCTGACAAGCTGTGGCCCCAAACTGCCAGTGAGTACCACAACAGTGATGCGCAGGGTCTGGCACCCTCCAGGAACCAAACAGCTATGACAGAAAAAACCCAGAGTACACGCGAAATCCGTATTAATCCGATAGTCCCGAGCGAGTCGGTGCTGGTGGCTACCGCCCGTGGCATGCGACCGAAGAAGGCCGAGGAACCTGCCCCGCGGGACACGCGCGCCCATGTCGACACCTGCCCGTTCTGTACCGGTAACGAGCACATGACGCCGCCGGAGATTGCCCACTTCCCGGCAGACGGGGACTGGCAGGTGCGTATTGTTGAGAATCTGTATCCGGTGTTGGGTGATGACCGCATGGACACCGGTTTTTCCTTTGGCCTGCAGCAGACGATTGACGGCTACGGTCGCCACGAGGTGATCATTGATCACAGCCAGCATGGCATCGCCTTTCACGAAATGTCGGAGGCGCACATCGCCCAGGTGTTCAGTGCCTATCGCGAACGCATGGAGCAACTTTATCGATCGGATGAGCGCCTGCGGTATGTACTGGTGTTCAAGAATTTCGGCCCGGCTGCCGGCGCCAGTATTCCACATACCCATAGCCAGATCATTGCGACGCCGGTGATCCCCGAGAACGTGATGACCGAGGTACTAAATAGCCATGCCTATTACCAGAAACACCGTCAGTGCATTTTCTGCTCATTGATCGACGAGGCACTGACATTCGAAGCAACGATATACGATCGCACCTCCGGCGAGATCCGACGCAAGATCGGTGTCGGCCAGTACATCATCGAAAAGAGCGAACACTTTGTGGCAATCAAACCGTTTGCCAGTCGCTACGAGTGGGAAGTGCACATCCTGCCGCTGCAACACGCGGCAGACTTCATGCGCACCAGCGAGGAACGAATGGCCGACCTGGCGCACGTGATGCGACGTACCATGGCGCGTCTTGAAGCAGTGCTCGGTGGTGCGCAATACAATTTTTTCCTGCACACAGTGCCGCATGACCCGAGCAGCCCCGACTACAGCAGCAGCTATCACTGGCACCTGGAGATTTGTCCGCGTACCAGCATTCCCACCGGCTTCGAGCTCGGCTCGGGCCTGTTCGTCAACACTATCTCGCCGGAAGAAGCGGCCGATAAACTCAGGAGTATAAAAATTGACTAGCGACAGATTGACATGGTTTGCCCTGTTCAGTCTGATAGTACCGCTCGCCTATGCGCAATCGAGCAGTCCGTGCCGCAGCGAAAGCAGGCAGTTTGCCCGAATCGAGTTAAAGGAAGTCGTTTCAGGTCTCAGGGAACCGGTGCACGCGACTCATGCTGGTGACGGTAGTGGTCGCCTGTTCGTGGTCGAACAACAGGGCGTGGTTCGCACTATCAACAACAAGCATGTCATTGCTAACGAACCGTTTCTCGATATTCGTGGGCGTGTCGTCGCCGGCGGCGAACGTGGCCTGTTGAGCATTGCCTTTCACCCCAACTACAGCAAAAACGGATTCGCCTACGTCAACTACACATCCGATGAGGGCGGGCTGCATACAGTCATCGCGCGCTTTCAACGCGACCATCACAACCACCTGGATCCCGCGAGCGAGATGATACTGCTCACGATTGACCAGCCCTACCGCAATCACAATGGCGGGCAGATCGCCTTTGGGCCTGATGGATACCTATATATAGGTATGGGTGATGGCGGCAGCGCCAACGATCCAAAAAACAATGGTCAGAATCCCGCGACCTTGCTTGGCGCCTTGTTGCGCATTGATGTCGATCATCCCGCGCCGCCGCTGGCCTATGGCATCCCGAAGGATAATCCCTTTGTTGGCAAGCCGGGTTACCGTGCCGAGATCTGGGCCATGGGCCTGCGCAACCCCTGGCGGTTTTCCTTCGACACCGGTACCGGTCTATTGTATGCCGCCGATGTCGGTCAGGATGAGGTAGAAGAAGTCGACATTATCCGGCGCGCTCACAATTATGGCTGGCGCGTAATGGAGGGCGACATTTGCACGCCGGATGTCAATCGGCACTGCAACCCATCCGGCTACGAACTACCCATTGCAACCTATCGGCATCCCGACGGTTTCTCCATTACCGGTGGCTTTGTCTATCGCGGTCACCAGATTGCCGGGCTATGTGGTGCCTACCTCTATACAGATTATGTAGCACCGATTATTCGCGCACTTCGATACGACGGTACGCGTGTCATCGCCACGAAAAAGCTGTACATCGGCGATAAACTGGCTATCAGCAGCTTTGGTGAAGACGAGCAACATGAACTGTATTTACTGGATCACCGCGCCGGGCGTGTATTGAAGATCGTTCCGGCGACTCAGTGACTGGCTGATGCGCACTGCCCTGCCAGGCAGCACTGTTCGCACCGTGGCTTTGGCCGACAGCAATCCTTGGCATGGATGACGATCAGGGCGTGATACTCGTTGAATAACTGCGGGTCACTCGCCAGTGTATTTTCAAATAGTCCGCGCAACGTTTCATAAGGTTCACTACCGTCAATCACTCCGAGGCGAGAGAACAACCGGCGAGTATAGGCGTCGATGACAAACACCGGCCGGCCAAACGCATAAAGCAGTATGTCGTCAGCAGTCTCGGGGCCGATACCATGCACATTCAGCAGTTGCCGACGCAGGGTGTCGGTATCACGCCGGGCCAGTTCGGCCTCGCCACCCTCGGCTAGCAACCATTGGCAGTATGCCTGAAGACGTCTGGCCTTCACGTTGAAATACCCCGATGGCCTGAGTAAGTCCGCCAAACGTTTCGCTGATGCGTTGACGATTGCCTCCGCCGAGAGGGCATCGGCCTGCTTCAGGTTATCAATCGCTTTTTCGACATTGATCCACGAGGTGTTCTGGGTGAGTACCGCACCCACCATGATCTCGAACGCGCTGTCAGCCGGCCACCAATTCTGCTTGCCGTAACGCCTGAATAAAACCTGGTAGATGTCGAACAACTTCGACATGTATTTAGCGACGTTTATGTTTACGTCGTTGCTTTGGGTTGGCTTGTTGCACAGTATGCTCAAGGCCGACGGTTGCCAGCAACTGGCGCGCGGCATCGTCGTCCAGGTCTTCCCAGTGCCCCTTTGACAACCCTCGCGGCAACATGACCGGACCGAATCGCACTCGAATCAGACGACTGACACGGGCACCGACCACATCCCACATGCGACGCACTTCCCGGTTTCGCCCTTCACTCAGGGTAACGTGGTACCAGTGATTACTGCCTTCGCCACCGGCATCCCGAATACTGGTGAATTTCGCCGGGCCATCTTCCAGCTCCACCCCCTGCTTCAGTTGTCTAGCCATGGCATCGGTGACCTCACCCTGAACACGAACCGCATACTCGCGCTCGATCTCGCTGGAGGGATGCATCAGCTTATTTGCCAGCTCGCCATCGTTCGTTACCAGCAACAGCCCGGAAGTGTTGAAGTCGAGACGCCCGACGGTAATCCAGCGACCGCGCTGGATGCGCGGCAAGTGCTCAAAGACCGTGGGTCTGCCATTCGGATCCGACCGGGTACAAAGCTCACCTTCGGGTTTGTTGTATACGAGGATGCGACGACGAGGCGCCGAATCAGTGTGACGCAGGATCTGGCCGTCAACACGAATAGTCTGGCTGGGGAGAACACGATCGCCCAGGGTGGCGATACTACCGTCGATACTGACACGCCCGGCTTCTATCCAGCGCTCCATCTCGCGGCGCGAACCGACACCGGCACGGGCCAGCACCTTCTGAAGTTTTTCTCCCTCGGGTTGCGAGTCGCGCTTCGGAGCGGCGCGTCGCGGTTTGTCACTCATGGCCTCCGCCAGAAGGGGCGGCGGCAACTTCGGATCCGTTGCGGGTTTCAGCTTCGTTAAGCACAGAGGCGTCATCGGCATCGGCATCGCCTTCGTCTTCATCCGCACCAAAGTCGAGGCTGAAATTCAGCTCGCGGCTTATTTCCTCGAGGTCGCGCAATTCCGAGAGCGGCGGAAGATCGGAAAGACTCTTGAGATTGAAATGTTCCAGGAACCCGGGGGTGGTACCAAATAGCGCCGGCTTACCCGGTACATCGCGATGACCCACTTCACGCACCCACTCACGCTCCTGCAAGGTGCGCATGGTATCGCTACTAACGGTGACTCCCCGGACATCCTCGATGTCGCCACGGGTGACCGGCTGTCGATAGGCAATGATCGCCAGTGTCTCCAGCAACGCACGGGAATACCGCGCCGGGCGTTCCTCTGACAGTCGCGACACCCACTCGGAATATTTCTCGCGACTCTGGAAGCGATAACCCTTACCGACCTGCTTCAACTCGACACCGCGGTCGGCATAGTCGGCTGCAAGTGCATCGATCGCCTCCTTCAGTTCGTCTGTGCTTGGCTCCGAGTCCTTGGGAAAGAGAGTTGTCATGCGCTTTATGCTGAGCGGCTTACCGGCGACCAGCAATGCTGCTTCGAGGATATTCTTCAGTTCTTTGTTTACTTCTGACATCAGGCGGCCGTCTTGATATGGATTGGAGCGAAGGGTTCCTGCTGCACGACAGTCACCAGTGACTCCTTCAGCAGCTCGAGAATTGCCAGAAAGGTCACCACGATGCCCATGCGGCCCTCTTTCAGCTCAAACAGGGTTTCGAAATTGACAAAATTTTCCGCATTGATGCGATCCATGATGATCGTCATGCGCTCGCGAACCGACAATGGCTCCATCTGGATATGGTGATGCTGGAACAGATCGGCGCGTTCAATCACCTTCTTGAAGGCATTCAGCAACTGATCCAGGGTGACATTGGGCTGCGGGCGCTCCACTGGCTCGCCGACATACTCGGCGACTGCCAATTGCAGCTCGCGACCCATGCGCGGCAGTTCGTTGATCTCCTGCGCAGCCTTGCGATAGCGTTCGTATTCCTGCAGACGCCGCACCAGCTGTGCACGCGGATCGTCCTCTTCCTCTTCTTCTGATTGCGGCCGTGGCAGCAACATGCGCGACTTGATCTCGGCCAGCACTGCAGCCATCACCAGGTACTCGGCCGCCAGTTCCAGCTTGGCATCCTTCATCAGGTCGATGTAGGCCATGTACTGTTCACACACCGGTGCAATGGGGATATCGAGAATGTCGAGATTCTGCTTGCGAATGAGATAGAGCAGCAGATCCAGCGGCCCCTCGAAGGCATCCAGAAAGATTTCCAGCGCGTGCGGCGGGATATAGAGATCTGCCGGCAATTCGGTCAAGGCCTCGCCCTGCACCATGGCGAACGGCATCTCCGCCTGTACGGCGCTGCTATGTTCGCTAGCTGGATCGATCGTTTCCATATTATTTATAATCCAGGCCCATGGCCTCTCTGACTTCGGTCATTGTTTCTTCAGCGACCTCTTCAGCTCGCTTGCACCCGTCATCAATAATATTACGCGCCAATAACGGATCGGAAGCATATTCTCGCGCCCGCGCCTGTATTGGCTCCAGTTCTGTCAGCACCGCCTCGATCACGGGTTGTTTGCACTCAATGCAACCAATGCCGGCAGTCGTGCAGCCTTCTTGTACCCACGCGCGAGTCTTGTCATCCGAATAGACCTCGTGAAACGGCCACACCGGGCACTTCTGAGGGTCACCGGCATCGTCACGTCGCACGCGCGCGGGATCAGTAGGCATGGTGCGCATTTTCTTTTCGATGTCTGCCGGATCGTCGCGCAGGGCAATGGTGTTGTTATACGACTTGGACATCTTCTGTCCGTCCAGACCCGGCATGCGTGATGACGGTGTAAGCATCGACTGCGGTTCCGGGAGGATGATCTTGCCACCACCCTCAAGGTAACCGTAGAGACGCTCGCGATCGCCAAGACTGATATTCTGCTGTTTCTCCAGCAACACCCGCGCCTTGTCGAGCGCTTCGTGATCGCCCTGCTCAACATAGGCAGTCCGCAGTTCGCGGTAGAGCTTGGCGCCCTTCTTACCCATCTTCTTCACGGCGTCTTCCGCCTTTTCCTCGTAGCCCGGTTCCCGACCGTATATATGGTTGAAGCGTCGGGCGAGTTCCCGCGTCAGTTCGACATGGGCTACCTGGTCTTCTCCCACCGGCACCAGTCCGGCGCGGTACACCAGGATATCGGCCGACTGCAGCAGGGGGTAACCCAGAAAACCGTAAGTAGCCAGGTCCTTGTCGCGCAGGGCTTCTTGCTGATCCTTGTAGGTCGGCACGCGTTCAAGCCAGCCCAGTGGCGTGATCATCGACAGCAACACGTGCAATTCCGCGTGCTCTTTTACGCGGGACTGAATAAAGATGGTGGCACTCTCCGGATCCACCCCGCTGGCAAGCCAGTCAATCACCATGTCCCAGACGTTTTCCTGAATCACTTCCGGTGATTCGTAATGGGTGGTCAGCGCGTGCCAGTCGGCGACGAAGAAAAAGCATTCATACTCGTGCTGCAACGTCAGCCAGTTTTTCAAAACACCATGATAGTGGCCGAGATGCAGCTGCCCGGTGGGTCGCATGCCCGACAGGACGCGCTGGGATTGGCCAGGTATGGGTGTACTCATGGTGTTAATTCAGGACCGCGGACGGGAAAACGGAAACGGGTGCAATAGTGAAAAGACTGCAGTGTTCAGACATCGGCGGAGTATATCAGGCCGGCGAAGCCACTTGAACGACGGGCTTCAACGCTAAGCCATTGATATCAAATGTTCAGCTGACAAAGGCAGAGGCATCGCCCTTGCCCTGACGGGTTATCGTCGCCTGACCGTCCTCAAGCTCGACCACTGTGGTCGGTTCGAAATCGCACGGCCCGCCCTCGATCACCAGGTCGACATCATGCTCCAGGCGATCGCGTATCTGGTCCGGATCAGTCATCGGCATGTCTTCGCCCGGCAAAATCAGGGTTGAGCTCATTAGCGGCTCGCCCAGCTCTTCAAGCAGGGCCTGGGTAATTTTGTGATCCGGAATGCGCAGACCGATGGTTTTGCGTTTTGGGTTTTGCAGCCGACGCGGTACTTCGCGCGTGGCTGGCAGAATAAAGGTAAACGGCCCCGGGGTATTGGCTTTTAGCACCCGGTAATCAAGATTGGAAATCCTTGCATAGTTGGAGATATCGGAGAGGTCACGACATACAAGCGTAAAGTTGTGCCGGTCATCCACCCGTCGAATCCGGCGGATGCGCTCCATCGCCGCCTTGTCACCGATGTGACAGCCCAGGGCATAACTGGAATCCGTTGGGTACACGATGACCCCGCCCTCGCGGATAATCGCTACCGCCTGATGAATTAATCGTGCCTGCGGATTGTCGGGGTGAACGTGGAAATACTGGGCCATGGCATCGCGTTGCGGGCAAACTTCGCCCCGCACCCCGAAACCGTAACTACCGGGGCTGGGGAAAGGGTGTCACTTGTCTGTTTTTGTTGATTTCTTGGTTACTTTCTTGCTCGTCTGACCGGTACGATCCCGTGATGCCAGTTTTTCGAATTGTGATTCGGCCCACTTCACACCACCCAGACCAAACATCAGTGCCAGGGCAAAAACGACACCACCAAACAGTATCAGGAATGCCGAACGCGGGATGGTGGTACCCACATCCATCTGTTCCAGCGAAATGATGATGACAAAAGTGATAATGGCATAGCGTGCCAGTCGCGCGATCAGGTCAGCATCTTCGAAGCCGACGTTAAGGAAGTAGGCATGAATGATTTCGGAAAAGAAGCGCGCAAAGTAGAGACCAATGGTCAGGATCAATACGGCGACAATGACCTTGGGCACGAACTGCAGGATGGCGCTAAAGAGATCGGAGACCACGGTAAGCCCGACAATATTGGAGGCCACCAGCAAGGTGATCAGGATCACGACCCAGTAGATCAGCATGGCGAGGATCTCACCCGTGGTGCGTTGGATGTCGCCATGCTCAAGAAAGCCGTCGATGCCAGCCCTATGTGTCAGCTTGCCAAAATTGATCGCCTTGAGTGAACGCACCACCATCGAGAACAACAGCTTGGCAATCAGCCAACCGACCACCAGCACCACCGCAGCAACCAGCAGTTTGGGCAAGAAATAAACGAGTTGACTGGTAAAAAACCTTACCGGTTCGAGTACACCTGCGACCTGATCCATGATCTTCTCCTCCGCAGTACCGCTTCGTACGGCCTGCCTGCCTGTTGGTTAACTCGCTCGATCATACCACGGCGTCTGTACCGGGGAATGAGGTGGCCGGATTTTCTATGCCGCCCAGCGCTCCCATACCGGGATACAACCGGCAGGAAATGGCGCCAGTTTACCCAGCTCCAGCCAGTGCTGCTCGGGTCCGTGAAAATCGGAACCACAGGAAGACAACAGGTCGAACTCTCTTGCCAGGCGGGCAAATCGTTCAGCCTCGGCGGCGTTGTAATTGCCGCACACTACCTCGACGCCATGACCGCCGCTTTCACGAAATTCACCCAGCATGCGCCGCATGGCGCCTGCGCTCATTTTGTATCGGCCTGGATGGGCAATGACTGCAGTACCACCGGCGGCGCGAATCCACCTGACTCCCGTTTCAAGGGATACCCAATCGTTGCGCACGTAGCCCGCTTTACCCTTGCGCAGATAGTCACGAAACGCTTTGCCGACATCGGCAGCGTAACCGCGATCAACCAGGAAACGCGCAAAGTGAGTGCGACTCAGTATTTCACCGTGGGCATATTCGCTGGCGCCCGCATGAGCGTTTTCAACGCCGGCGCGCTCAAGACGCTTACCGATTTCGCGTCCGCGTTCATTACGCATTGCCCGCAGTTGCGCCAGGCCGCGGTCGAGTTCCGGATTCGCGGGATCGATAGCCAGACCAACAACATGGATCGTGCGCCCCTCCCAGCTGACCGAGACTTCGACCCCGGGGATCAGCTCTATCCCGGCCTGCCCGGCTGCCGCCGTGGCCTCGGCGATACCATCGGTGACGTCATGATCGGTAAGCGCCAGCACATCCACGCCCTTGTCAGCAGCGCGTTGCACCAGCTCCGTCGGCGTCAGTACGCCATCGGAACGCAAGGTATGGCTGTGCAGGTCAAAGGTCTTGCTCATGGTGCACGAGCATAACATGGCACGATTTTGATTTATCCGGCCGGTGGCGGTTTATGCCGTTGAAAAAGCAGGGACAAGGCACGTTGCCCTGCCCCGCGCGGAATGCCAGAATAGCCGCCCTGACGCTTACCCGATTACCGACTCGATGAAATTCCTGTTCGACCTGTTTCCCCTGCTGCTGTTTTTCGCGGCACTCAAGGTATACGACATTTATGTCGCGACCGCGGTCGCAATTGGGGCCTCGTTCCTGCAGGTCGGTTTCTTCTGGTTTAAACACCGCCGCGTCGAGACCATGCATATCGTGACCCTGGTGATCATCGGCGTCTTTGGCAGTCTGACCCTGATCCTGCATGACGCTACCTTTATCAAGTGGAAGCCGACAGTTGTTTACTGGATCTTCGCCGTTATCCTGTTCTATACCCAGTTCTTCACGCAGCAGACCGCCTACGAGCACCTGCTGGGCAAGCAGATATCGCTGCCGGCAAACGTATGGCAGCAGCAGAACCGGGATTGGGGCATCTTCTTCCTGCTGCTTGGCGCTCTCAATATCTACGTCGCGTTCTATTTTATTCCCGATTACTACGCCGGGCTGGACAGCAAGATACAGGACGAATACTGGGGCACATTCAAGGTGTTCGGCACCATGGGCCTGACACTGGCGTTTACCCTGTTCCAGGCAGTGCGCATGGCGCCCCATCTGCAAACCCAGGAAAACGAGAAGAGTAAAGACGATGTTATACGTGATTAACGGCACTGACGTGGCGGACAGCCTTGAAAGACGCAAGGGCGCACGGCCGGCACACATCGCACGACTGGAGCAGTTGAAGGCAGAAGGCCGACTGGTTGTCTCCGGCCCGTGTCCGGCGATCGATGCCGAAGATCCGGGTGAGGCAGGCTTTACCGGCAGCGTCATTATTGCCGAATTTGCATCGCTGGAAGATGCCCGCGCCTGGGCCGATGCCGATCCTTATATCGCTGCTGGCGTTTATGAAAACGTGGTCGTGAAACCTTTCAAGAAAGTATTACCGTGAGCACCCGGGTAGAAAAAATCGAACAGTTACTGACCGACGCGTTGCAACCGGAGTCCATCGACGTAGTCGACGACAGTCACCAGCACGCCGGTCACGGAGGTTATGATGCCGAGGGCAGCCACTTCAGTGTTACTATCGTATCCCGGGCATTCGCCGGAGACGATACCTTGTCGCGACATCGCAAGGTTTATGCTGCGCTCGGTGACATGATGCAAAAGGAAATCCATGCGCTTAGCATCAGCGCGCTTTCACCCGATGAAATCTAGTTCAACTACTCTCGCTACATAACCACAGGAATATTTTCATGCACCCAATTCGTGTACTCACCCCTTTATTGCTGGTCTCCTTACTTGCCGTCGGCGGGTGCAACAAGGAAAGCGGCGGCACCGGACCGATTGTTGCCACTGTCAACGGTGAGTCCATTCGTGAGAGCGAATACAAGGATATCCTTCGTGCCCAATTCGGTACCGACAAAGCGCGCAACGATACTGAGCGTCAACAAGCCATCGACTGGCTGGTGCGCCGTAAACTGCTGGTGCTTGAAGCCGAAAAGCAGAAACTGCAGGAACGCGAAGATGTGGCTCGCGCCATACGGTTGTCGCGCGACCAACTCCTGATTCGGGCAGTCACGTCAAAATACCTGAGCGATAATCCGGTATCCGAGGAAGACGCAAAGCTTCGTTATGAAGCGTTAAAGAAAGAGAAAGAATACAAGGTCAGTCACATCCTGTTGCCATCGGAAGCCGAAGCCAACAAGGTGCTGGCACAACTCAAGGCCGGCAAATCCTTTTCCGCGCTCGCCAAGACCAGCTCACTGGATGAAGACTCGGCAAAACGCGGCGGTGAAATCGGCTGGATCAACCAGCACTCACTGGCACCGCAGTTGTATTTTGCCGCGGCCGGGATGAAAGACGGTGCAACCAGCGACGTACCGGTGCAATCGGATTATGGCTGGCATGTCATTCACCGCACTGCAAGCCGCAATACCAAACTGCCGCCGTACGACAAGATTAAACAGAAGCTGGTCGAACTGGTACAGCAGGAACGCATTAACAACCTGACCAATCACTTGCGCGAACAAGCCAAGGTGGTTATCTCGCAGTAACCGAAGGCGTCAGGCCTGGCCGTGCTTCTTCAGCAAGCGCGTGAGCTGATCTTCATCCAGCATCTCGATACCGAGCTCCTCAGCCCTCGTGGCCTTGGAGCCGGCATCGGCGCCGACTACAACGAAATCAGTTTTCTTCGACACGCTGCCGGCTACCTTGGCACCGAGTGCCAGTAATCGGGCCTTGGCTTCCTGGCGCGTCAGCGACGACAGCGTACCGGTGAGAACAAAGGTCTGATCAGCCAGTGGGAGTTCATGCTTTGCCTTGACCTCGATATCCGGCCAGTGCACGCCGGCCTTGATCAGCTTCTGAATCACTTCACGGTTGTGCGGTTGCCGGAAAAAGGTGCTGATACTCTCGGCGACCACCGGTCCGACATCGGCCACGGCTTCCAGCTCATCCTGCTTTGCCTTGCGTAGCGCGTCGAGACTGCCGAAGTGATTGGCCAGCGCCAGCGCGGTGGCCTCGCCGACCTGGCGTATCCCCAACGAAAAAATGAATCGCGGTAACGTGGTAGTGCGCGCCTTGTCCAGCGCCTCGATCAGGTTGCTGGCAGACTTGTCGCCCATGCGCTCAAGGCTGGCAATATCTTCCGCCTTGAGGCTGAACAGGTCGGCGACGTTCTGGATCAGACCCTGTTCATCGAGCAGGTCGACCAGTTTGTCACCCAGGCCCTCGATGTCCATGGCACGACGCGAGGCAAAGTGCTTGATCGATTCACGCCGTTGCGCCGGACAATAGAGCCCGCCAGAACAGCGTGCCACCGCCTCACCCTCGAGTCTCACAACGGCGGATCCGCAGACCGGGCACTTGGTCGGCATCCTGAAACGACGCGCACCTTTTTTACGCTTGGATACAATCGCGCTGACGACTTCCGGGATGACATCACCCGCACGACGCACGATGACGGTATCACCGATACGAATGTCCTTGCGATCGATCTCGTCCTGGTTGTGCAAAGTGGCATTGGTTACTGTTACGCCGCCGACAAACACCGGCTCGAGCCTGGCCACCGGCGTCAGCGCACCGGTACGCCCAACCTGCACGTCAATATCCAGCAGTTTTGTCAGCTCTTCCTCCGCCGGGAATTTGTGCGCAATCGCCCAGCGCGGCGCCCGCGAGACAAATCCCAGTTCCTCCTGCTGGTCAATGTCATCGACCTTGTACACCACACCGTCAATGTCATAACTGAGCTTGTCGCGACGTTTGAGAATCTTGTTGTAGTAAGCGATACAGGCATCGATATCCTTCAATACCGACGCCTCCGGGTTGATGCGAATGCCCCAGTCACGCAACACCGACAGGATCTTGCTGTGTGTTGCCGGTAACCGGGCGCCCTCAACCTTGCCGATGCCGTAACAGTACATCTCCAGTGGTCGCGTCGCCGTAACTCGTGAATCCAGTTGGCGCAGGCTGCCGGCGGCGGCATTGCGTGGATTGGCGAAGGTCTTCTCACCCTGCTTGCGCTGGCGCTCGTTAAGCTCATCAAATCCCGCCTTGGACATGAACACTTCGCCACGCACTTCCAGCACGCGTGGATAATCCTTGCCGATCAGTGTTAATGGTACTGAATCAATCGTGCGCACATTCTGCGTCACGTCTTCACCGGTATAGCCATCGCCGCGGGTGGCCGCCCTTTTCAGCAGGCCATCTTCATATGTCAGGCTAATGGCCAGGCCATCGAGCTTGGGCTCGGCACTGTATTGAATCTTGTCAGTTCCGAGGCGTTCGCGTGCGCGGCGATCGAAATCACGCACCTCGTCATCGCTAAAGGCATTGCCCAGCGACAGCATTGGCAGCTCGTGTTTGACCTCGCGAAACTTGTCGAGTGGTGCAGCACCCACGCGCTGCGTCGGGGAGTCCGGGGTGACCAGCTCCGGGTGTGCCTGCTCCAGCGCCTCCAGCTGACGCATCAGGCGATCGTACTCGGCATCCGGAATCTCCGGATCATCGAGCACGTAATAGCGATAGTTATGGTAATTAATTTGATCGCGCAGGGCCTGCGCTTCCTGTTTGTGCTTGTCGCCCGGTGTCATACGTTGAATAGCCGCAGCGCGGCCTCGCTACCCGAGGGGATACCGCGGGCACGCATATCGCTGGCAATCAGTTCAATCTGCGCACGGATGGTGTTGATGCCCGATTCGGTTAACGGCTTCATGTCCTGGTCGACAAGACGGCCACCCAGGCGGTCTGCCAGCCTGGTGGCTACGTCGATCATATCGCCGAAGACTTTCACGCAGTCGCTAACGCGCGGCACCTGCATGAACAGGGTGACACCCTTGGTATGAAACTGGTCAAGGTTATCGGGATCAAAGTTCCCCGGTAAGTACAGATTGGCCAGGCTGAAATCCAGTCGCCCCTTGCTGCTATGCCGATGATAGATATTCATGTCACCGAATTGCATACCCAGATCGGTCAACGTCGCGTCGATGGTGTGGCCGGGAAAACCCGCCGGGCTATTGGCAACGACGTTGATGCTGGCGATAACGTCGTGCTGCTTGAAGAATTCATTCAGGTCCTGGGCCAGTGCCAGCGCGTCTTCAAAATCAATCGAGAACAGTGTGCGGCGCTTCAGCTGATCGCCGAAGGTCAGACCCATTTGCACGAAGGTATTGAGCTCGGACTCGTCAACGGCGCCATTATCATCAACCATTTGCAGCGCCAGGTTCAGGTCATCATATTCGGTGTTCTCAGGATCGGTATCGAGATTGGACCAGACCTTGGTCACATGCCGCAGGCCATAGATCTGGCGCGGCTTCTCCAGCATGTACTCGTTCTGACGAAACAGGCCCAGTGCACGATGGCGCGACACCGGTTTCATCCCCGGCAACGTAATAATGAAATCGATTTTCTCATCGGCAACCGTCGGTGCGGTTGTCAGGGTCGGCTGGCGCGGGCTTTCATCAAGTCGCCGATCGATTTCCGGATCGACATCGAGGCGTAAATCGGCCACCTGTTCGTAGCTTTCGATCTCGTCGAAAAAGGCCTTGTCGGCCTTGGGTGGAACGGGTTGCGGTGCCGGGCTGTCTGATTGCAGTTTGCGTTTTTCCAGGGCAGCAGGAGGACGATCCTTATCCTGTTGATACAACGCGTCGAGGGTCGCCGCGTAGGAATCGTCAGTCGCGGGTAGCGGCATCGGTTCTTTTTCGCTGGCAGGGGAATGCGGTTCCGGTGTGCGTCGTTTACGACGCCGCCGGACGCGTGCCTTATCCATCGCCCCAATTGCAATACTGATGACGATGATGACACCAGCCAGCAGCAGGGCGAGTTTAAGACTCATTGATTCGCGACCATCTCCATAGCTTCGTCGACATCGACGGCTACCAGTCGCGATACACCCGGCTCGGACATGGTAACGCCGATCAGCACATCTGCTTTTTCCATGCTGATTTTGTTATGAGTAATGTAAATCAGCTGCGTGTGCTCAGACAAGGACTCCAGCGTCTGCGAATAGCGCTCGACGTTGGCATCGTCCAACGGTGCATCAACCTCATCCAGCAGGCAGAAAGGCGCCGGATTCAGCTGGAAAATCGAGAATATCATCGCCACCGCGGTCAGCGCCTTCTCACCACCTGACAGCAGGTGAATCGTGCTGTTGCGTTTACCCGGTGGCCGCGCCATCACCGCAACGCCGGCAGTCAGCAGATCCTCGTCGGTCAGCTCCAGGTAGGCATGGCCACCACCGAACAGTTTCGGGAAAAATTCCTGGACACCGGTGTTTACCCGGTCAAAGGTTTCCTTGAAGCGCGTGCGGGTCTCGCGATCGATCTTGCGCATCGCCTCTTCCAGGGTTTCCATGGCCTTGGTCAGGTCTTCGTGCTGCTTGTCGAGGTACTGCTTGCGCTCAGACTCTTCCTCGAATTCTTCAATTGCCACCAGGTTTATCGCACCGAGACGCGATATTTTGGTTTCTACCGAACCTAGTTGTTCCTGCCATTGACTTTCGGAAGCGTCCGCCGGCAACTCTTCCACGACCTGCGGCAACTCATGGCCGGTTTCCTGTGCCTGTTCCACCAGGGTGTCACGGCGCACCATAATCTCCTGACGACGAACACGATCAGTTTCCATGTCCTCGCGTTGTTGTTGTACGCGTTTTTCCTGAATTGAACGATTCTGTTCCTGCTCGCGCAGACGACCACCCAGTCCACCGGCAACGTCGCGCGCGGCATTAAGGCGCTGCTCGACTTCCAGACGTTTCTGTAAATACTGTTCGAGTTTTGCTTTCAGTTCGATTTCCGGCTGATCACCCTGGGACAATTTGCTGGCCAGTTCTTCGCGCCGCTGTTCCAGGTGCTGCAGCTGGCCCTTGAGACGCGCCACGCTCTGCTGGGTGGAGTCGACCGTCGTGCGCATCCGCTGACGCTCGATCTCAAGTTCATGGGCATTCTCGCGCGCGGCGGCGGCGTTGGTGCGGGTAAGTTCAAGACGATCCTGTAACTGGATGCGTTTAGCCTGTAGTTCCTGGCGTCGCTGATCGTGCTCACCACGCTCGCCCTCTGCCTCCGATAACAGGGCACGGGCAGATGCCATCTCCTGCTCGTCATGCTGCAGTTGGGCTTTCACCTCGGTCAGTTCATTCCCGACCTGGCTCCGGCGTGACTGCAATTGTTCCAGACGCGCTTCCTTGTGGCCCAGTTGCTCGAATACTCCAGCGCGTTCACGGTTGGTGTCATTGAGCGCACGGCGACTTTCATCGCGCTCGGCTTCCAGTGACTCCAGTTCATCTCGCATGGCGCTGGCCTGGGTCTGCAGGTTGCCAATGGACTGGTCCAGCGTCGCCAGCTTTTCTTCCAGCAACTGGATTTCCTGTTCGCGTCGCAGAATACCGTTGCGGGCACTGTCCTCGCTAGCAAGGCTGATCCAGTTCTTGCCGACCCAGACACCGTCTCGGGTAATGGCGCTTTCGCCTGTTGCCAGCTGATCGCGCATGGCCATCGCCTCGGCAACCGATTCGCAGACGTGAACCGATGACAGGAAACTGTCGACCGGTACATCACTGCGCACCATCTGGCTCAGGCGTCTGCCATTTCCGGTGCTGCCGGCGGCGGCGCCGTTGGTGTCGAGCAGCATCAGGTCCGATTGCTGGATTTCACCAATAGCATTTCCGAAACGATTGAGATCGTCGACACACACGGCATTCAGGTGCATGCCCATCACTCGCTCAACGGCACGCTCCCAACCCGATTCCACGTCAATGCGGCCGGACAGGCGTGGTGCATCACCAAGCCCCTGGCTGGCCAGCCAGTCCTGTACTGCGCTGTCGTGCTTGCCCTGTGCCGCATCCTGCAATTCCTGCAGCGATGCAAGGCGACCGGCCAGTGACTGACGCTCACCGCGTTTTTCTTCCAGTTCGTCGGTGACCTGCTCGCGTGCCGCCTTGTTGTTGCGAATACGTGACTCAAGCGCTTCCAGTGCCTGGGCCTGCTGCTCCAGGTCCTGGTCGGCCTGCTTTGCGGTCTGGCGCATATGCTGCAGGTCGGAGTCGGTCAGTTGCCGTGCGATAGTTTCCGCTTCTTCTGCAAGTTTGCGGCTGCGTTCATTCAGCTGGGTAAGGTGGCTCTCCAGTTGAACGATGCGGGCACGCTGGATCTCGCGCACCTTCTCCGGTTCGGCCGAGGCCTCGCTGAAGGTTTCCCACTCGCTTTGCCAGGTCTGCATGTTCTGCTCGGCCTCGCGCTGATCCTCCACCGCGGACTCGCGCAGCTCAATGGCGCGCGTGACTTCCGGTTCTTTCTCTTCCAGCAGGCGACTCAGGGTTTCAATGGTTTCCATGTCCGAGGCCAGGTGCTGCGTGGCCTCTTCCCAGGAGTGATTCACCTGTTCGTGCTCGCGCACCTGCTGCGAACGGGTGTCACGCGCATACTGGATTGCCTGCTCGACGTTGGAGATTTCGCCGCCGAGGGTATAGAACTCTTCCTGCACCTTGTTCAGCGCCTCGTTGGCTTCCACCTGCTCGGCACGAATCGACTCGATGGCCGCTTCGATCTCGCGCTGGGCGGCAATGAGTTTTTCCAGCTCCACCTGCTTGGTGGCGAGAACGCTATCGGTTTCCTGCAGGCGCGCTTCCTGATTCTTCCAGCGCAGGGCCAGTAACTGCGCGTGAAGCAGGCGCTCTTCCTTTTTCAGTTCTTTGTAACGTGCGGCATTGCTGGCCTGGCGTTTCAGGCGCGCCAGCTGTTTCTCCAGCTCGCTGCGAATATCGTTGACACGATCGAGATTCTCGCGCGTATGACGAATGCGGTTCTCGGTTTCGCGACGGCGCTCTTTGTAGCGCGAGATACCGGCCGCCTCTTCAAGGAATCCACGCAGGTCTTCCGGCTTGGACTCGATGATGCGCGTGACCATGCCCTGTTCAATAATGGAATAGGTGCGCGGGCCGAGACCGGTACCAAGAAAAATATCGGTTATGTCCTTGCGGCGGCATTTGGTCTTGTTGAGAAAATAGGTCGAGGTGCCGTCGCGGGTGGCCTCACGCCGGATCGCGATCTCGGCGTAGCTGGCATACTGACCCGGCGCCTTGCCGTCGGTATTGTCAAAGATCAGTTCGACACTGGCCTTGCCCACCGGCTTGCGAGAGTTGGAGCCGCTGAAGATGACATCGGCCATGGAGTCGCCGCGCAGGTGCTTGGCCGAGCTTTCGCCCATGACCCAGCGAATGGCGTCGATCACGTTGGATTTTCCGCAACCGTTGGGGCCAACAATGCCCGTCATCGAGCTGGTGATCGGGATCGTGGTCGGGTCAACGAAGGACTTGAATCCTGCGAGCTTGATTTTTTTCAGGTGCATTCGGGATACAACAGGTAAAGGATTACCGAGTCAGTTACAATTCGTTCCAATGGTTTATTATCGCGTGCTCTACTATCGCGACCTGCGCCGCCCGGCGCTGGCGCCGAAGACACGCAAAGCTAGCACAAGGAATCAGAAATGCCTACCAAGCCCAGCAAAGATCTGGAGACTTTCGAAAATCCGCATCCGGAGCGCGATTATACCATCGAGATCGAGTCGCCGGAGTTTACCTGCCTGTGCCCGAAAACCGGCCAGCCGGACTTCGCCACGCTGTACCTGGATTACATTCCGGACCGTAAATGCGTGGAGCTTAAGTCGCTGAAACTCTATTACTGGTCCTACCGTGATGAAGGCGGCTTCCACGAAGCAGTGACCAACAAGATCCTGGATGACCTGGTGGCCGCCACCGATCCGCGCTACATGCGACTGCGTGCAGAATTCAATGTCCGCGGTGGTATCTATACCAACGTCGTGGTCGAGCACCGGCAGCCAGGCTGGCAGGGTGAAACGCCGCCGGTTCGGGTCAGCTAAAGTGCGGGGATCACGCTGACTGCATCTGGCCTCTACCTCGGTATTGATTTCGGCACCAGTGGTTGCCGGGCCATAGTTATCGACAGCGAGCGCCAACCGGTTGCCCGTGCCGACAGCGAACTGCCGGCACCGGATCAAAATAACGATCAGGTTTCGCAGGACGCCGCCTTGTGGTGGGACGCGCTGACGCAGAGCCTGGCGGTACTTGCCAGCCAGTGCAGCCTAAAAAAAATCCGGCGCATCGCCTTCGACGGTACTTCCGCCACCGTACTGCTATGCAACCGCGATGGCACGCCGCTGACGCCGGCATTGATGTATAACGACCGGCGGGCGCGGCAACAGGCCGGGCGCATCGCTGAAGTCGCCCCGGCGAATTCCGCTGCCTTAAGTGCCAGCAGTAGCCTGGCCAAGGCACTTTGGTTACTGCAACAGGTGCCGGATACCGACAGTATTCGCATTCAGCACCAGGCCGACTGGCTCAGCGGGCGCCTGACCGGCGATTTTTCCCATAGTGACTACAACAATGCATTGAAACTCGGTTTTGATGCGGAACGGCTGACCTGGCCAACATGGCTTGGCGCGCTGGGAATTTCGCAGGAATTGTTACCGAGGGTGGTGGCGCCGGGCGAGGTGCTCGCGACCGTGCACCCCGACGTTGCGGCGTCGCTGGGATTAGACCCGCAAACCGAGATCGTAGGCGGCACTACCGATAGCGTCGCTGCCTTTCTCGCCAGCGGTGCAAGTGAACCGGGTGACGCAGTGACCTCGCTCGGATCGACCCTGGTGTTAAAGCTCTTGTCTGACAAGCCGGTATTCTCCGCCGAGCACGGAATCTATAGCCACCGCCTGGGGGACCGTTGGTTGGCCGGTGGCGCGTCCAACACCGGCGGTGCAGTGCTGAAGCATTATTTCACTGATAACGAAATCTCCCGCCTGAGCGAGAAACTGCAGCCGGATAGGTCAACCGGACTCGATTACTATCCCCTGGTCGGTCGGGGAGAGCGTTTCCCGGTCAACGATCCGGATCTCGAGCCACGAATCGAGCCAGTGCCGGACGAACCAGTGATCTTTTTTCAGGCTCTTCTTGAAGGGATCGCGGCAATTGAACAGCAAGGGTACAAACTACTGACCGAATTGGGTGCACCGGAGTTAGGTCGGGTATATACCACCGGCGGTGGTAGTGTTAACAATGCCTGGACCCAAATGCGAGAACAGAGATTGGGTGTGCCGATATTGCCGCCCATATCGGTCGATGCCGCCTACGGCACCGCCCTGCTGGCCCTCGGCAATCCGTAAAGTCTGGACAACAAAAAACCCCGCGACGTCTGTCGCGGGGTTTTTCTGCCCCTGATCCTGCCGGGCCGTGGAAGTCAGACGCTAATGCTGATCGTCTGCGAATCCTTTTCACCCTGGTTGTCGCTCCAGGAAACAGTCACTTTATCGCCGCTCTTGGCACCAACAAGGCCAAAACCCATGATCGGATTCTTCGAGATAGCAATTCCGAGATCCGCTGTCACCACTACCTTGTCGTTGTGACTTACTGTCATGTTCTGAATGAAATGGGCCGGTATTTTCTTACCGGTCTCCTTATCCTTGCGCAACCCGGTTTCCATCGGATGTGCCACCCGAACCATTAACTCTGCGATATCGCCGACCTTGCGGGCACGCATTTGCATTTTTCTAGCCATAATAAATCCTCTCGTCTCTGTCCTGCATTAACCGCCGCAACCGCCGGCAGTGACCTTGATCTTGACCGAGTTGGTGTAGAGCTTGCCGCCTGCCTGGGCAACAAATTCCACCATCGACGTCTTCGCCATCTTTATATTGGCACGCAAGTACCCGGCACCACCGGTAACACTAACGTTGGCCGCCAACGGCTGCACATTTTCGTGAACGTAAATTCCTACCGCGGTGACATTGGGCATATTGGCCCGTACCGCAACCGGTACCGATGCGCCGTTCTCTGCCTGAATATTGGCGGTGATTTCGACATCTTTGCTCTGGCTGCGCTGCGAGGTGCCGAACAGCCCCTTGAGCGCATCGTCCACAGTTTTCGCCTCAAAGGCCTTGGTTGGCCAGGATGCGGCCAGCACCTGCGTTGGCTTCAGCAGGCCCGTGGCGGTTGCCACTGCAACCACGCCACTGGCTGCGGTCGCGCGCAGGAACGATCTACGTTTCATATTAATCAATGTTGCTCTCCTTCAGTGCTTTATGTTCTGGTTCTTGCCGAAAAGCGGGGATTTTCCTCTTTACCGCCAAGTTCCTCGTGTTCTTATGGAGGGATAGACCGCGAAACGCGGGATTTTATTCCATCAAGCTGACTGCGTCTCGCGCCCGGAAATCAGTACATACATGGCGGGAACCACCAGCAGGCTGACAAACATGGAAAATGACAGGCCCGAAACAATGGCGACCGCCAGCGGCTGCAGCATTTCCGAGCCTTCGCCGACACCGATCGCCAGCGGCAGCATACCGATCACCGTGGTCAAGGTCGTCATCATGATCGGTCGCAGTCGCAGGCGACCGGCTTCGACAATTGCCTCGACCACCGCCATACCGCGTCGCCGCAACAGCTCGATGTACTCGACCAGCACAATGGCGTTGTTCACCACGATACCAACCAGCATGATCACCCCGAGCCACACGGGCATAGAGAGTGGCAACCCGGTTACCAGCAATCCCAGTGCCACGCCAATAATAGCGAAGGGTACACACAAGAGGATCACCGTAGGATTGCGCAGGGATTCGTACTGCACCGCCATCACCACAAACACCAGGAACAGGGCCAGGGCCAGCAAGACACTGGTGAGGGTCTGACCACGCTTCAGGGCCTCGTCGGTGCCGCCATAATAGAGGTAGTAACCCGCCGGCAGATCAAAATCGGCCAGCCTGCGTTTAACATCGGCGATAGTGGCACCGAGCGACCGATCATTGGTCAGGGATGCGCTAACTTCAATGATGCGGCGCTGATTCTCGCGCATGATGTTGGCCGGCACCGAGGCCAATTCCACCTTGGCAACATCGCTCAGGTAAACCGATTTGCGGCCCGCGCGTTCACCAAACAGCAACAGGCCACCCAGTGCCAGCGGGCTCTTGACGTCGGTCTGCGGCAGGCGCACACGAATGTCATAACTGCGATCACCGTCGAGGAAATCGCTGACCACCAACCCGTCGAGCGCGATACTCAAGGCACGGCCAATGGTGTTGACATCGATGCCAAGCTCGGTCGCGCGCTCACGGTCAATCTTGATCGAAAACTCCTGGCGAGTGTCTTCTGCAGAATGCTTCAGGTTCCTGAGGCCGGGTGTTCCCTTCAGACGCTCGACCAATGCTTCGCCAATCTGGGCGAGGACATTCAGGTCCGGGCCCTGCACCCGCACACTCAGATCATCTTCGGAGGTGCTCGTACGCAGACCGCGAATGCCGCGCGTGCGAGCGCGCACCTTGATGCCGGCAATCTGTTCATCTGCCAGCGCCTTGTTAAATTTTTTCACCCACGCCTCGCTGCTGAGCTTTCGTGCAGTTTTGGGTACAAGCTGTACCGTCAGGCTGCTTCGATTCGGGGTCTCACGCTCGGTGCGACCGAACACGCGACCGCCGACGAGCGCGTAAACGCTTTCAACACTACCGAGGCTCCGAACCAGTTTCTCGATGCGGCGTACACTTTCATCCATGGTTTCAAGCGAGATACCGGAATCAGTCAGGATATTGATACTTACCCGACCCTCATCGAGTGTTGGCAAAAACTCCTGCTTTTCCGACAGGAACAATGGCATCACCAGCACCAACATCACCGCGGCGGCGCCGACCACGGCGATCGGCTTCTCCAGCACTTTTCTCAGCAATTGCTGGTAATGCACTCTTGCCCATTCGACAAATTCATTCACCCTGGCGTGTAACCGCCCGTGACCCTGGTCGCGCATGCGCGCGGCCAGGCTCGGCACCAGTGTGACCGCTACCACCAGCGAGGCAACAATGGCTGCCGAAATGGTAAAAATCAGTTCACGGAACAGCAGGCCAACGAGGCCGGTGATAAACAGGAAAGGCAAAACGGCAGCTAGGTTGGTGGTGGTCGAAGCGATCACCGCACTGGTGACCTCGGCAGCTGCATCGGTCGCCGAGTCCAGCCCCCCTGAATCGCCGGCATCCTTGCGATGGCGCGCAATGTTTTCCAGCATCACAATTGTATTGTCGACCAGCATGCCCACGCCCAATGCCAGCCCGCCAAGGGTCATGATGTTCAGGGTTAATCCGCCCAGGGTCATGATGATAAAGGTCACCATGATCGAGATCGGAATGGCAGTACCAATAATCAGCGTTCCGCGGATATTGCCGATGAACAGATAGACCACGATCATCGCCAGCAATGCACCACTGAGCGCCGCCAACGAGGCATTGTTAAGCGAACGCTGAACATAAATGGATTGATCGGAAATATTGCTGACGGTAACGTCTTCCGGCACCATGCCATTCGCCTGCATCCAGCCCAAACGAGCGCGCACACGCTCGGCCACATCAACAGTATTTGCCGTTGGCTGTTTCTGAACCGAAATCTTGACGCCCTCGGTGCCGTTAAACCTTATATAGATACGCTGGTCCTTGTTGGTATCGATTACCTGCGCGACTTCGGACAGCGAAATACTGTCGCCGCCGGCCAGGCGAATAGGTAACGCGGCAATGGCGCCGACACTGCCCAACCGACCGGTTGCGCGGCCACCGTATTCCTGCCCGGCGAAACGCATACGGCCGGCAGAAACATCTTCATTACCTTTTTCGATCGCCTGAATGACGTCTTCGACGGAAAGACCAAGCCCAGCAAGTCGCCGTTGGTCAACCAGCACCTGGATTTCGCGCTCAACGCCGCCACCCACTTCGACCGCGGCCACACCGGGCAAATTCAGAAAACGCTTGGAGAAAATGTCGTCAACCCAGGTACGCAGTTCCATCGGATCTTTCAGGTTGGAGCTGACAACAAACTCCATCACCGGTATCTGTGAAGGATCCAGTTTGTAAATGATAGGTGGCTGAATGGTATCCGGCAGAAAGCGCTTGGCACGGTCGAGGCGGGTACTGGCATCGCGCAAGGCAACATCAATATCCTTGCCGTAATCGAAATGCAGATCTACCGATGTGCCGCCTTCGGCGGTGCTCGATTCGACCCGGGTCGCATCCTCGGTAATCGCCAACTGTTCTTCCAACTGGCGCGTGATCTTCTGTTCCATGATGTTGGCAGAGACGCCGGGATCAAGAACGCGCACCCGAATTTGCGGGTAAATGAGGTGTGGCAACAAATCCACTGCCAGGCGTCCGAGTCCAAACACACCCAACACCACCACGGTGAGGGTAAGCATGACTGTGCTGACAGGATGGCGAATTGACCAGGCAGCGATACCGCCACTACGCATTCGGTGTGCTCTTCTTGTCTTTCGGTGTCTCGTCGACTTTTTCAGGGGTGTTTTCCGGCTGCCCGTTGACCACCTTTATTGGCTGCCCGTTTACCAGACCCAAAAAGCCCTTGCTAACCACTTTCTGCTTCTCTTCCAGCCCCGACTGAATCTCCACATTGCGGGCAAAGCGCAGCCCGCTGACGACCGGCACACGCTTGGCCTTGCCGTTTTCATCTGCCACGAAAACAAACTCACCGATTTCGTCGCGACGAACTGAAACGGATGGCACCACCAGTGGGCGAGTACCACTACTATATAAAGTCACCCGGCAGAAATGGCCGTCACGTGCGCCTTGCGGCACCGGATCCAGCAGCACCTCAATACGCCCCAGGCGTGTTGCCGGGTCAATGGTGGGATAGATGCGCAGAATCTTGCCTGGGTAAACCGTACCACCCAGTGCATCGATGCTGACATCGGCGCGATCACCAATATTCAGGCGTGACACCAATAGCTCCGATACCTGGACATCGGTGACGAGCTTGGAGGAATCAACGATAGTCAGCATGTGAGTGTGCTTGGAGACGACGTCACCGGGTTCAACCAGTCTTTCGGCTATATCCCCGTTAAACGGCGCACGAATAGTCATGTAATCGAGGCGCGTACGTAATACGCTTTCGTCGGCCTTGGATATTTCCAGCTTGGTCTGTACCTGCAACAAGGCGTTTTCCGAAATCAGTTTTTTTGGCGCCAGTTTTTTGGTGCGCTCCAGTTCAAACTCGGCCTGTTTGCGATTGGCAATTGCCTTGTCCAGTTGCGCCTGCAACAGTCGTGCATCAAGACGCGCGAGTATTTGTCCGCGCTTGACGTGATCACCCTGTCGTACCAGCACACTGGCGAGCTGCCCTTCTTCCTGGTTAAAGAGTTTTACTTGCCGTACGGCACGCAGGCTACCCGCACGGTCTGCCGCATACTGCACCGGCGCGAATTGCACCTCGGCCAGTTCTACCAGTTGTGCTTTACCTGCGCGCTTGGACTTGGCGTTGCCGTCATCCCCGCAGGATGACAACGATGCAATAGCCAGCAACGCCAGCACCAGGGTGCCAGCGCGGAGTGTACTAACCGTTCGGACAGGTTTTACAGCGGCTTTCATTTGGCTCCTTGGTTCTTCTCAAACCAGTTTGACCCAGATTACCCCGATTAATTCGATGCCCCGGGTAACAGGGGCTCTAGTTCCTCTAATGCGCGACGATACACATCGCGTTTGAAATCGATAATCTGCTCGAGTGTGCTCCAGTATTCTACCCAACGCCAGTCGTCAAATTCCGGCTTTTCCCCACAGTTCAAGCTGACATCATTCTCTTCGCCGAGGAAACGCAACAGAAACCAGATCTGCTTCTGCCCCTTGAAGTCACGCGAACCACGGCCGCGCATGGCGTCGGGCAAATCGTAGTGCAACCAGTCCCGGGTGCGGCCAATCACCTCGACGTGATGCTGATCCAGCCCCACCTCTTCTTTCAGTTCGCGATACATGGCAGCCTCAGGTGTCTCCTGCCGGCGCATGCCGCCCTGTGGAAACTGCCAGCCATCCCGGCCACAGCGCCTGGCCCACAGCACCTCGCCCCTGTCGTTGCACAATATGATGCCGACATTTGGCCGATAACCGTCACGATCCAACATCAAATTTCACTCACAAGTTTAAGTAATTATTGGGATTTTTCCATGAACTTGATATAGGGGCAACGAGTGCGAGATAAAAGGCAGAATTCTCTGGCCGCCGCCAGCCCTTTCCCCAAGCCAGCTTCCCCACTATCCTTGGCGGCCCCGACCACCACAGGACTGTTTGCCTTGAGTTTGGCTATTTTTGATCTGGACCACACGCTGATCACCGGCGACAGTGACTACGAATGGGGCCAGTTTCTGATCGAGCGTCACATCGTCGATGGTGAAGATTACGAGCGCAAGAACGATCGTTACTACGAGCAGTACCGGGAAGGTACACTGGATATTTTCGAGTTCCTGGCCTTCGCGTTGAAACCGCTGGCCGATCATGATCGACGTACACTGGACGCCTGGCACAAGGAGTTCATGCAGGAAAGAATTCTGCCGATGATCCCGGAGGCATCGAGACAGTTAGTCGACAAGCATCGGCAGCAAGGCGATACCCTCCTGATCATTACCGCTACCAATAGCTTTGTCACCCGGCCCATCGCCGAACTTTTTGGCGTCCACCATTTACTCGCAACCGAACCGGAGATTGTTGATGGTGAATATACCGGCAAGGTCAGCGGCACACCCTGTTTTCAGCACGGCAAGGTCGAGCGCCTGCATCAATGGTTGCTTGAGCACAACGAGACCCTGGAAGGCAGCTGGTTCTATAGCGACTCGCACAATGATTTGCCGCTGTTAAGAGAAGTCGAGCATGCTGTCGCGGTGAATCCGGATGAAAAGCTGCTCGCCGAGGCCACGCGCAAGCGATGGCCGATCATCAAGCTCTACTGAGTTGCCATGACGTCACGCGGACAAACAGTTTTGCTGTTGCTGGTGGCCGCGGCAATCGCCCTGCTCTCGGTCAGCATCGGTTCTGTTGATATTGCTCCCGGCAAGGTATTCACCAGCCTGATCTATTCAGCCGGCGATCCCGAGGCATTGGTAATTCAGGAATTGCGACTGCCGAGAATGCTGACGGCATTTACCGTGGGCGCGCTGCTTGCTGTCTCGGGCGCCCTGTTACAGGTGTTGTTACGCAACCCGTTGGCGGATCCCTACATCCTCGGTGTATCTGGCGGCGCTGCCGTGGCTACACTGGCAGCAATGCTGATGGGTATGGCCGGCGCCTGGCTGGGTGGCAGCGCAATTGTTGGCAGCCTGGTATCAGTCCTTCTGGTTTTCGGTCTTAGCCGTTTCGGCCGCGGTAATGCACAACTACGCCTGCTACTCACCGGTGTTATTGTCGCCGCGGGTTGGGGTGCCTTGATCAGCCTGTTGTTATCCATCAGCAGTACACGCCAGCTGCATGGCATGCTGTTCTGGCTGATGGGCGATCTCGCCGGTAGCGAATTGCCTGCAGCGGGTTTGGTAGTCCTGGCGCTGGGTGCAGCCATTGCCTGGCGTTTTGCTCGCGCACTCAACCTGCTTGCGCGTGGCGAATCATTTGCAGCCGCACTCGGTGAGAGCCCGACCAGGCTGCGCACCATCATCTACTTTGTCGCATCGATATTAACCGCAACGGCAGTGAGTCTCGCCGGTAGTATCGGTTTCGTGGGACTGGTCGTACCACACCTGCTGCGTCTTGCCGGCAACACAGATCATCGCTGGCTGATTCCTCAGTGCGTCCTGCTCGGCGGGAGTTTCCTGGTGCTGGCTGACTCACTGGCACGAACCGTCGTGGCCCCGCAACAGCTACCGGTTGGTGTCATTACCGCTTTGGTCGGCATCCCGCTGTTCCTCTACTTATTAATACGGTCAGACAACCAGTGACCATGCTGAGTGCGCACAACCTGACGTTGATCGCGGGCCACAAGACGCTGGTCTCCGATCTGACGGTAGCATTTGAGTCCGGGCAAAGCTGGGCCGTTCTCGGACCCAATGGTAGTGGTAAGACCACGTTGTTGACCTGCCTGGCCGGTCTGCGACAGCCGGATTCTGGCGAAGTAAAGTTCAGGGGGAAGAACCTCACCGATCTGCCCCACAGACAACGCGCGTGTGAGATCGGTATGGTATTCCAGCACTACGACGATGCATTCCCGTCAACGGTATTGGATCATGTCATGGCCGGGCGACATCCCCATATTTCCAATAGCCTGTTTGCCGCGGAGACGGTGAAAGACCGGCAAATTTCCGATGATGCACTGCGACAGATGGAGCTGACTGATCTTGCGCAGCGATCAATTACGACCTTGTCCGGCGGCGAACGTCGACGCGTCGATATTGCAGTGTTACTCGCCCAGGACACCCCCGTACGCATCCTCGACGAACCCTGCAATCACCTGGACTTGCGCCATCAGGGCAGCGTACTGCATCACCTCACCCGGAACAGTAGCGGAGAAAAATTGAATATTTTCGCGCTTCATGACGTTAATCATGCGCTGAATTATTGCGATCACGCATTGTTGCTATTCGATGACGGAAGTTTTCAAGCCGGGCCCATTGAAACCACTGCCGAACGCGAGACCCTGGAAAGGCTCTACCAATGCCGCCTGATTGAAATATCGAGCGCTAACAAGACGATGTTGCTGCCGGATTTTAACTAACCAACGCTACGCTATAATTTTCTTCAAAACAGTTGATGAAGCGGGAAATCTAAAATCCTCTCATGCATTTATTGTTACGTTCGCTTGTTCATTGGGAGACCAGTGAATTTTTCAAATGTCGTATCGTGGAGCGGTTTGCGGCTGCCAATAGCGCGCCTGCTGCGCTATACCGGGATTTGCAGCAATACATAACTGATTGATAGTGCTACACTTCTGCCGCACTTTAGTTATCGCTGCCTTGCGATTCACACGCCACATTCCTGCCAATCAATGAAACTACCACTGCGACTGCCGAACACATTGTTTACGCGATTGGCCTTTGCGTTTACTGGTCTGTTTACAGCCGCAACCTTCGTTATTACCTGGTCGATTACCGCCGAGACTGCTCGCTCTCAACTCGATCTGCACCAGCGACTGGGTGAAAATCTGATTCAGCTTACGCGCCCGGCGATCCAGCGCATGTTGATTGAATCTGATATTGCCGAACTGAAAAACTACATGACACTAGTCGTCCATGATCCCAGCATCGCCCGCATCAGCATCGTCGACGACCGCAATATCAGCCTCTATGAATTTGATCGGGATGTGGACCAGGCAAGCTGGATCACCAGACTGATGACCACCGGCACGGACGTGCCGCGTGTGCTGACCGCCAACTTTTCCATCGCCGGTAAATCCTGGGGCAGGATGCAGATCGTGTTGTCCTACAAACCACTGAACAGCAAAGTCTTGCTTGCCGTCATCAACAGTGTCGCACTGTCTGCCGCTATCTTGATCATAACGCTGATATTGACCTACATGATGTTGGCCCGCTTTACCCGACCATTACGCCCACTGACAGAAGTGGCGCGGGAATACGCGCGCGGAAACTGGTTCAGCGACGTTACCTTAATCCAGTCTGGAACGCGTGAAATCCAGGAGCTGACCAGCGCCTTTGCTGAAGGCGCGACAACCATGCAGCACTACATCCACAGTCTCGAAGAAACGCGTGAGCTGCTGGAACATAGCGAGAGCCGTCTGCGTACCCTCATCAACAGCATGCACGAGGTATTGTTCGAACTCGACTCCGAAGGGCGCCTCAGTTTTATTAACCCATCCTGGCAAACCATTACCGGCTTTACCATTGATGATTCGCTCGGAAAGAATTTCTCTGACTATCTGGCTGACGACAGCGCAGAAATATTTGCCAAGGAGAATCTTGGCAAGATCAACGAACGAAATCGCGAAGTCCTGTTAAAAACGGCGAATGGTGATTCCATCTGGGTAACCCTTGATGCTGCAACCCAGCTTGATAGCAGCGGCAAATTCACCGGCATTATCGGTACCCTCGGCGACATTTCCGAAACTGTTGAACTCAATCGTATGTTGTCCACCTACCAGGAGGAGTTGTATCACCTGTCTGTGACCGACCCACTAACGAAACTGTACAACCGTCGGCACTTTGATACGCAGTTTGACATCATCCTGTCTGACCACCAAAAAGAGCAAAAGCCGCTCTGTCTTCTGCTCATTGATATCGATGGCTTCAAATTTATCAACGATACCTACGGCCACCCCTTTGGCGACGAGGTGCTGAAAAATATCTCGGATCTGTTACAGCAACTGGTTCGACGTAATGATTATATCGCGCGTCTCGCTGGCGACGAGTTCGCCATGGTGCTGAAGAACACCAACATCAAGGATGCAACCCGTATCGCCTACAAACTGCATGACAACATCAACCAGGCCCAGATTCAGTTGCCAGTGGGACATATCCAGATCCAGTGCAGTATAGGTGTAGCCGAGGCACCGACGCACGGCGATACGCCGCAGGCTCTGGTGCGGGCCGCCGACGTGGCGCTCTATCAGAGCAAGCGCGCCGGACGCAATCGTGTGCAGGTCCTGTCGGATGACATCAGCAAGGCTACCATGTCCATTTTTGGCCAGGGTTTTCACATTCGTAGCGCGCTGGAAAGTGGCAACATCCTGCCGGCTTTCCAGCCAATAATGGAGCTCGAAAACAGGAATCCGGTCGCCTATGAAGTGCTCGCCCGCATGCGTCACAACGGTGAAATCATCGCGGCAAAGGATTTCATCACCGTCGCCGAGGAACTCGGGCTCACTCGTGAAGTGGATTTGTATATTATCGAACAGGCACTTGTCACTGCGCCACGCGATCATAGTCTGTTTGTGAATGTTGATCTGTCGTCATTCAATGACGAGACCTTTGTCCGGCGCTTGCGCGACCTGATTCGCCCTGCCTGTGAAGCGGGCCGACGCATTACTTTGGAAATTACTGAACGCGAGAGCGTCCCGATCACGCAGGATCTCATTGATGATATTACGCAACTGCGCACTGCAGGCTGCCAGCTGGCGCTGGATGACTTCGGCAGTGGCTATTCGACCTACAAATTTCTCGAGCTGTTCAAGCCGGACTACCTCAAGATCGAGGGGACCTTTGTACAATCCATACTCGAAAGCGAATCTTCTCGCCGTATCGTCAACCATATCCATGAACTGGCAGCATCGTTTGGCATGGACACCATTGCCGAGAACATTGAATCTGATGCCATACTGAATGCCGTCAAGGCGATCGGCATACGACACGGACAGGGAATTTTTCTTGGAAAGCCGGAGTTGTTGTAGCAGCTGCGGGTTGATTTATTTCCGGCACGTTTTCAATCGCTTCCGGTGTCGCTTGACACTCTTCGGACCAACGCCTAATCTTGCTCGCGCTTCAGGTGTTCCAGCGACTTTCGTCGATGGAATGAAACGGGAAGCCGGTGCACTGCTAATTCATACCATTACAGTAATTCCGGCGCTGCCCCCGCAACGGTAAGCGAGATCTGGATCAGCATACAGCCACTGTGCGCACGACAGGCATGGGAAGGCGCCGATCCGGGAACCACTCGTAAGCCCGGAGACCGGCCTGACGCACCCATGTAGTGTTGCGGCGGGCAACCGGTTGGTTCGACAGGACCTCTCGCATCTCCACAACACTGCTCCCTTATTATTTTCCCTTGCGCGGCGGGCGTGGGAACAGGAGTAGCAATGCGAATTTCCGCACCGATTTTTCTTGCCATGGTAGCTGGCGGACTGCCCATGATGACATTGGCACAGGAACCGGAAACACAACCGACACTAATCGTTACCGCCAATCGCTTTGAATCCGAACTGCAACAGGCGCCAGCGAACATAAGTGTCGTCACACGTGAACAAATAGATTCCAGCGGTGTCGCCACCCTTAGCCAGGCCCTGCAGACACTTGGCCAGGTCAATGTTTCCGATCTTTTCGGGATAACCGGAGCCCGGGCACGGGTGGACATGGGTGGCTTTGGTGCCAGTGGCGGTCAGAACACGCTGATCCTGCTAAATGGTCGACGACTGAACGATGTCGACCTGTCCGGCGCCAACCTGTCGACCATTCCGCTGGAAACCGTGGAACGTATCGAAATTTTGCGCGGTTCCGGCACCGTGCTCTACGGCGACAATGCGGTTGGTGGCGTCATCAACATCATTACCCGATCCGGGTTCGACGCCGATCGCTCTACTGTCTCGGTCAAGGCGGGTAGTTTTGGAACCATCGGCGCCGGTGCCGTCTATTCCGGGGCCAAAGACGATACGGCACTTTATATTTCGGCAGATGCCATACATTCAGACGGTTATCGCGACAACAGTAATTTCGACAACACCAACCTGCTCGCGGAACTGACTCGACAGATTGAAACGGGTAGCTATGGCTTGCGCGCGATCGCCAATCGTGAGGCTCTGCGATTGCCCGGTTATCTAAATGAACCCATCTATCTGGCAAACCCGAAGGCGGCGCTGGGAACCAGCGAATACGCTGATCAGACCAGTCAAACCTACGAAGGATTCTTCAATGGTGAACACTGGCGTGGCGAACTCGCCTTTCGTGACAAACAGCAAGATGCCAGCGTTTTTGGTGACACCAGTGCAAATCTGAAAACGCTCTCCTTTACGCCGCGATATCGAACCACGGTCGGCCAGAACAAGATTGTCAGTGGCGTAGATATCTACCAAAGTTCACTCAATTCGCTTGGCGATTTTGGCGTCCCGAATATCAACCAGAGCCAGGCCACGCGAAACAGTTATGCCTTCTATGTCAGCGACAATGTGAATCTTGATGACAAGGTCGCACTCAATCTCGGTGGCCGATACCAGAGCGTGGGCCTGGATATCGACAATACCAATCTTTCTTCCTCAACGACGACATCGGATTCAAGAACTGATGCACTGACTGCATGGGAAGCGGGACTGAGCTACCAACACAATACAAGGGACCGATCCTACTTTCGCCTTGCGCAAAGTTTTCGTTTCCCGGTGCTGGATGAAATGTGGAATTACTACTCCGGAACGATCGACCTGCTGAAACCACAGCATGGTGATCATATCGAAGCCGGCACCCGGATCTCGCTATCCGGCAAAACCCGTATCGAAGCGAACTTGTTCTATATACTACTGACCGACGAAATCGGTTACATCGACGCCACCGCGTCCAATGTCAACCTGGATCCAACCCGGCATCAGGGCGTCAATCTTGGACTGGAAACTGAGGTAACCCAGCACTGGAAATCCCGTCTTGGCTACAGCTATCGCGATGCTGTCTTTCGTTCCGGAGTCTATGTCGGGAATGAAATTCCCGAAGTGCCAATGCACTCGGCCACCTGGAACAACCAGTTCTCCATTAGCAAGGCAGGATCGATCAGTTTGAATGCGATCTATACCGGCGAACGATATTTTGGTGATGACCTGGATAACGTGGGGAAAAAAATGCCGGACTACCTGCGTTGGGACCTCGCCTGGGTTTATCAAAAACAGGGCTGGGACACGAGCGTGTCAGTGGTTAACCTGACCGACATCAAGACGGCGGATCGAGGCTACTATGCGTCATGGTCTCCCAATCCATATATGTATTACCCGTTACCCGGTCGCGGGGTATTGGTGAGTTTGCGGAAAACATTATGAGCCACGCCTTCATACCAGTGGAATTCAAACAGCGTCGACACCCGCACCGGCTCTCCGGTTTTCTCCTGGCAGCAGCCTTGCTGCACCTGGGTGTAATGTTGATGATTCCTGAAAAGCTCCTAGTCATTACAAAGCCCCTTGGCGATTTGTCGCTGAGTTTCGCATCAAACACCGCAAGTCCCGCAACAACAGAACTGGAACGGAAAAACGAGCGCGTCGAGCCTCCGGCTGATGAAGGGTTGCGGTCTCGTCAAGACTACCTGGCAGTGCCAGATCAGGCAGCACATGAGAGCTTGGCGAATACCGACAGTAAATCCGGATATGCCATCGCCAATCAGTCGGCTCAAGTGCGAAACAATGCGCAATCAGCGCGGCGCCAGTTGCTGGGCGTTATTACCTCCAGCCTGAGCAAGCACCTTGTCTATCCACCGGTTGCACGCCAACGGGGATGGCAAGGCGAAGTACGGCTAAGCGTGGATGTCAATCACACTGGCGAACTGAAAAACGTACAAATTGCACGCA
>JAJDNE010000124.1 GCA_022340825.1 Acidiferrobacterales bacterium | reverse complement strand
GACTCAATTGTAAAATTGACGAAAGAGTCGATGAGTTTACGCGCTTGCGCGAGGGTTCTTTTGATTCAGGTCAATACTTGCCCCGGCTGAACGTCCGATGCTGTGCCTGACGCCTAAAAACAATGGCGTTATACTGATTGTCCATTTCCCCGGGGCCGCGTCTATGTGTCTGGGCATACCTATGAAAATCGTTTCCGTTGACGGCTATAACGCCTATTGCGAAGCCAAGGGCGTGGGTCGCGACGTCAGCCTGTTCATGATGCAGGACGATGTCCTGGTGCCGGGCGATTTTGTCATGGTTCATGTCGGTTACGCGATCCAGAAGATGTCCGAGCAGGAAGCGCGTTCCGCCTGGGAGCTGTACGACGAGATGCTGGCGCTGGAGGATGCCGAACGAGTCACGGGAGCGGGCGATGCATGAGTTGTCTGTCTGCCAGGGCATGCTAAGCCAGGTTAGCACTATCGCCGCGGAACACGCCGCGCGCACGGTCAGCAGCATCACGGTACGTATCGGTCCGTTGTCCGGTGTCGAACCGGCCTTGCTCGCGCAGGCTTTTCCCATCGCCAGTGCCGGTACGGTGGCGAGCGGCGCCGAGCTTCATATCGAGACCCTGCCGGTGCGTGTGTACTGTGAAACCTGCGGCGAGGAAACCGATGCTGCAGTCAATCGACTGCTTTGCGGATCTTGTGGTGATTACCACACCAGATTAATCAGTGGCGACGAATTGTTGCTTGCCAGCGTAGAGCTGGATGCTGAAACACAATCGGCGCACTAGGTTAGAAGAGGAAACGTTATGTGTGATACCTGTGGCTGCAATATTACTGATGGCAACCGCCACCTGGTAACCGGCAATGGCAAGTTCTCGCGTGTCGACAGCGGCACGTCGGCGGTGAGCGTACTGAAGGGCCTGCTATCCGAAAACGATCACCAGGCTGCGCACAACCGCGAGCACTTCGACCGGCGCGGCATTCTCGCCATTAACCTGATGTCTTCCCCGGGTTCCGGCAAGACCGCGTTACTCGAAGCGACCATTGACGCCTTAAGCAAGCGCTATGGCATCGCCGTGATCGAGGGCGATCTGGAAACGGAGAACGACGCCGAACGTATTCGTGCCAAAGGCGTGCGTGCGGTTCAGATCGCGACCGGCACCGCCTGCCACCTGGATGCGCACATGGTGCACGATGCCGTGCACCAACTGGACCTCGACGGCATTAACATCGTCTTTATCGAAAACGTTGGCAATCTCGTCTGCCCGGCGAGTTTCGATCTGGGTCAGCACCGCAATGTCGCACTGCTTTCGGTTACCGAGGGCGACGACAAGCCGGCCAAGTACCCGGTAATGTTTCGCGCTGCCGATGCCATGGTATTGAGCAAAATTGATTTGCTACCGGTAATGGATGACTTCGATCCGGCCCGCGCCGAACGTTGCTTGCGTGATCTGGCGAGCCGCGCACCGGTGCTGCCGGTGGCCGCACGCAAGCAGATGGATATCGATGCATGGCTGTCCTGGCTGGAACAGGAGGTCGTGACGCATCGCGAACGTCTTGCTAGCGGACAGACCATCCGCCCGGCGATCCAGCCTGACGGCATGCGCCTGCATGGCGCGGGATAGGGCGTCTATATATATGGTATCCCCCCGGAATCGTAGCCAATGCCGTTGAGCGCCGAAGGCTGGCTACAGCGCATACGCGATCTCGATCTTCCACAACCGGTGAAGATCATGAACGTGTGCGGCGGTCATGAGCGTTCCATCACCATGGCCGGTCTGCGCGGCGCGCTGCCACAAAACATAGAGCTGATCCCCGGCCCCGGTTGTCCTGTATGCATTTGCCCGGAAGAGGATATATTCGAAGCCATCCAGTTGGCGTTGAACGAAGACATCATTCTTGTCGCCTTCGGCGACATGCTGCGGGTGCCGGTCAATGCACCGAAGAAGGATGCCCGCTCCCTGGAGCAGGCGCGCACCCGCGGCGCAGATGTTCGCCCTATTGCTTCGCCGACGGAGGCAGTGCGTGTGGCGCACGAGCATCCGGATCGTGCGGTCGTGTTCTTTGCGGCCGGTTTCGAGACCACCACGGCACCAGTTGCAGCGATGCTGGCCGAGGGCATACCGCAAAACCTGTTCGTATTGTTATCCGGACGTCTTACCTGGCCCGCCGTTGCCATGTTGCTGGAGACTGGCGAGGCCAACTTTGATGCCCTGATCGCGCCGGGCCACGTATCCACGGTGATGGGGCCGGAAGAATGGCAGTTCGTTATCGAGCAACACCATATGCCGACAGCAGTCGCGGGCTTTACACCGGTAAGCCTGCTTGCCGCGATGTATTCGGTACTGCGACAGCGGCAGGAGGGAAAACCGTTCCTCGACAACTGCTACCCGGAGGTGGTGCGTGTTGGTGGTAACCCGGCCGCGCGCCGGCAGATGCAGCAGGTGCTCGACGTCACCGACGCCAACTGGCGCGGTGTCGGTACCATTCCGGCTTCCGGCTTTGCACTGAAACCGGATTTCTCGCGCCACGATGCGCGTTTGCAGTTCCCATCTTATGCCGACGATGCGCGCAAGCGCGCTGGTGAGATGCCACCCGGCTGCGATTGTGCGCGTGTGGTGTTGGGGCGCATCTATCCGAACGAGTGCCAGCTTTACGGACGAGCCTGCACTCCGCGCAACCCGGTCGGACCCTGTATGGTGTCGGACGAGGGCGCGTGCCGCATCTGGTGGGCCAGCGGTGTACGCGAACCACGCGTCGCGGAATCTGCCGACGCCTGAGCCACGCAACTACACTTGCGGGCAAGACAAGACGATGGAAATTCACAACTTCCTGTTACAAATAGCGGCGATCATCCTGACCGCTCGCGTTTTTGCTGAGGTCGCGGCATGGATGGGTGCGCCACCCATTGTTGGCGAACTGTGTGCCGGTATTGTACTTGGCCCGTCACTGCTCGGCTGGATCGAACCGAATAACGTCATCAATCTGCTGGCGGAGATTGGCATCATCCTGCTGCTATTCGAGGTCGGACTGGAAACCGATATCGCGCGTCTGGTGCGTTCCGGTGGCAAGGCAGCAGCAGTTGCTGTCGCCGGATTTGTACTGCCCTTTATCCTGGGCTTTGTATTAAGCCGGTATTTGTTTTCGCTCGAGTTGTTGCCGTCGCTGTTTATCGGCGGAACGCTCACGGCTACCAGCATCGGTATCACCGTACGTATCCTGTCCGACATCAATCGCCACCGCAGCAACGAAGGCCAGATCGTGGTCGGTGCTGCCGTGTTGGACGACCTGTTGGGCATCTTCCTGCTGGCCGTGCTGTATCAGTTGTCTACCGAAGGCAAGGTGGACACGGTATCGGTTGGTCGCATCGTCCTTTTTGTAGGCGTCTTTTTTTTCGCAGCGCCGGTGGTGGCCAAGTTGGTTGCACCGCTAATCAAACATTTTCATCGCCGCAGCGACATTCCCGGCATGATCCCGATCCTGCTGGTGGCGATGGTGCTGGTGTTCGCGTCCACTGCAAGGTTTGTCGGAGCGCCGGAATTACTCGGCGGTTTCGTTGCCGGCGTTGCGCTGTCGCGCCGTTTCTTTCTTCCCTTCGGCGCTGCCCTGCATATGGACCCGGATTTCACCAAGCACGTACACAACGAGATGAAGCCCATCATTCATCTGTTCACGCCGATCTTTTTTGTCACCGTGGGCTTGTCTCTGGACCTGGGCGCGGTGGACTGGAGCTCGTGGTTTATCTGGATGTTCTCCCTTACCGTCACCGGGGTGGCAATTCTCGGCAAGCTAGGCGGACCGTGGGTGATCCGCGAATCGATTCCTGCGCGCATCGCGATCGGCATGGCCATGGTGCCACGCGGCGAGGTTGGCCTGGTGTTTGCGGAGTTGGGGCGCGCGGGTAAGGTCTTTAGCCAGGAAGTTTACGCCGGCATGATTCTGGTTATCCTGTATACGACCCTGGCTTCACCGTTCTGGATCAAGAGCTTCTATCGTGTCTTTGGCCACCGTCTGCCCAACAACAGCGAATGATGCATTCTCCCGGTACTACAAATGACAGTTTGTCGGATATCGGGTTGGAGGCGGACAAGCATTCGCCATCGCGCGAGGCTATTTACGCCGAACGGCTGCGCCTGGGTGGGCGTGTGCAGGGCGTCGGTTTTCGACCATTTGTGTATCGAATAGCCCATGCCGGTGGTATCACCGGTTGGGTGCGAAACGAGGGCGGCGAAGTGGAGGTGCATGCCGAGGGAAGCAAAGCGGCGCTGGCGCAATTCGTTGATGCCCTGACCCGCGACGCGCCGCCACTGGCGCGACCCGAGCTATTGCAGCAGCAAACCGTAGCGTCCGAGGCACCATCGCGTTTTGTCATCCTGACCAGCGGCGAAGGTGACATGAGCCATGCCCACCTGCCGCCCGACTATTTTTTATGTGATGACTGCCGGCGTGAGCTCGATGACCCTGGTGACCGGCGCTACCATTATCCTTTCATTAACTGCACACAGTGCGGGCCGCGTTACACCCTGATAACGCGCCTGCCCTACGATCGTGTCCACACCACCATGGCGGGTTTCGAATTGTGCGATGACTGCCAACGCGAGTACGAGGACCCGCTGAACCGGCGCTTCCATGCTGAGCCCATTGCCTGTCCGGTGTGCGGACCGCAGTTGCAGTTTAATTCCGATGCAGAAGGCACAATCGTCGATACGCAAGACGCGTTGCTCGCAGCGGAAGAGGCTTTACGCGGCGGCGCCATCGTCGCGGTAAAAGGGATTGGCGGCTATCACCTGCTGTGCGATGCGGGCAACGACGATGCTGTGCAACGCTTGCGCAGCAACAAACATCGCCCTCACAAGCCATTCGCAGTGATGTTCCCAGTGCGCGGTAAGGATGGCCTGGATGCGGTGCGTAGTGAAACGCAACTGTCAGTAACCCACGCTGAGCTGTTGCGTGATCCCGCGAGACCCATCGTACTGGTGCCATGGCGAGCAAATAGCATGATGTCACCGGCACTGGCGCCGGGCCTGAATGAGATCGGCGTCTTCCTGCCCTACAGTCCCTTGCACTATCTGTTGCTCGCTAAACTGGATTGTCCACTGGTCGCCACCTCGGGAAATGTCAGCGGCGAGCCGGTGCTTACTGATAACGCAGAGGCCGAAGCGCGTCTGGGTAATGTGGCCGAGGCGTTCCTGCATCACAATCGCCCGATTGAACGGCCGGCGGACGACGCCGTGTTCCGCGTTATCGCTGGCCAAGGTCGGCCGCTGCGCCATGGTCGTGGCAGTGCGCCCGTGGAAATGACACTGCCCTTAATGCTGAATGAACCGTTGCTGGCGGTCGGTGGCCACATGAAAAATACCGTCGCCCTGGCGTGGGACAATCGCATCGTGATCTCCCCTCACATCGGTGATCTCGATACGCCGCGTAGCCTGGCGGTGTTTGAACAGGTGATCGAGGATCTGCAATCCCTCTATGGCGTCAACGCGACCTCGATTGTCTGTGATGCCCACCCGGGCTATGCCAGCAGCCGCTGGGCCGCACGCCATCAACTGCCGGTGAATAAGGTCTGGCACCATCACGCTCATGCGTCTGCTGTTGCCGGTGAGTTTGCAGAAGAGAAGCGCTGGCTGGTATTCGCATGGGATGGTGTTGGTCTTGGTCCCGATGGATCGCTTTGGGGTGGCGATGCACTGCTGGGCGAACCCGGCAACTGGCAACACGTCGCGCGATTACGCCCGTTTCAATTGCCGGGCGGGGACAAGGCAGCGCGCGAACCGTGGCGCAGTGCGGTGGCGCTGTGCTGGGAAACCGGAACAGAGTGGTCGGTAGCCCCAACAGAAACGGCGTTATTGCGTCACGCCTGGGATCAGGGCATGAACACCGCCGCGACTACAGCTGCCGGCCGTTTGTTTGATGGTGCGGCCGCCTTAACCGGACTCTGTACCCATGCCAGTTTCGAAGGTCAGGGGCCGATGCTACTGGAAGCGGCCTGTGAAGGTGTGGCAGATGCGCTCGAGATGCCGTTGCGACGCAACGATAGTGGCATCTGGCAAACTGACTGGGCGCCGCTTCTGCCCATGTTGCAGGACCAAGGTACAAGTGTTGCCGCGCGCGCCTCTTGTTTTCACGCCAGCCTCGCCCGTGCGCTGTGCGATCAGGCCAAGGCAATACAACGCGAACACGGTGAGTTCGTGGTAGGCCTGGCAGGCGGTGTATTCCAGAATCGCTTGCTGACCGAAACTGCTATGAACGGGTTAAGCGATGCCGGCTTTCGTGTCTACCTGCCGCAGCGCGTGCCGTGTAACGATGGCGGGTTGTGTTATGGTCAAATCGTTGAAGCGGGCAACGCGCAATGAGTGGAACAACGCCCATGCAGGATAAATTCATTTCTCTCGCCCACGGCAACGGCGGGCGTTATATGCGCGAACTGATTGCCACCATATTTGCTCGCCACCTCGCCAATCCGCTGCTCGACACTACCTCCGATGCTGTTGCCCTGCCGTTAACCGATGGCGACATCATGATCACTACCGACGGTTTTACGGTACAACCCCTGGAGTTTCCAGGCGGCGATATCGGATCGCTTGCGGTGCACGGTACCGTGAATGATCTCGCCGTCTCGGGTGCGACGCCAAAATACCTGACCCTGAACGCATTTATCGAGGAAGGCCTTGAGGTGGCCGTGCTTGATCGCATCGTCGCCAGCCTCGCGCGCGCGGCGAAGGCGTGCAAGGTCAGCGTAGTTGCCGGTGACACCAAGGTCGTGCGCCGCGGCGAAGGCGGCGGTTTGTATTTCGCCACTACCGGTGTTGGCGTGCGCGATCGTGCCTTGCACCTTGGTCTCGATCGGATAAAAAACGGTGATCGCATCCTGGTTAGCGGACCCGTGGGCGATCACGGCATTGCAGTGATGCTTGCGCGTGAAGAGTTTGGCCTGAAAGGCGAGCTGCAATCCGATGCTGCAAACGTTTACCCGCTAACAAAAGCGTTGTTGGCATTGCCGGGCCTTCGTTTCATGCGCGACCCGACGCGCGGTGGCATCGCCTCGGTGGCACATGAAATCCGTCAGGCAAGTGGCACAGGCCTGCGCCTGCAGCAGTCGGCAATCCCCGTGCGTGACCCGGTGCGTTCCGTGTGCGAAATGCTTGGTTATGATCCGTTCTATCTCGCCTGCGAAGGTCGCGTTGTCGCCGTGGTATCGCCGGCCGATGCTGATGTCGCACTGGATGTTTGGCGCAAACTGCCAGAGGGCAAGGATGCAGCAATTGTTGGCAGCATTGATGCCTCTACATCACACGTCATTCTCGAAACCGAACTCGGCGGCGAGCGGATCCTGGAAGAACTGGAAGACGATCCGCTTCCACGTATCTGCTAGCAACGGGTCCAGGACTAGTTTTTCTTTACCTTCAATCGCAGTGCCTTAATACCCATCTTCGAGAGCTTGCGGTTGGCATCCTCTGCATCGATCGCCCGATCGTAAGGCCCGAGCCTTACCCGGTAGTAGGTCCTGGTGTTACCAACGACCACTTTCTGGATCTCTGACGTCAGCCCGTTGATCGCTAGCTGGGCCTTGAGACGATCCGCATCTTTATAATTGTTATACGCCGCCGCCTGCAGAACATAAGCCACACTGGTGTCGCGAGTACGACCAATGCCTTCCCATTCCTGGTCCGGAATCACCGTTTCGTCACCGGGCAGGATATTGTAGAAGTCGTAAGTTGTTTTGGTTTGCGGTTCGACAGTCTGTGTTCTGGCAGGTTGCGTCGGCTTGTCCGGGCGCGTCAGCAGGTTGTGCAGCCCGGTGCCCGGGGTGCGCGCGGTGCTGGCCACCCACTGAATCAGGACAACAACTACCACGCCAATCGCCAACCCTAGAATTACTAGCGACCAGTTTGGTAGTTTTCGTGGGCCCGTTCTTTTACTGCGGCCGCCGGTGCGCCGGCGAGTCGTGGTTTTTCTAACGCGTGTCGCGCTCTTTTTTCTTCGCGCGGCCGCCATGGCTACATGCTGTCCGGTGCCGAAACACCCAGTAGTGCCAACGCATTGCTGATGACCTGGCGGGTTGACTCGATCAGGTTCAGGCGGGCGTTACGCAGCGTCTCATCACCGATCAGGAAAGTGTGCGCGTTGTAATAAGTATGGAAGTCGTTCGCGAGATCGCGCAGGTAATGCACCAGCAGGTGCGGCTCATGTTTCAGTGCCGCCTGCTCCACCAGCTCGGGGTACTGTTCCAGCGTCGCCATTAGATTGCGCTCATGTTTTACAGAAAGCCGGTCCAGATTGTCATTACCGTTGGCAATATCGTGAACCAGCTTCTTGTCTCCCAGCTGGCGGAAAACACTGCGTACACGCGCGTGGGCATACTGAATGTAATACACCGGGTTGTCGTTTGACTCTGATTTGGCCAGATCCAGATCAAAGTCCATGTGCTGCTCGCATTTGCGCATGACATAGAAAAAGCGCGCCGCATCATTGCCGACTTCATTCCGCAGTTCGCGCAGCGTGACAAACTCGCCACTGCGGGTCGACATCTGTACCTTCTCGCCGCCGCGGTAGAGCACGGCAAACTGTACCAGCAAAACATCCAGTTTTGAGGGATCGTCATCAATTGCGGCGAGTGCTGCCTTCACACGCGGCACATAGCCATGGTGATCTGCACCCCAGATATCGATGACCCGCTCAAAGCCGCGCTCGAGCTTGTCCATGTGATAGGCAATATCTGCCGCGAAGTAGGTATGTTGGCCATTGTCACGCACGACCACCCGGTCTTTTTCATCACCGAAGTCGGTCGAGCGAAACCAGATAGCGCCTTCCTTTTCGTAGACGTGGCCCGAAAGTTCCAGTCGCTGGATGGCCGTGGCCACGGCACCGGACTCCACCAGTTTGTGTTCAGAGAACCAGTCGTCATAGGTAACGCCGAACTCTTCAAGGTCGCGACGAATATTTTCCAGGATCTCGTTAAGTCCCTGGCGGTGAACCAGGCGATAGCTATCGTCTCCCAACAAGGTCTTGGCGCGATCGATCAGGCTATCGATATATTTTTCCTTATCTCCATCTGGCTGGCCTTCGTCTGGCGGAAGATCGGCGAAGACAACATTGGCAGGATGGCGGAAGCGATCACCATGCTCACGGTGCAGGGTGGCGCCAATATCCCAGATGTAATCACCCTTGTAGCCATTGACCGGGAACGTAATGGTTTCACCACAAAGATCAAGGTAACGCAGCCAGACACTGGCAGCGAGGATATCCATTTGCCGACCGGCA
>JAJDNE010000069.1 GCA_022340825.1 Acidiferrobacterales bacterium | reverse complement strand
GCAGGGTCGATATGACTGTCCGCTATCGCCGGAAAATGAGACAGGGAAAAAAGGAAAGCAACTATTGTAACGACGCGTGCCTTCATAGTGTCGACTCTTCCAGAATGTCTGTATAGGTCTGATGCATTTGTTCGCAAAGCCGTTCGAGCTCATTATTGTTGAACACAGCACTTAACCGCTTGGGATTTACCGTCATCACCAGCACCTTGCCCTTGTGTTCAACGATGGTGACGCGACAAGGAAGAAAAAGTCCTACACGTGGGTCAACCTTGAGTGCTTCATTCAGGAAGTTGAACCCGCAGGAATACACGATCACCTGCTTTTTGTTTTCCTGATCAGCGTCTACCAGGCCCTGATCCAGATTCTGTACACGAATCAGACGCATATTGGCGTTTAATACTGCGTCCTTGACGGCCTGGATCGTCTTCTCCAGTGAATTGGGTGATTCGGCGATCAGATAGGGTGGTTCTGCGGCCGCTTGTTTCATCGCTTTCGCACCCGGGTGATGTTCGAGTGTGCGCACATACGCGACGACATTGTTGATGTCTTTCTTGCTGAGGCCTTGCTCCAGAAAAGAAACCATCGGTGTGCCTTTGCGCCCCTTGATCAGGGTTTCACGGATCATGCTGTCCGAGGCAGAGCCAAGAAAGCCGGTATTGTTCAGTGCTGGTGCCAGCACAGGAAGATCTCTCGGTCTCGAGAAAGTAACACCCGTTCCTCGTCCACCCTCGCCGTTAGCGCCATGGCAAGCCGAACACCGTTGCTGAAATATCGCTTTTCCTTTTTCCGTGTCGCCGACAATGTGGTCCGCCGAATAAACCGGTGGTTTGTTACCGGTCCAGCTACGCATGTATGCAATGATTGCGGTGACCTGGGAATCATTGAGGACGCTGAATGAAGGCATGATTCGACCGGGTCGACCGTAGTGGATAGTCTTGCGCAGGTAGGCGTCGTCGACGTTGTCAATAAATTCAGGCAGCGCCAGCGGAACGCCGACACCACCGTTCCCACTGCTGCCGTGACACACCGCACAGTTTTCGAGAAACAGGTTCTTACCGTGCTCGTCAGCGCTGGCAGATGAAGACAGCGTAAGGAGTAATAGGGAGACAATCAGTCCGGCGACGGACATACTTCCTGGTTCGTTGGTTTCGATTCGCATATTCTGGCATTGAAAAGTCAATTCGCTGCGGAGTTTATCGTCTGTGCACGGCCGGCTTATTGATAAAGATCAAACGGCTAGTGAAAAAGTCTGATTTTCCTGTGCTTGAATACAGGTATCAGCAGCATACCTGCGACAAAACCACCAACGTGAGCACCCCACGCGACGCCCCCTCCACCGGCAGTCGCCATCAGCACCGAATTAATGATTTGCAGCACAAACCAGAATGCCAGGACGTACATTGCGGGTAGACGGGTCGTATACAGGATAAATCCCAGCGGGATCGCGACCAATACCCGTGCTCTTGGGTGGAGCAGTAAATAGGCACCGAGTACACCGGAGATGGCGCCGCTGGCTCCGACCATAGGCACCGTAGAGGCGGGATTTGGCAGGGCTTGGGCAAATGCGGCCGCAGCACCACAAAGCAGGTAGAAAACGACGAAGCGGCCGTGACCCATGGCGTCTTCGACGTTGTTTCCGAAGATCCACAAATACAGCATGTTGCCGATCAGGTGCATCCACCCACCGTGGAGAAACATGGAGGTGAACAAAGTTGCCGCCGGCGGCACGAGCGCATATTCGGGCGGCAATGATTGACCACCAACGACGGCTGCCGGGATGAATCCTAATGCGACAACGATATACTGCTGGCCTTGCGGGCCAAGCGAGAACTGCCAGACAAAAACCAGCACGCAAGCGGCAATAAAAGCAATCGTAACGTAAGGGAATAGCTCAGTCGGGTTGTCGTCATGCAGCGGAATCACGGTATGTGACTAGACCGAGTCGTGAAAACGTTCTGCTGCATCGACCGTGTTAGCGAGCAAGGTGGCAACCGTCATTGGTCCAACACCCCCTGGAACCGGCGTAATCCAGCCAGCGCGTTCACTGGCAGATTCAAATTCAATATCTCCCACTAAACGCCCGTCCTCTTGTCGATTGATCCCGATATCAATTACCACCGCACCGGGTTTGATCCACTCACCTTTAACAATTCCAGGCTTGCCGACGGCGACGACCACAATATCGGCCTGGGCAACATAAGCAGCGGTATCCTTGGTGAAACGATGACAGATCGTAACGGTGCAACCCGCCAGCAGCAGTTCGAGACCCATCGGACGGCCAACATGGTTGGAGGCGCCGACCACCACTGCATTTTGCCCACGTATAGGTTCGCCGGTACTTTCCAGCAAGTGCATAACGCCTCGCGGTGTGCACGGGCGAAGCACTGGATTGCGCACTACCAGGCGACCGACGTTGTAGGGATGGAAACCATCGACATCCTTGTCCGGCAGGATTGTCTCGATCACGATGTCGGGGTCAATCTGCTCTGGGAGCGGGGACTGTACCAGGATCCCGTCCACTGCCGGGTTGGTATTTAGTTCCTGGATCAAGGCAATCAGTTCGGCCTCGGGTGTATCGGCAGGCAGATCGTAAGAAAATGACCTGATTCCGACTTCGTCGCAAGCCTTTCGCTTGTTTCGGACGTAGACGGCAGAGGCCGGATCACTGCCGACTTGCACCACAGAAAGCCCGGGAGCGCGTTTGCCCTCAGCCAGGCGCTTTTCGACGCGTTGTTTTAACGCCGCACGCATCTCGGCGGCAATCTGTTTTCCGTCGATTATTTTTGCGGTCATGAGGAGATATCTGGCCTGGAGGAAGTAAATATGCGCCAAGTGTCGCACGCTGCTTTGGCTTAGCCAAGCGGGGAAGGGCATGTGTCCGGGGCAAGATTGACGCTATAATTGCGGTTGCGTATAGTCGCGCAGCGCTTGGTTCTACCGTCGCGCAGAGTAAGTGTGCGGTCGCGCACGGGGTATAGCGCAGTCTGGTAGCGCACCTGGTTTGGGACCAGGGTGTCGGGGGTTCAAATCCCTCTACCCCGACCAGATATCGTGTTGGCAATAGAGACTGGCAACGCTGAAGATGCTTAGAATGCGCCCGTAGCTCAATCGGATAGAGCAACGGCCTTCAAGGCTGCGATTGTTGCAGCAATTAGGAGCCTCTGTCGGGAATCAAAACCTGCAGAGTGGAGGGCACTGTATCGGTGGAACCTTAACGCGTAATGGCGATGGCAATACCGAGGAAACCGGCCAGCAAGTCAGCCGGGATCCGTAGAGACTATACGTGCCCCGCCTGGAATGGCGAAGATATAGTCCAGACCACAAACGGGCCAGATCACGAGATTTGTGTCAGGCAGTGAAAACTGTAGTGGTAAGCTAAGCCGTAGGTTACAGGTTCGATTCCTGTCGGGCGCGCCAGGTGGCGAATATGGTGAGCGTAGCTCAGTTGGTAGAGCCCCGGATTGTGATTCCGGTCGTCGTGGGTTCGAGTCCCATCGTTCACCCCAGTTTTGAAATATTGGGTCGTTAGCTCAGTTGGTAGAGCAGCGGACTCTTAATCCGCGGGTCGTAGGTTCGATCCCTACACGACCCACCAATATTCGATAGCAGGAGCATGCTCCTGCTATTTTTTTATCCGCAAGGTAGAAACGGGCACAGATATATTATGGTGTTGACCGTTCTGCCTGTGGGGCTGACTGTGGCAAAATACGCCCGGCCAAGGATTCGCGAATGTGGCGGAACTGGTAGACGCGCTGGATTTAGGTTCCAGTGGGGTAACCCGTGGGAGTTCGACTCTCCCCATTCGCACCAGACAAAATAGTCAACATAGTATAATATAAACAATTAGTTATACTATTTATTTAAGATATTAAATGAGGTTTATTTATGCAGGTTTCCATCGAAAACACGAGCAACCTGGGGCGCAGGATCAAGGTTACCGTGCCTGCTGATCGAGTGGAGCAGGAGTTTTCCAGCCGTATCAAGCGTCTTTCGGGTCAAGTGAAGCTTCCCGGTTTTCGTCCTGGCAAGGTGCCGGCCAAGGTGGTTGAGCAAAAATACGGCAAGCAGGTCATGAACGAGCTCGCCACGGATCTGATTCAATCCACGTTTCAGGAAGCAGTAGGGCAGGAAAGCCTGCGCCCGGCTGGTGGCCCGAAAATCGAGCCGGTGAAACCGGAGCGCGGGAAAGAGCTTGAGTATACGGCTGAGTTCGAGGTTTACCCGGAAATCAGCAAGCCGGACCTTGAAGGGGTTGCGCTTAAACAGCCAACTTGTGAAGTGACCGATGAGGACATTGATCGCACTATCGACACACTGCGCAAGCAACGAGCGGTCTGGGCCGACGTCGACCGTGCGGCCAAAAACGGCGACCAGGTTATTATCGATTTCGTCGGCAAGATTGACGGCGAGGCATTTGCCGGCGGCGAAGCCAAGGACTACTCACTGGAACTTGGCACGGGATCGTTTATCGAAGGCTTCGAAGAAGGCCTGGTGGGTAGCAAGGCAGGCGACGAAAAGAGCATTGATCTCAAGTTCCCTGATAACTATCCGGCGGAACACCTGAAAGGTAAGGCAGCGACATTTCATGTCCACGTAAAAGCGGTCAAGGAATCCAGCCTGCCGGATCTGGACGAAGATTTCGTTAAGGGTCTCGGAGTCGAAGAAGGTGGAATTGAGAAGTTTCGCCAGGAGGTACGCGCCAATCTCGAACGAGAAATGAAGCAGCGGCTTCGCTCGATGTTGAGTGCGCGTGTTGTGGATGCCCTGCTTGAACGCAATCCGCTGGAAATTCCGGAAGCCCTCATCATGGAAGAGCTTGGCAGGGCACAACAAGTTGCTGCACAGGCAGGCAGAACCATGACCAAGCCCACCGAGGCCGATCGGGAAGCCGCACAACGTCGCGTTGCTACCAGCCTGATTTTCGCTGAAGTCATGCAAAAAGAAGGGTTGCAAGCAGATAGTGAAAGGGTGCAGGCTCAGGTCGACGAGATGGCCGCCGAATACGATAATCCGGATGAATTCAAGAAATGGCTGTTTAGCGAGCCATCACGACTACGGGAAATTCAGGGCCTGGTACTGGAAGAGAAGATTGTGGAAACCCTGCTGGATAAAGCGAAAGTGACCGATGAGGCCATCAGCTTCAAGGAGCTTTCCAGCCTGACATAGCCCATGACGCCCGAAAACAGCGGTAACTAAACGAGGAAATCGAACAAATGACGTATTTCACAGAAAACGACGGGGCACTAAATTCAACCAACCTTGGCCTGGTGCCAATGGTGATCGAGTCTACCGGTCGTGGAGAGCGGGCGTTTGATATTTATTCGCGCATGCTCAAGGAGCGTGTGATATTCCTCGTCGGACCAGTGGAAGACCACATGGCCAATCTGATCGTTGCCCAGCTGCTGTTCCTGGAGTCCGAAAATCCTGACAAGGATATTCACCTGTATATCAACTCTCCGGGCGGTGCGGTTAACGCCGGGCTCGCGATTTACGACACGATGCAGTTCATAAAGCCTGAAATCAGTACGGTCTGTATTGGCCAGGCAGCTAGTATGGGCGCCGTGTTGCTTGCAGGCGGCGCAGCGGGCAAGCGTTTTGCCTTGCCGCACGCCCGTATCATGATCCATCAGCCCTTGGGCGGCTTCCAGGGTCAGGCAACGGATATTGATATCCATGCCCGTGAAATACTACGAGTCCGCGAGGAATTGAACCAGATTCTGGCGCGCCACTCGAACCAGTCTCTGGACAAAATCCAGAATGATACCGATCGCGACAACTTCATGAACGGTGCGGAAGCAAAGGCCTATGGCCTGATCGACGAGGTAATCGAGAAACGCTAGCCGAAAAGACGACTTGACTTAGGTGTGCTATATGTAGGGTTACGAGGCTTGCAATATCGCTTGAATCCCTGCATCTTTAGCGGCAAGCACCAGTCAGGATCAAGAGGTTGATAGATGGCAGACGATACCAATAACGGCGAAGGCAAAGGCGAAAAGCTGCTTTATTGCTCGTTCTGTGGCAAAAGCCAGCACGAGGTACGCAAGCTGATTGCAGGACCCTCGGTTTTCGTTTGCGACGAATGCGTCGAGCTCTGTAACGACATTATCCGCGAGGAAGTGCAGGAAGAGACCAACGCGGCGCATGCAAAAAGCAAGTTCCCGACACCGCACGAAATCTACAAAATTCTCGATGAATATGTGATTGGCCAGTCGGCGGCCAAGAAAGTGTTGTCTGTCGCCGTCTACAACCACTACAAGCGTATCGAAAATCAGGATGCCATTGGCGATGTCGAGCTCTCCAAGAGCAACATTCTGCTGATTGGGCCCACCGGCTCAGGTAAAACCCTGCTGGCAGAAACGCTGGCACGCCTGCTGAACGTTCCCTTTACCATCGCGGATGCGACCACGCTCACTGAAGCAGGGTACGTTGGTGAAGATGTCGAGAACATCATTCAGAAGCTACTGCAGAAATGCGATTACGACGTCGAGCGTGCGCAGAAAGGTATCGTCTATATCGACGAAATCGACAAGATTTCCCGCAAGGCCGATAACCCGTCTATTACGCGTGATGTCTCGGGAGAGGGTGTACAGCAAGCCCTGCTCAAACTAATTGAAGGCACCGTTGCCTCGGTACCACCTCAAGGTGGCCGCAAACATCCTCAGCAGGAGTTTTTGCAGGTCGATACCAGCGGTGTACTGTTCATTTGCGGCGGCGCGTTTTCCGGTCTGGAAAAAGTCATCCAGGATCGCTCGGAGAAGGGCGGTATCGGGTTCTCGGCCGAGATCAAGACCAAGGCCCAGTCTCGCAATGTCAGCTCGCTGATCCGCGGTGTCGAGCCGGAAGACCTGATCAAGTACGGCCTGATTCCGGAATTTGTCGGCCGCTTGCCAGTGGTTGCCGTTTTGGAAGAATTGGACGAAGAGGCTCTGGTACGAATTCTTACCGAGCCGAAGAATGCCCTGATCAAGCAGTACCAGCGCCTGCTGGAGCTAGAGGGCGTAGAGCTCGAATTCCGGCCCGAAGCCATGAAAGCGGTGGCGCACCGGGCGATGGAGCGCAAGACCGGTGCACGTGGCCTGCGTTCGATACTTGAACACGCGCTGCTAGAGGTCATGTACGATTTGCCGTCGGTAGAGAACGTTTCCAAGGTGGTGGTGGAAGAAAGCGTCATTACCGAAGGCGCCAAACCGCTGTTGATATACCAGGAAGAAGATGAAAAACGGGCGTCCTCGTCAACAACCTGATATTGAGCGCACAGAAGCTTGATTTTCGCGGCCCCGCCTCGTGCGGGGCTTTTTGCGTCGGTGACAGCCGATTTATGCCGAAAATGCGCGCAATGCGCCTACGACCGACGGGGTAATCGGTCTGAGCGGCGTACATTGAAAACACCCGGATTCGGCCCCAAACTTACTGAAGACATAGCCATACAGGCGATTAACTACAGGATACGAGTACACAATTTATGAGCGATCAAGACAAAAACCTCCCGGCCACGCTGGAAACGGAAAAAACCCTGCCGGTGCTGCCACTGCGAGACGTGGTGGTATTTCCGCACATGGTGATTCCGCTGTTTGTCGGACGTCGCAAGTCGATCAAGGCGCTGGAAGAGGCCATGGAATCCGGCAAGGAAATCATGCTGGTAGCCCAGAAGAGCGCCTCCGAAGATGATCCGACCACCGATGACATTCATACCATCGGCACGCTGGCGAATATTCTCCAGCTGCTGCGCCTGCCAGATGGCACGGTAAAGGTGCTGGTCGAAGGTGAGCGTCGTGCGATGGTGAAAAAATACCTCGAGATCGAAGAATACTTTTCGGCCGAGATCGCCATGGTCGATACCGTCGCCATGGACGACAAAGAGGCGGAAGCACTGACACGCTCCGTACTTACCGAGTTTGACCAATACGTCAAACTCAACATGAAGATTCCGCCGGAGATTTTAACTTCGCTCACCGGGATCGATGATCCCGGCCGCCTGGCTGACACCATCGCCGCTCACTTGAGCCTGAAATTGGAAGAGAAGCAGGAGCTGCTGGAGATGGCGGTTACGCGTGATCGCCTGGAGCGCATCCTCGCCGTCATGGAGGCCGAAATCGATCTGTTGCAGGTCGAGAAGCGCATCCGTGGCCGTGTGAAACGCCAGATGGAAAAGAGTCAGCGTGAGTATTATCTCAATGAACAGATGAAGGCAATCCAGAAGGAACTGGGTGATCTCGATGAAGCGCCAAACGAGATGGAAGAATTGACGCAAAAGATCGAGAAGGCAGGTATGCCCAAAGAAGCCAGAGAGAAAGTCGATGCCGAGCTCAACAAGCTGAAGATGATGTCACCGATGTCCGCGGAGGCGACGGTGGTACGCAACTACATCGATTGGCTGGTGGGTGTGCCGTGGAAGAAGAAATCACGCATTCAAAATGACCTGGCCAAGGCCGAGCTGGTGCTCGACGTGGATCACTATGGCCTGGAAAAGGTCAAGGAACGTATCCTCGAGTATCTCGCTGTGCAGCAGCGCGTGAAGAAGCTCAAGGGTCCTATCCTGTGTCTGGTCGGACCTCCCGGCGTAGGCAAGACCTCACTGGGTCAATCGATTGCCAAGGCGACCGGTCGTAAATTTACGCGTATGTCGCTCGGCGGCGTGCGTGACGAGGCCGAGATACGCGGACACCGTCGTACCTATATCGGCTCGATGCCGGGCAAGATTATCCAGAATTTGTCGAAGGTGAAGGTCAAGAATCCGCTGTTCATGCTCGATGAAGTCGACAAGATGGCGATGGATTTTCGTGGCGACCCGTCCTCGGCACTGCTGGAGGTACTGGATCCGGAGCAGAATGACAGCTTCAACGACCACTACCTTGAGGTCGATTACGATCTTTCCGACGTGATGTTTGTGGCAACAGCGAATACGCTCAATATCCCGGGACCGTTGCTGGATCGTATGGAAGTGATTCGTCTCTCGGGTTACACCGAAGACGAGAAACTGAACATTGCCAAGAAATACCTTGCACCGAAGCAACGCAAGAATAATGGCCTGAAAGAAGATGAAGTCTCGATTTCCGATGAGGCGATTCTCGACATTATCCGTTACTACACCCGCGAAGCTGGTGTACGTAATCTTGAGCGCGAAATCTCGAAGGTTTTCCGCAAGGTGACCCGCGAGCTGGTTCTGGGTAAGACCAAAGGACATGTAACGATCACTCCGGACAATCTTGAAGACTATCTTGGCGTGCATCGCTTCCGCTTTGGTTTGGCGGAAGAGAAGAACCAGGTGGGTCAGGTAACCGGCCTTGCCTGGACTGAAGTCGGCGGCGAATTGCTGACGATTGAATCTGTGGTTGTCCCGGGTAAGGGCAAGCAGACTTATACCGGCAAACTTGGTGATGTCATGCAGGAATCTATCCAGGCCGCGATGAGTGTGGTGCGAGCCCGTGCCAAGGCGCTGGGTATTCCACCGAAGTTCTACGAAGAAAGTGATATTCACGTTCACGTGCCGGAAGGTGCAACCCCGAAGGACGGCCCCAGTGCCGGTGTCGGTATGTGCACTTCCATCATCTCGGCTTTGACCGGTATCCCGGTGCGCGCCGATGTGGCCATGACGGGTGAGATCACGCTTCGCGGCGAGGTGCTACCGATTGGTGGGCTCAAGGAGAAGCTGCTGGCAGCTCATCGTGGCGGTATCAAGACCGTGGTGATTCCGGAAGAGAACACGAAGGATCTGCAGGAGATTCCTGATAACGTGAAAAAGGACCTGGAGATTATCCCGGTTCGGTGGATCGATCAGGTGCTGGAAGCAGCACTCGAGCGTCACCCGGAACCGTTACCGGAGTCGGCAGAAGCGGAGTCGGGCGGCAAGCCGCAGAAGGGTGCTGACGGCACCGATTCAGCGGTGGCGCATCACTAGCTGATTGTCGAAAACGTCATAAAACAGGCGGCCTGAGGCTGCCTGTTTTCGTTTCAGTGAGCCGAAAATGCCGCCTTTTTTAGGCTAGAAAACCCGCAAGAGTTCACGTACACTAGCGCGCCCCAACGGGGGGTAGTTACCCGTATGGGTGCTTAGCTCAGCTGGTAGAGCGTCGCCCTTACAAGGCGAATGTCGGGGGTTCGATCCCCTCAGCACCCACCATCGCTTTGACCATGCGAAACAGTGGAGCGGTAGTTCAGTTGGTTAGAATACCGGCCTGTCACGCCGGGGGTCGCGGGTTCGAGTCCCGTCCGCTCCGCCACTATTTCGATGTACGCCCCGACTTGTCGGGGCGTTTTTCGTTTGTTCAAATCTGTTTCTTTCGCTCCCTTCGCCACGCATGCAATACCGGCTCGGTGTAGCCATTGGGAATCTCCCTACCTTGGAAGATGAGATCCCGCGCTGCACTGAACGCGATACCGTCGAATCCAGGCGCCATCGCCTGGTAGAGCGGATCCGCGCTGTTTTGTTCATCAACGACTTTAGCCATCTCTTCCAGGCAATCCATGACCTGTTGTTCTGTGACGATGCCGTGGTACAGCCAGTTGGCGACGTGCTGACTGGAGATACGCAGGGTAGCTCGGTCCTCCATTAACCCGACGTGTTTGATATCGGGCACTGTCGAGCAACCGATACCCTGATCAATCCACCGTACGACATAACCCAGTATCGAATGAATATTGTTTTCCAGTTCTTCGTGAATTTCTTTTTCTGACCAGCCTGGCTTGTCTACCACCGGCATGGTCAACAGGTCATCGAGCGATGCGGTTTCACGTTTGGCCAGTTGCTGCTGGCGTTCTGATACGCGCGTGCGGTGATAATGAATCGCATGGAGAATGGCAGCGGTCGGCGAGGGTACCCAGGCACAACTGGCGCCAGCCTCGGGGTGAACCGATTTACTGTCGAGCATGGCGCGCATTTCATTAGGCATGGTCCACATGCCTTTACCGATTTGCGCCTTACCGACGAGACCGCAGCGAATACCGATATCAACATTCCAGTCCTCGTAGGCTAAAAGCCATGTCGAGGTTTTAATATCTGCCTTGCGCATCACCGGGCCCATCTCCATTGAGGTATGGATCTCATCCCCTGTGCGATCAAGGAAACCGGTATTGATAAAAATAAGTCTGTCTTTCGCGACACGGATGCATTCTTTCAGGTTCACGGTTGTGCGGCGCTCCTCGTCCATGATGCCGACCTTGAGCGTATGTCGCTCGAGACCCAGCGCGTCCTCAACGCGATCAAACAATTTACAGGTAAAGGCAACCTCGGCTGGACCATGCATTTTCGGTTTGACGATGTAGACGCTGCCGGTCCGGCTGTTGGAGACGGTACTGCTACCATTCAGGTCGTGCAGGGCGCACAAACTGGTGATCATGGCATCCAGCAGCCCCTCGAAAACTTCTTTTCCATCTTGCGTCAGTACGGCATCGATAGTCATCAGATGGCCGACATTGCGCACCAGCATCAGGCTGCGACCGGGTAGAATCAGCTCGCCTTCGTTGGCGGCGGTGTAGTGGCGGTCTGCTTCCAGGCGACGGGTAATGGTTTCTTTGCCTTTTTTGAAAGAGATTTCCAGGTCACCTTTCATTAGTCCCAACCAGTTCCGATAAACCTCAACCTTGTCGGCGGCATCGACGGCCGCTACCGAGTCCTCGCAGTCCTGGATGGTGGAAATTGCCGCCTCCATAACGATGTCACTGATGCCGGCGGCATTGAGTTTTCCAAGGTAGTGTTCGGTATCGATCTGTAGTTCGATGTGCAAATGGTGGTTGCAGAGCAATACCGCCAGCAGCTTGCCGCTATCGGGGTCTTCACGGTAGCCGGTAAAGCACTCCGGCCGCGCGGGTGTTGCCTCACTGCCATCGTCGAAGAACGCGTACAGCTCGCCATCGCGGACTTCATAGCGGGTAACGTTGGCATGACTGTCATGCGATAGCGGTACCGCGTCATCCAGCACCTTGTGGGCATATGCCAGGACACGCGCAAACCGGTGCGGGTTGAACTCCTTGCTACGCTCGGCGCCGTCGTCTTCGGGAATGACGTCGGTGCCGTAAAGCGCATCGTACAAGCTGCCCCAGCGCGCGTTGGCGGCATTGAGGGCGTAGCGGGGATTGTTGACCGGTACCACCAGTTGTGGGCCGGCAACTCGTGCTATTTCCGGATCAACGTGCTGTGTCGTGATCTGAAAATCTTCACCTTCCTCGACGAGATAACCAATGTCGAAGAGAAATTGTTTGTATGCCCATGGATCGTGCGGCTCGTTATTGTGGTCGCGATGCCACTGGTCAATTTGTTCCTGGAGAACGATGCGCTGAGCCAGTAGCGCCTCA
>JAJDNE010000064.1 GCA_022340825.1 Acidiferrobacterales bacterium | reverse complement strand
GATGCGCTTTATTTCACCATCGCCACGTTAACCACTACCGGTTTCGGCGACGTGACCCTGATCGGCACTACTGGCCGTATCCTGGCGGTGTTGATCATGATATTTGGTATCTCGCTTTTCTTGCGCCTGATCCAGACCATCTTTCGGCCGGGCAAGGTTCGGTACGAATGCCCGACCTGTGGACTAAACCGTCACGACAGTGATGCAGTGCATTGCAAGCACTGCGGCAGGGTGCTGCATATTACGACCGAAGGCGCCAGCTAGACCACGGTCCGAGCTGAAGAAATTAAATGAGAATCTGGGTAGACGCGGATGCTTGTCCGGTAGTAATCAAGGAGATCCTGTTCAAGGCAGCGGATAGAACCGGGGTACCATTGACCCTGGTGGCAAATCAACTGGTGCCTATTCCACCATCGCCGCATATCCGGCTGGTGCAGGTTGCCTCCGGTTTTGATGTCGCCGACAACGAAATTGTAAAACGTGTCGAAGCAGGTGATCTTGTAATCACCAGTGATATACCGTTGGCTTCCGAAGTAATCGACAAGGGCGCGCACGCCTTGAATCCACGCGGCGAGATGTATACCACCGAGAACATCAAGGCGCGCCTGAACATGCGCGATTTTATGGATACGATGCGCGCCAGCGGGGTACATACCGGGGGACCGGCCGCGTTCGGCCAGAGCGAACGCAATGCCTTTGCCAACCAGCTGGACCGGTTCCTGACGAAACACAAAAAATAAAAAGGGGATCAGGGCATGGACTTTTTGTTTTGTAATACGAATATGGATACTTACAAACCGCCGGTAACGGTAGCTGCTCGTCCAATCGTCAACTAATACTTGACTATGTCCTTCGCAGACTTGATCTCAACCTATGGCTATGCGGCGGTTGGCGTTGGCGCCTTCATTGAAGGCGAAACCCTGGTTGTTCTCGGCGGCCTGGCCGCGGACCGTGGTTACCTCGATTTGCCGTGGGTTATTTTTTCTGCAGCGACGGGCGCGGTATGTGGTGATCAACTCTTTTACTATTTCGGTCGAATTCGAGGTCGAAGAGCATTAGAGAGACGCGTGAGCTCGAAACGAAAATCGGAAAAGGTATTCGCCTTGCTCGATCAATACCAGGTCTGGTTTATCCTCGGCTTCCGGTTTCTCTACGGCTTCCGCGCAATCTCACCGTTTATCATAGGCGTCAGTAATATATCGCCTTTCCGCTTCCTGGTACTGGACATCGTCGGAGCAACCCTATGGGCGACAGTAGTCAGCATTTTAGGCTATCTATTCGGCAACACGATTCAGGCATTGTTTGGCGATATACAAAGATACGAGTTGTATGTTTTTGCTTTATTGGCGGCTGTTGGAACGGTTATATGGCTTTATCGCTTTCGAAAAAAGTCCTCTGCCAACAAAGACTGAATGGATGTCATCAAAAAGCGACAAATAGGAGGAATCTAACATGGAATTTTTCGAACACACCGCAAACTGGATAAAAGGGGAAGCCTTCGAAGGGGGCATGATCTTCCTTTGGGGAGCAGCCCTGATTATCCTGGCAGCCTATTTCTGGAAGTTTGGACATTTAGTAACGGCGCGGGCATTGATCATACCCTTCCTGGTCGTAGGACTCTTTTGGAGCATTGCCGGGGGAGTTGGTATATATCGAAACACAGTTCGCGTCGAGAAATTCCAGGTAGAATATAAAAAGGACCCTGTTGTATTTGTTGAAAGTGAGAAAAAACGGGTCGAGGGCTTCATTGGTTGGTACCGATACTTGCTCATCGGTTGGGCTGCGCTGATTATAACCGGCCTGGCAATTTTCATGTTTTGGGGAGGAAACCATGGCCGGGCCATTGGCCTGGCCGTAATTGTCTTTGCGATTGCAGGATTGCTCGTAGATCACACCTCGGAACACAACGCCCGCACCTATTATGCCGGGATAAACAAAGCGTTGAGCGCGGACGCCCAGAAATAAATGCGAACAAATACTTGGCAGATCATTCGGTGTTGAAGACGTGTAAAAGTATGCCTGTGGGCTCAATGTCATTGAGCCGCTGTTGGCCGAAAGCGGTCATACAAATAAAACCAAAACCAGTTTTAGCCAGCTTGTCCGCTTGCCTGTACTTTGCAGACATTTGAATTCCTGTGAAGGAAACCGAACCAAATTTATCGGTATGTGAATTATCTTATCGGGGTATCGGGTAAAACGTAATCAACCATCTTAATAAATAACTGCTGGCACTCAAAGCGTGAGAGTGCCAGACGTATTATTAATTGATTGGACAGAATTTCGGCAATCGCTATACTTTTATTACCACTTAGTGAAAACATTTGTTTTCGAATGACTAAAGAGGTGATGTGATAGATGGCTATGTACGACGGTAGTTCCCCCCAGGTTATAGCGAATCCTTCGCTGCAATCCTTTTTTCATCAATCCGTTCAGGGTGCAATAAACAATCAAAACCTCGAGGCGAGTGAAGCATCCATTCAATACCTGGCGAACTTGCTCACACTGTTTAGTCGCAGCGAGGACTTGTTCGAGCAAACCGCCGATGGCGTTGATATGAAACCACTGGCACTGATGTATGCCGACGCAGCGGCCAATACCACGGCAGCGGGACGAGTTCGGATATTGCAGAAACTTGGCGATACGGCCTTGTTTATCACCGGTGTGTTTGCCGACAGCCTGAATCGCAAGATCGTTGACGTCGACTATTACATCGCCATGGGCGGCAGCGCCTATTCCAGCGTGTCGTCGACCATTGGCAGCCGCTTCCGGGACCGTGCCGGGCAAATGCTTTTCGATGAATTAACGGATAAGTTTGTTGCGTTTGTTGACGTGCTTGCCGAGGTTTGCGAACAAGCCAACTTCAATAACAACCGCGACGTAATGCGGCTTTACGAGGTCTGGATTCGTACCGGCAGCAAGCGGGCCCGATCCCAGTTGCAGAAACTGGGTATAACGCCGATCCCGGGGTCCCGGCCGGACTTCAGGCACTAGCGGTAGCGGGCCAATGCTTCTGTCCGATCTCCAGAATACACTGCAGTCCATCTACGAGATCGAAACCCGCTACCGGGTACAGGATTTTGTAATCCATGATGCAGCATTGGCGGACAGCCTTGATCAAAGCACCAACAATCGTGCGATCCCGGAGAAGTTGTTGATTAGCGAGATCGACGGCGATCTGCATTTAAGTCTGTATCTCGATTCCCGGTTACTCGAATGTTTGCAAACTGCGGGCCCGACATTTCGCGCGGAAGATCCGGGGATTGTTGATTTCTGGACGGTACTGGAAGGCGTTAGCCACTTTCTGTACGTGATCCACCGCGCCGAGTTCGATCACGAGTTCTCTTTGCTGGAGCTTGAGCTGCAAGCGGAAATCGACAAATTCGTAATCGCGAATCAT
>JAJDNE010000058.1 GCA_022340825.1 Acidiferrobacterales bacterium | reverse complement strand
GCCGTTGTACTCACCGTACTGTTGATAAGTGATCTGCCACTGCTGCTGGGACAGGCGTTTTGCCCTGCCGTTGTTATCCAGCTCCAGATCTTGTGGCGCGTCCGGAATCGCCTGGCCACGCACCCAGTAGCCGAGGGCATTTACCGGCAGCTGCCAGCCAGTCACTTGCTCCAGCAGGCGTTCGGCATTGGTATCGTAATACTCTTCACCCCGATTATCGCGCAGGACCACCCCGGCAGTATCCTGCCTGAGTAAAACCACGCCGCCGCCAAATGGACCGGTTAGTTGTATTTCTTGTAGGTCGTCCTGCCGCGACCAGCGCATCCCTGCCTGCCAGCCCTGATCTCCAGCGCGCACGGCGACACGACCGCTGAGACTCCAGTTCTGAAGTCCAGCGAGTTGAAGATTGTGTTGTTGCCAGGCGGCCTGGCGCTGCTCGGGCGACAGACGCACGCCCTGGCTGGCACATGCTGCCAACAGCAATGCCGACAGTAAAACCAGGAAGGACTTCACTGTTTGAATTTCTTGATCGTGTTTTTAACCGACTCGTTGTCTGGCTCACGCTTTAGCGCCTGCGCCCAGACACGCTCTGCCTGGTGCTCTTTCCCGGAGACCCATAATACTTCACCCAGATGCGCGGAAATTTCCGCATCGAAGCGTATCTCCAGCGCGCGACGTAAATAGCGTATCGCTTCAGCACTGTTGCCAAGACGGTATTGTACCCAGCCCATACTATCGAGAATGAACGGGTCGTTTGGCCTCAGTTCCAGCGCATGCTTGATCAAAGCATAGGCCTCCTGGTGGCGATCGGTGCGATCTGCCAGGGTGTAACCCAGGGCATTCATGGCGTGTGCATTTTGTGGATCCAGTTTCAGCACCAGTCGCAAATCGCGTTCGTGCAGACTCAGATCGTTCAGCTTTTCCGCAACTAGCGCGCGTGCGTAAAGCAGGTCCTTATGCTTTGGAAGAGCCTTCAGTGCATCACTTAACACTTTGAGTGCCGCGTTGTACTCCTTGGCGTCGCGCAGCACCTGCTCTTCGGCCAGCGCCAGCTGTACGCGCTCCTGATCATTAACTGGTTTGATGTTGCTGAGAATCTCGCGGCCCTTGGCCAAATCACCCTGCTTCGCAATAACGACGCCGAGACGCGTACGTGCCTCAAACAGATACTTTTCATTGCTGACTGACTTGTACCAACTCACCGCCACATCCAGTTGCTCACGGCGCTCGGCAGTCTGGCCAAGATAGATTCGCATCTGGTCGTTGGCGGGATTGATATCGAGTGCGCGACGGAAATAAACGTCCGCATCTTCCAGCCGTTCCGTCTGTAGCGACAACAGGCCCAGTGCATATAGCACGTCGATATTTTCCGGGCTGGATTCAAGCACCACTTTGAATTGCCCGCGCGCACCTTCCCAGTTTTTCTGATCCACCAGATAGCGCGCGTAGTTCATACGCATCTTGGAGGACTCAGGGTAGGTTGATAGGTATTTTTCGTAAAACTGGATCGTGCGCTTGTGATCGTTGGTTGCGCCAAGGATTCGCGCCTTTAGCAATGCGGCGTCTTCCCAACCGGCGCGGATGATCAATGCACGATCAATGGCGCCGCTGGCAATCGATAAATTACCGGCGCGCATTCCCATGTGTGCCAAGGCAAACTGGGCCTCCGCGTTACCCGGGTTCTGTCGCGTCAACGAAGTCATCAGAGAAAGCGCATCGGTGCGGTTTTCGTGACGCCCCAACACTGCCGCAATGCGCAGATAGGTGTGCCCGAGCCGATTATCCTTTTTCGATAGCTCGAGCATTTTTTCAAAGTGCTCTTTGGCCTCATCTGGTCGGTCGAGGGCGAGCATAACCGTGGCCAGCGCCTCGCGAGCGTCCTCATCATCGGGTCGCAGGCTTACCCACATCCTGCCGGTATCCAGCGCCTCGGCATAACGTTTGGCATAAATAGCGGCCAGTGTGGCACGCTCGGCCAGTCGCGGATCACCGGTCTCACGTGCGGCGTTCGATAACGCGCGCACAGAAAGACCATACTCACCACGTCGACCGGCAATTTCGCCGAGCAACACGTTGTACAGCACCTCCGGGGTAAGCTCGACACTCGGTAAAACCGGTGCCGCCTCAGCCGGTTTTTCGGCTGCGACGGGTTGCTCCGCAACAGGTGTCGTGCTGCAGGCAGAAACCACCAATGCAAACACTGCTGACAATGGCAGCAGACGAAAACCCTGAAATCGTGAAAATTGGCTCATAAATGGTATTTGGGGGGATTTACTGGCTTACACAAGCCGTGTCGGAAAAGCCAGTGTTATACAATCGATCAGTCCTTTCAACTTCCCTGCTCCTCGAGCTGACTTTAGAATACACTGGCTTACAGGCCGGACTATTGAATGAATTCCCTTTTTCTACTGATCACCGCTGCGATTGCCTTTGTTTTCGGCTATCGCTTTTACTCGAAGCTAGTCACTGGCGTCGTTTTCCGCGTTGATACTAAATATAGTATAGCAGCCACAAGCTCGACCCCTGAAGCGACGGGCGGTAGACCCCACCGGTACCTGCTGATGGTCCAGCACTTCGGCCTGGTCGCCACCGCCGCAACACTCAGCACCGCCGCATTGGCCACATACTGGGGATGGGTACCGGCCTTCCTGTGGGCAGTTGTGGGCACAGCGCTTGCCGCGGGTATCTATAGCATCGGCGTGTTGTGGTTATCCGCCCACCACCCTGATCAGTCACTTGGCACGGTAGTGAAGCACTACTTTCAACCACGACTATGGAATGGCCTGCTGACACTGCTACTGCTTCTGCTTGTGGTTACCGCAGCACTTCTGGCCCTGCTGTCAATACGGCTGTTGGTGAACCACCCGTCAGTTGTCATCCCGTTCTGGTTGCAGGTATTGCTGGCCAGCGGTGTTGGAATTTTCCTGCAATACCGCAGTGACAAAGCTATTTTACCGGCCTTCGCTGCCGGCCTGATTCTCGTAGTTGTGCTCCTGTTACTATTCAGCGCCTACTCCGTCGGCTTTTCCGGCGCGATCTATTTCGACCTTGGTGGTCGCTCCCGGGTAACGCTGGATGCCGACCTCGCGTGGATCGTACTACTCGCGGTCTATCTTTATTTCGCACAGCGCCAGCGTTTCGCAGCAATGCTTCTTCCACGAGCCGGTTTTGCCGCTTCCCTGTTTTTGGTTTTACTACTGGTCTTCTTTATCGGTGTAACCCTGGCGCACCCCGTCCTGATCGCTCCTGGCTTTAATCCCGCCGGCACGTCGCCCACTGCCCTGCCGTGGCTTCTGGTCACCATTAGCGGCGGTGCGCTGGCAGGCATCTACTTGCTATTCGCTCATCAATTTACGGCACCAGCGCTTCGCACCGCAGCCGATTGTCGGGAGGTCGGTTACGGTGCCGCCGCGCTAGAAGGACTGGCGGCAATATCCGCAATTGTGATTTGTTCAGCCGGCTTTGCCTCAACGGCAGAATGGAACGAGTTTTATCTTTCATGGGCGGCACTTCAGGACCCGACCTATTTGCTTGAACTCTATATCAACGGCTTCGCCTATTTTGCCAGCTTCGTTGGTATTGGCGTGGACTTCGCCACCGATCTGGCAGCACTTGCACTGCTGGCTATGACCGTCACCAGCCTGGAGGCGGTAGTACAATTACTGCGTACTCTTTTCAGTGAAGCCGGAACCAGCCTTGGCTTGCCGATTCAGGCGAACGGTCGTGGGTCACTACTTGTTTTACTGGCAGCCATTGTCCTGATTACTGCTGGCGCCACGGGTGCCGAACCATCGGCACTGGTTCCACTATATGGCGACAGTAATCAGCTGCTGGCTGCGTTCGGCATGCTGCTGCTGGTCGTGGCACTGGAGCGTCGCCAGCTGCCGGGACAACTCCTGCTTGGGCTCACCTTGATCGTTCTACCCGCGATATTGTGGGCGATCGGACTACAGCTGGGTGTCTGGTGGGGCCAGGCCGCCTGGAGCCTTGTGTTGCTGTCGCTGCTATTATTCGCCTTCGGCCTATGGATATTGGTCGAGACTGCACAGATATTATGGAAACCGGCAAAAACCGGCGGCGAGGCTTGACTCCGGGCAACCAGTGAGCAAAATCCGTCGCCCGACAACCATCAACATGAACATGCAATTACTGGCGCTTGGCATAAACCACAAGACTGCTCCCGTGGAACTTCGGGAACAGGCTGCGTTTGCGCCGGAAATTCTGACCGAGGCACTTGCCGATATCACCGCCTGCGGTGTTGCCAATGAAGCAGCCATCGTCTCTACCTGCAATCGCACTGAAGTCTATTGCGGTATTTCGCCGTCAACGGAAGCAGCAGCCATTGACTGGTTTTGCCGCTACCTGAAACTCGACGCCAACGAGGTCAGGCCGTACCTGTATGAGCACCCGGACGCACTGGCAGTACAACATGCGTTTCGCGTAGCTTCCGGACTCGACTCAATGGTGTTGGGTGAACCGCAAATTCTGGGACAAATGAAGGATGCCTTTGCCGCCGCGCACAAGGCTGGTACCACCGGCAAGATCCTGAATCGGCTTTTCCAGCAGACCTTTTCCGTGGCCAAGGTAGTACGTACCGATACTGCCATCGGTGCCAGCGCCGTTTCTGTCGCCTCGGCGGCCGTTACGCTGGCCAAGCAAATATTTAACGACCTGTCGGAAAAAACAGTGCTGCTGATCGGTGCGGGCGAAATGATTGAGCTATGCGCGCGCCACCTGGCCGAAAACCAGATCGGTCACATGATCGTAGCCAATCGTACAGTTGAACGTGCGGAATTGCTGGCTCGCGACTTTGGCGCCGATGCTATCTCGCTTACGGAAATGCCCATGCGCCTGAGCGACGCTGACATCGTCATCTCCTCTACCGCCAGCCAGCTTCCGATACTGGGCAAGGGCGCAGTCGAGCGTGCACTGAAAGAGCGGAAGCACCGACCGATGTTCCTGGTCGATATTGCTGTCCCACGGGATATTGAAAAGGAAGTGGGCGAGTTGCGTGATATCTACCTCTATACCGTAGACGATCTGAAAGACGTAGTTCAGGAAAATATGAAGTCACGCCAGGAGGCGGCGCAAGAGGCCGAAAAAATCATTGATGTGAAGGTAGTCGAGTTCATGCGCTGGGCACACTCACTGGATGCTGTGCCGACAATTCGTGCATTACGCGACACCGCCACTGCTATTCGCGAAACCGAGCTGGCACGCGCAGCGCGACTGCTTGAAAAGGGCGAAGACCCAAAAAAGGTCATGGAGCAACTGGCCAGAACACTCACCAATAAGCTGACACACGATCCCACTGCTGTATTGCGACAGGCGGATCACGACGGTGATGCCAAGCTACTGGATGCAGCGCGCCGTCTGTTCAACCTAAGCGACGATTAACCCGTGAATCCGTCCATCCAGGCCAAACTGGACAACCTGGTCCAGCGGGCAGAGGAATTGAATGCCCTGCTCAGCGATCCCGACACGATCAATGATCAAAACCAGTTTCGCAAATTGTCGCGGGAATACGCCGAAATTTCCCCGGTGGTAAACGAGTATGACGAGTTTCGTCAGGCGAGTGACGAACTGACCTCGCTCGAAGCCATGCTCAAGGACGACGACAGCGACATGCGTGACATGGCGCAGGATGAACTACCGCGCGTTCAGGAAAGCATCGAAAGACATGAACAAAATCTGCAGCGACTGCTGCTGCCCAAAGACCCCAATGACAGTCGCAATATCTATCTCGAAATCCGCGCCGGCACCGGGGGGGACGAGGCCTCGCTGTTTGCGGCAGATCTGTTTCGCATGTACAGCACTTATGCCGAGAACCGCGGCTGGAAAGTAGAAGTCATCAGCAGCAGTCAGAGCGATGTTGGCGGCTACAAGGAAATCATTTCCCGTGTCATTGGTAATGGCGCCTATTCCCGGCTCAAGTTTGAATCTGGTGCACATCGCGTACAACGGGTACCGGAGACCGAGACTCAAGGACGTATACATACCTCGGCCTGCACCGTTGCCGTCATGCCGGAAGCCGAAGAGATTGATGATATTGAAATCAATCCAGCAGACCTGCGCATCGATACCTACCGCGCCTCAGGCGCCGGTGGCCAGCACGTAAATAAAACCGATTCCGCTGTCCGTATTACACACTTGCCTACCGGTATCGTGGTCGAGTGTCAGGATGAACGCTCGCAACATAAAAACCGTGCACGGGCCATGGGGCTATTGCAGACCAGGATTCTTAGCGGAGAACAGGAGAAACAGCGTTCAGCCGAGGCTGCAACGCGAAAGTTGCTGGTCGGAAGCGGCGATCGCTCTGAGCGCATACGCACCTACAATTTCCCACAGGGCCGTATAACCGACCACCGTATCAATCTCACCCTTTATAAACTGGATCAGGTGATGGCCGGCGAACTCGACGAGGTTATCGATCCCCTGGTCAGTGCCGACCAGGCAGACAAACTCGCTGCCCTGGGCGCGTGAACACAACCGCTAACACGCCTCCATCCACTATCGCCTCGGCCCTCAAAATGGCGGAACAACGACTGAGCCAGTGTAGCGACAGCGCTTCGATCGACGCACGTGTACTGATGGAGCATGTCACTGGCTACAGTCACGCGGACATTATTCGAAAGAATGATCAGGCGCTTAGCGAATCACAGCAATCACTCTTCGACGAGCTGGTGGCGATGCGCGAGACGGGGGCGCCGATCGCCTACATCACTGGCCAGCGTGAATTCTGGTCAATGAATTTCCTGGTGACACCGGACACATTGATACCCAGACCCGAGACCGAGATCCTGGTTGAACAAGCGTTGCTGCGCATACCGAAAGATGCTGAAGTCACAATTGCGGACCTGGGTACCGGCAGTGGTGCCATTGCATTGGCAATCGCTTACGAGAGGCCGCACGCAAGGGTGATTGCTACCGATGCTTCACGCCTGGCACTGGAGACCGCACGCGTCAACGAAGAGCGTCTCGGCATCGGCAATGTTGAGCTCCGCCTGGGCCGCTGGTTTGGCGCACTCGGGCAGGACCGCTGCGATGTGGTTGTCAGTAATCCACCTTACGTTCGTGAAGACGATCCACACCTCTCGCAGGGCGATGTACGCTACGAACCGATGACGGCACTCGTTAGCGGTGATGACGGACTGGATGCGATTCGTGAAATCATCACTGACGCATCAAACCACCTTAAACCTGGCGGCTGGTTACTTCTGGAGCATGGCTTCGACCAGGGCGAGGCGGTACTCGGCCTGATGCAATCGGCTGGCTTTGTCAACGTGGAAACAGTCGGGGATCTTGCCGGGCAGGATCGGGTAACCCTGGGACAGTGGGTCGCTAGTTAGTCGCGTTTTTCCTTCACGACATCGTATTGCTCGATCTGCAAACCGGTATCACTAAACTCGATGACAGCATACGAGGCCGGAGAACTATGCTCGCGCTCGCGCCGCAGAATTTTCTTCGGCGATGAAACATAGGCAACGAAATTCGTTTCGGCCGCAATATGCATGGCAAGGTCAGCCAGATCAGCTAGCTGTGTTTCTTCGAGCGCACCACCGGTTGCCGTCGCAACCTTCTCTGCGACGATATTCCGCCAGCGTTCTGGTTTCATGATCATCACCTGCGCCGCTTCGGTAATCTCGTAGGCACGCCAGAGAAAGTCATACTTAGCCTCATGGTAGTCAGATTTAGCCGCGCCCCGCAGGCCCATGTGGTTTAACTTGATGACCGAGATATCCACTTCTTCTGCCGTCTCGATCAGGCTTTTCATCGCCAGCCGCACACCGGTTGCTGATCGGTCCATTCGTGAGAGCCAGCGCTCAACCCAGTGACTAAAGGCATGTTCGGGCGCCAGTTGGCGCACTACGTACATGGCAAACGCCAGCTTCTGTTCTGGGGAAACATCAGGCATTTCATTCTCGTCGACTGTTAAATCACGTGTCAGTGAAGCGCCAACATATTTTTCGCGCATTGTAATTTTGAACAACCGGGGACTCGCGCACTCCGAATGAAGCGGGTTTTTCATCACCGCCAATACCGGAGTTGCTCCACACTCCCAGATATTCTGCGAGATTACGTCCAGCCCATCGTTTGCATACTGCCAACAGGTGCCTGCCAACAGGGTGCTGGCACGGAAACAGCGTCCGTCTTCGTCTGTCAGCAGGTAATAGGTCTTTCTATTCATGGGCCGGTTTTTACTAATTCAGTACTCATGAATATTTGTAGTTCACGCAAATACCCTGATTCAACCAAACCCCGACCAATAACCTGTCCAGCTCGACAGGCGGTCGGTTCTGTTAACTACTTGATAATGACGGCAAAAAAACAGACACTGAAGTGGCCGAATCGTTACCTGACAAATTGTGCATGCGAGCGAACTCGATGAATCAACTACCAATAAGAATCTTTTTTGCAGCGATCCTCTCAGTGCTAGTCGCGTCAACCAGCGCAGCGCCACCCTATACGGTAAATACAATATTCGATGAACCGGATTCAAACTTGATGGATGGTACATGCGAGGGTGTTTCTGGATATTGCACTCTAAGGGCTGCTATTCAGCAGCTGAACGCGGACGGCAATGGTGGAACAGTTAATCTAGATGCCAAGACATATAGTCTCACTGAAGCTGGGGATTCGGACACCATTGCGACTGACGGTGACCTGGATATTAGTAGCAGCGGCGGATCAATAATAATTAGTGGTGCCGGGGC
>JAJDNE010000111.1 GCA_022340825.1 Acidiferrobacterales bacterium | reverse complement strand
ATGGCATTGGGCACCATTGCCCACAAGTCGGTACTACGCGGTCTCGGTCAAAAGCAGAGCCAGTTCAAGTTTGCCCATGGTGCGGTACATAGGTTAGATGACAAGCTGACCTTGATCGATTCTTACCATTGCAGCCGCTACAACACCCAGACCCGCCGATTGACACCGGAGATGTTCGAGTCCGTATTTCAGCAGGCCAGCGATTTGCTGAGGCAGTAGAAGATGGACCTCTCCGATCCCAAGGCTTTTGTGCGTAATTTGCCGAACAGTCCCGGCGTTTATCGCATGATCAGCGAGGACAACAAGGTAATTTATGTTGGCAAGGCACGCAATCTTAAAAAGCGTGTCGCCAGTTATTTTCGTGCATCCGGATTGTCACCAAAGAACGAGGCAATGATGCAGTTGGCCAGGGCAATCGAGATCACGGTTACGCACACCGAAAACGAAGCCCTGTTGCTTGAAAACAACCTGATCAAGGCTGAACACCCACGATTTAACATCCTGCTACGTGATGACAAGAGTTATCCCTATCTGTACCTATCCACCAAAGATGAATATCCGCGACTGGATTTGCATCGTGGCGCGCAAAAAAAGCCAGGCCGCTATTTTGGCCCATACCCGTCGGTCACTGCGGTGCGCGAGAGTATGAATCTGCTGCAAAAAACCTTCGGTATTCGCCAGTGCAACGACAGCTTTTTTCGCGCACGCTCACGCCCGTGCCTGCAATACCAGATTAAGCGCTGTTCCGGCCCCTGCGTAGGCCTGATCGACAAGGAGACTTATGCGAATGATATTCGCCACGTTGTCATGTTTCTCGAAGGCAAGAGTCACGCAATGGTTGAAGAGATGATCCTGGAGATGGAGCGCGCATCCGAGTCGCAGGATTACGAAAAGGCGGCGATATTCCGTGATCGCATCGCGGCACTCAAGCGCACCCAGGAGAAGCAGTACGTCAATAGCAGCGGTGGAAACATCGACATCATGGCGCTGGCAGTAGAAAAGGGGCTTGCAAGTGTTGAGGTGATGTTTGTGCGTGACGGCAGGCAACTCGGTAGCCGGAGCTATTTTCCACAGCGAACTGAAGGCGCCGACGAGGACGATATTTTGTCGGCGTTTTTGTCGCAGTATTACATCGGTAAACCGGTACCGGCCACGATCTATGTTGATCGGCACATTGCTGACACCGAATTGCTGCAGGCGGCGTTGGTGCAACAGGCCGATCATGGGGTAAAGATCTCAATTCCTTCGCGAGGCAAGCCGCGCCGCTGGCTGGAAATGACCGAGGTGAATGCACGCGATGCATTGCGCCGCCAACTTATCAGCCGCAGTAGTTTGCGTCAGCGCTTTGAGGCGCTACAAGAGGCCCTGGGACTCGATGCCGTACCTGAACGGATCGAGTGTTTTGATATCAGCCACACCCAGGGCGAGGCGACCGTTGGTTCCTGCGTTGTATTTTCCCTGGAAGGCCCGGTAAAGAGTGACTACCGCCGGTTTAACATCGAAGGAATCCAGGCAGGAGATGACTATGCCGCCATGACGCAGGCGTTGACCCGGCGATACCGGCGCATGAAAGAGGGTGAGGGCAAGTGGCCGGATATCGTCCTGATTGACGGCGGCAAGGGACAGTTGAGCCGAGCCGAGGAAGTGATGCGCGAACTACAGGTGCGCGAAGTAAAGCTGATTGGTGTTGCCAAGGGGCCGGGGCGTAAACCCGGGCTTGAACAGCTGTTCTTGTCCGGCCAAAAACTGGCCACTATACTGCCCGCTGATTCGCCGGCCCTTCACCTGATCCAGCAGGTGCGCGACGAGGCACACCGCTTCGCCATTGCCGGGCATCGCCATAAGCGCGGTAAGGCAAGACGTCAGTCCCGACTGGAAGAAATACCGGGAATTGGCGAGAAACGCAGGCAAAGCCTGCTAAAGCGCCTGGGAGGGCTTCAGGAGGTAGCGAGGGCAGGGGTCGAGGATTTGGCCAGTGTCCCCGGAATCAGCCCGGACCTGGCAAAAAAAATATATGATGTGTTTCACTCACAGGATTCCTGAGCGTTGCTGAATATTCCAAACATCCTCACGCTGATCCGGTTGGCGCTGATTCCGGCCCTGGTTGTCGTCTATTTCATGCCTGGTCGCTGGGCAGCCGCCGTTGCGACCGCCATTTTTGTCGTTGCCGCACTCACCGATCTGCTCGATGGTTATCTTGCGCGTCGACTGGAGCAGGCGTCCCCCCTCGGGGCATTCCTGGATCCGGTAGCCGACAAGCTGGTGGTGGCGGCGGCACTGGTATTGCTCGCCTCGGATCCAGTTGTCCATGGCCACGTCTGGGATAACCGCGTATTCGTGGTGATGGTGCTGGTGATTATTGGACGCGAAATCACGGTTTCGGCGCTTCGGGAGTGGATGGCTGAGATCGGTAAGCGTAAAAAAGTGGCAGTCTCGTCGTTGGGCAAGGTGAAGACGGTGATGCAGATGGTGGCGATCTCGTTTTTGCTATTCCGGGGTAACTTGTGGTCGATTCCGATCATGACGATTGGCGAGATCCTGCTGTACCTGGCCGCGATCCTGACCCTGATGTCGATGCTGAGCTATCTGCGGGCAGCATGGCCGGCACTTTCCGGCAGCGGCTCCTGAAACCGCCAAAATCCTGAGCTTGACAGGGACAGGCGCATACATACAATACGGAACCCGCGCGGGAATAGCTCAGTTGGTAGAGCACAACCTTGCCAAGGTTGGGGTCGCGAGTTCGAGTCTCGTTTCCCGCTCCAGATTACAGGGAAGGGCGCCAAGTCGCCTTTCCCTTTTTTGTTAGATCTTGGTCAATTATCATTGATCCTATGCGGCTGGGTGGCAGAGTGGCTATGCAGCGGATTGCAAATCCGTGTACCTCGGTTCGACTCCGGGCCCAGCCTCCATCTCTTTTCTTTCCCTGCTGTCAGCGATTACACTCCCGCACCCATCTGCCCGGGTGGCGAAATTGGTAGACGCAAGGGACTTAAAATCCCTCGGTGGAAACACCGTGCCGGTTCGATTCCGGCCCCGGGCACCACTTTACGGTCGACCGTCCGCGAGCGTAGCATTGGAGTTTATGCTGATCTGCGCAGAGGAGGTCTAACAATGAATCTCTCGACCCGAATAATTGTGTTTTCAACCATGGCACTGCTGGCAACGCTCACAAGCGGCTGCAACATGTCGCTGAAGAATACACCCGCGAGCATTAAAGATCTGGTGCCGGTTGGGTCCCGTTTTGTGTTGAATCAACCGATCGAGATTCCGCAAGACCGCAAGTCAACTTATATCTTTCGTGGCAAGGTCGTCTCCTACAACGACGTCGATGTCTATTATCCTCATTGCCGGATTATTCTGAACAAGGTCTCAGCGAAAGCGCGCGTGATTACACCGGACAGCTTCGAGCTAACCAAGGTGAATGAATGGGAAGACTATACGAGCATTAGGCCAACTCGCGTTGCCAGCCTGGATGTTGCCGACCTGAGTGTCACCGGCGGTATCAGTGTGGGTGTCGGCGTAGGCGATGGTGGCCCGTCACTCATTAAGTACGCGACGATACTTAGCCTTCGATCTGACAAGCAGCCCGAGGTCAAGGAAATGGTCTGCCTGCATTGGGGTGACCGCGGATTTCAGTTTAATGCCCTGACACTGGAGGAACTGAAATCGGCACTGGGCAATATTTTTACGATCGAGATCAAGCCAGCCAATTGACCGAAAACTGTCCACCGCAACCGGTTCATTCAGGCTATCTGACCGAAATCAAGGTTTCCCTTGCTTGGTTGCGGCATAGTGCATTGACATGAATCAGGAAGTTTGAGGGAAGCGATATGCCTAACGAACTGGAACCCATCGAGGGCCAATGGTACGAGACGACGAAAAACAGGATATTTCGTGTCGTCTCGATAGACGAGAATTCAGGGATGATTGAGCTGCAACATCAGGATGGTGATCTGAACGAGATCGATCAAGCAGAATGGTCATCGCTTGATCTAGAGAGAGTGGAAGAACCCAGCGACTGGCGTGGCTCCATGGACCCGTCAACCGACGAAGAGACCTAGTTGTTGCAAAACGTTGATATGTCTTCACGATATTTGCCACTGCTCCCTTCATAACATTCCGATTAGTTTTTCCAGTTTTATAACACCGACATGATTACTGTTTACGGGATTCCTAATTGCGATAGCGTACGCAAGGCAAGGATGTGGCTAAACGCCAACGATATCGATTACATCTTCTTTGATTTGCGACGCGATGGACTTAATAAGGAGATCATCGCGTCATGGCTGAAGCAGGTCAAACTGGATGAGCTCGTCAATAAACGCGGCACCACCTGGCGCCAGCTGTCGGATAAACAACGCGATAGCCTGAGCCAGTCGAACGCGCCCGATATCATTCTCAAGCACCCGACCATCGTAAAGCGGCCCGTGATCGACAATGACGGGAAGTTTATTGTTGGTTTCGATGAAGCCAGGTACCAGGAGGAATTGCTCTAGTCCGATGTCGACGCTGAAATACTTTGCGTACGGCTCCAATCTACATCCGGTTCGCCTGCAGCAGCGGGTCCCGGAGAGTAAATTTCTGTGCGTGGCTACCCTGGCGGGCTATCGGTTGTGCTTTCACAAACGCTCGGATGATGGATCCGCGAAGGCAGATGCCTGGTTTACCGGCAGTGCCAACGACGTAATCTATGGTGCGGTGTACCAGATGCCGGAGAGCCAACGGCTTGTACTCGACCGTTACGAAGGCGTGGGCAGCGGCTATGAGGTCAAGCAACTGCAAGTCGTCGCAGATGACGAGTTACACGATGCGTTTATCTATGTCGCCCAGGCAAGCCATATCGATGCGGACTTGAAACCCTATCACTGGTATCGTGACCTGGTGCTTCGGGGCGCTGGCCATCACTGCCTGCCTGAGCATTACCTTTCTACGATTTCTGCGGTTGAATCGATCGACGATGCCCTGATCGAACGCGACCAGTTAAACCAGGAGATACTGGGAGCGATAGCTCGTTACCCGAGCTATCGATAGTACTCCTTACATTCAGGCTCTCTTCCCCGGACAACCCGTCTACCGATGAGTGAGCCGCGGGTTTCCGTTACCACGGTGCACTGTGCCTCCTGGTGGTGGTGGTCGTAGAAGTAGATCACCACCCAGTCGTCAGTTTTCTTTAGCTGATGTGCGCGGGCAGTGTTTGAATAAACGGCGGTGTAATGCCAGTCGCCATGCGTGGTATGCAGAACAGGTAACCAGGCCCGGTTTTCCGGATTAAAGCGTTTGGGGCTGATTGCCGGTAGTTTTTTGGCCGCCGCCTTTTTCCTGTACTCCGCGTCTACCCGTAACAGGTCTGAAATAGCGGGTTTGATCCCGCCGTCGCCCGCAAGCCGAGCGGGGCGTGCCCGGCCGAGGATTGAAGCAACACTTGCCTGAATGGCGCTCGATTTTCGCGGGCCGACACCGGGTACGGTCTCCAGTCGCCCTTCGTACGCCGCAGACTCGAGCGCCTCCAGCGTATCGATATGCAAATGATCGTGTATCTCGTGGGCCAGCTTCGGCCCGACGTTGGGTATGGTTTGAAATAATTTTTCCGGTTCGATTTCACCGCGCAAACGATCCAGTTGCGACCATCGTCCGGTGTTCACAATTTCATTGATCGCCAGGGCAATACCTTTACCGATCGTGGGGAGGGCAATCAGGGCATCCACGCCGCCACGGTCAAGAATGGTTTCGACAGACTCATCCAGACCGGCAATGGTATCGGCGCCGTGACGGTAGGCGTTGATGCGGAACGGATTGGCATCCTGTTGCTCCAGTATGCCCGCCATCAACCGCAGCAGCTCGGCAATGCGCAGATTACTTTCAGGAGTTTTCGGCTTCGCTGTCATTTTTCCGGGTTACTTAATATTTTAAGCAATGGCAAGCGCCGATAACACGCGCGAACCAGTTCCTGCTGAATTGCCACTAACGAGGCCTCAGCCCTGCCATACAGCATGGCTTGCAGCTCGTTCAGGCGCATCACAAGCGTATCGCTGCTGTGAATATTTTTCGACCACAGACCGATCCAGTGATCCAATGTGAGATTCGTCGGCCACGTTTCCGCATTGGCAATTTCCGTTAGCGCATGCCTGATGTCTTCGGGCCTGGTCGCGGCTCGGACTTTCCGTGTTGCGCTTCGGTAAATCAATAATTTGTGCCAATACGCACGGAGCGCGCTCAGCGTGACGATGGCGAGATAAGACAGAATGAGGATGACGATAGTGGCAAGCAGCAGCTGGATCCATCGTGGAACCGAAAAGAGTGAACCAAGAGGGTACCGTCTTGTAACCAGCGTGCCGGTTAGCGGATCAAAAACCTGCACCCGAATTGTCGGTAGCTGGCCCACACCAATACCAGTGGCAACATATGGCACACGATAGTGTAACCGGGTGATGGCGGCGCCCGCACTGAAGCGGGTGTTAGTCTTTGTCTCTGCCGGATAGGTCGATACTGCGTCGGTAGAGCCAAGTTGATTGCCAATAAAATCGGCAAACTGCGAAGGCAGCCCCTCGGCGTCAATTTGAAACGTCAGGTAGTCGAGTTTGCCGGTGGTCGCCGGGATCCACGCACTTTGGTCTGCGGTGATTGTAATCTGACCTACCGGTAGCGTGACCGGAATATAGGTAGGCAGAGGCTTCACCTGAACGGAATACAGCGGTGGGAAAAAGCGATGTGTCACGATACCGTCGCGTTTAAAAGATATCGCCGGCAAGCGTAAAATTTGTGGGCCTGTCGCCAGTGGATAAATTGCCCAACCCAGGCGATGCGTGGTGCGGCCGGTACCGGTAACAGAACGATGGCTCTCGGTGGGCAGCACAAACGACTCGAATCCCGTTTCCATATAAGGTGGCGTATCGATATCAACTATTTCAGAATCGGTCTCGATATCAATAAAGACATGAAACCCCTGTTTTACCCACAGCTGTTGCTGGCTGATTTCGTTGCGAACAACGATACGCGCATTGTCTCTACGGTCGATAGCAGGAGCTACATCAATCGAGAACGCTTTCGATGCCACATTGCCCTGACCGAGCGATGGAACAGTCAGCCTGCCAGCACGACGCGGGTAAACTTGTAGCTGACGTGAATAGGCAGGGGCGCGAGAATCATATTCAATGTTTCCTATACGATGAACCACGAAATCCTTTTCAAGCGCAGACAGGTCGATCTTGTTCAAGAAAACAGAGCGCGGCGCTTGCAGGTGGATCGTTATCGTACGACCGTGTTCGATCGTAGCATCGGTGATTGTTGCCTGTATTCGGTGCTCTGCAGCGTCGCTGACCGTAAGCGGAGCGACAAATATAAGTAACATTATTAGTACTGTTGCGCGTGTCACCATGGTTGTACCCCGGGGAGCTCGTAGGGTGTTTCCACCAGCACCGGAAACTCTTCTTCATATTCGAGCATGCGTTGCCACAGGATACTTTCATCAACCTGAATCCCGGCTGCCTTCAGTGCAACACCCTCGGTAGAGGAAATGTCGTAAGTCCAGGTGGGATCTTCCGATTGCTCAATATTGGTTGCCGCGAGTTCCGCGCGCCGGATGCCATCACGAACAAGGTCTGAGTCAGGGGCGGGTGGAGTCTCCGAAAATGATGGTACCGGGGTTCGTTCGGCTTCACCATCCGTATCCAACATAACACCGGCTTCGCTAATATCGCTGCCTTCCAGCGGCGTTAGCGAACGCGGTCCGGTGCCCGGCCGTCCGAACATGGCAGCGCGTTCCTCTTCGTTTTTTATCATCGCTACTGCATAGGTGAGATTACGCGTAATGTTTTCGTCCTCTGGCCGATAGCGCAATGCATCACGGTAGATTTCCACCGCTTCCTGGTAGCGTGACAGTTTGAAATAGCTATTGGCCAGATTAAACAATGCATCGGCACGCTGCGGGTCACTGTTAGCATCCAGGGTAGCTCGAACAAACTGCCGGATAGCCTGATCAAATTTCCCCAGTCGATAACTGCTACTGCCTTCGCCCATTCTGCCGTCATAGCCGGACACGCGCGCATACCATTGCCGGGCATCCTGATACGCCTCTCTCTCGTAGGCCTGATACGCGCGTTGCTGCCAGTTGTTGTCGGCAGCCTGCAGATCGCTATCAGGCGTTAAAAGTGTGAACGCAACCAATACTATGACCAATAGTGAAGCGCTGTGCCCACGATGCGGCGTTCGAATATATGCCGCCAGCCAGAACAACATGGCCGGAATCAGAAACCAGCTGAAGTAGTCCTGCCAGATGATCCAGCCAGTACCACGAGCGACGGCAGAACGTGTTTGTTCGCGCGCAATCCCCCGGTCATAGAGGTTGCGCCACTCAGCATCGCTGTTGCGGATTTCGCTGTAACTGCCGCCGCCGAGCGATGCGATACGCTGCAAACGGGTTGTGTGCAAACGTGACACAACCTCCTTGCCTTGGTAACGCAACCAGCTGCCATCATCACTTAAAACGGCTGCACCCTTACGGGTACCAGCACCGAGGGCGTAGACAGTAACACCCTGCTGCCGCAGGCGGGTGACTGTCTGATCAAGGTGGTATTCCTCAGCGGCGGTATCATTGGCGACTTCTCCATCGCTGATGATCAGAATCGACCGCGTAGCAGCGTTGTTACCAAGTTGATCACCTGAAAAGGCGAGTGCCGCGCGCAGGTCCGAGCCGTGAGTCGGGAGCAATCCATAACGCAACTGCCGGACATAAAAACGCAACAGCGATTTATCTGCAGTGAACGGGGCAAGCAGGTGAGGGCGAGCGGCATAGACCACCAGCCCGACCCGGGTCTGATCGATGCGTTCGATCAGATCGAGCAGCTCAAGCTTGATCCGTTGAAGTCGATTGGGTGAAATATCATCAGCCGTCATCGAGCGCGAAACATCGATGGCCAGCACCAGTTTGCCGTAGTGCGACTGGTCAGCGTCAAAAACGGTCTGGGCAACTCGCGGACCGGCCAGTGCTGCCGCGAACAGTAGCCAGGCGATTCCGAACAGGACGTGCCGCCAGATGGCATAGCGTCTGAAGAATACCGCATGCCTGGCCAGCGCCCAGGGAAGAAGTTTCTGATCGGCGTAGTCTTTCGCCAACCTGCCGGCCAGTAATTGACGCGCCAGTAATAGCGCCCAGGGAAACAGCGCTAGCCACAGCCAGGCGGGTTCACGCCACTCAAAGGCGGAAATGCCTGTAATCATCATGACCCCCTGCGAATGTGCCATAACTGCATCACAACGATCCAGGCAACGCTAGCTATTAAGGGCCACTGGTAGAGCGAGACCGGAACATGGCGCGGTGCCGTATCGATCGCCCGTCGCTCTGCATGCTGGATTGTGAGCATCGCCTGTTTGAGGCTGCCAATGTCTTTTGCCCAGAAGAATTGTCCGCCGGCATTGGCGGCGATCTTTTTCAACAAATCAAAACTTACCGGGTGATAAATCAGTGATGCAATGGCATTTTCGTCCGCCGCATAACTTGGCGCACCGATGGCAATCACGTGCAAACGATATCCCTGTTCCGCCAGGTAGGTTGCTGCTGCCCGCGGATCGATATCACGTACCGGTCGATTGACATCAGTTAGCAATACGATAGCCGGCCGCTCATTATCAGGCTCAGCGTCCGTATGCTGGATCTTTCGTAGCGTATACAGCATTGCCCGGCCGAGATCACTGCGCGAACCGGTGAACAGCGCCGGTTCCAGTCGTCGCACCATTGCTCGCAAGAAGTCATAGTCCGCGGTCAACGGCGCCAGCGTATAGGATTGTTCCGAGAAAGCGATAACCGAAATGCGGTTGCCCTCCAGTTGATCGATAAAGTGTGTTAGCACGCTCTTGAGCATGGTCATACGATCGACACGTTTGCCATCGACCAGATAGTCACGACGTAACATGCTTATGGAACTGTCTACCAGAAAGATCGTGTCACGATATTCGGGGGGCGCCGGTAGCTCTTCCCCGAGTCGAAAAGGGTGGGCAAGGGTGGTAACCATGCCGAGCGTGGCTATGGCGTAAACCACAAGCCGCCTCTTGTCGAATGGGGCCCCCGACTTTCGATCGGGCGCTATGGTCAACTCCCGTAACAGTCGGAAGGCGGGATGACGATAACGGACAAGTGATACGGCTTGCGGCAGGGCGTCGATAGGATCCAGTCGCGAACGATAGAGCAACACGGTGATGGCAATTACCAGCGGCGGCCATACCCAGAACCATCCCGGGTTCAAGAATTGTACTTCCGAGACAACCTGTATCAAACCATTCACGATCGCAGCCTCAACCAGCTGATGGCTTCTGTAGCCAATTGCGAGAAATTATCAGGTGAAGGTGTTTGAGGTGCGAACCGGTTAGTATCGAGAGTTTGTAAAAATGTTTCCCAGCGTTTCTGTTGTGCGTCACCAAACCTGACAGTGGATAGACGCTTCACGCCGAATGCCTTGCCCAGTTCCTTCGCGATCAAATGCGAACCGTCACGCCGCTGATCGTTGTTTAGATTGTCTCTACCAGCTAGCGCCAGTATCTTGCGGCGAGCCTGCTGTTTTGGACGACTGAGATAGAAGTAGATTGCAACAATCACTATCGCGATGGCAGCGAGAGTTGCCGCCACCATTGCAAAATCCAGCGGCGTTGCTGTTGCATCCGGGGGAATGATGTCCACCCATTGCATCTCTGCGAGATTACCGGTGGCCATGCAGGCGATCCAGGCAGTCTTCTATTTCATCGCCGGTATTGCAGTATGTCAGAGGTATACCAGCCATTCGAAAAATATCGGCGATTTGCGTTTTGCGTTTGCTTGCTGCCTGTTCAAATAGTGTGTGTAGTTCCGGATTGCCAGTGTCGATGCGTATGGGTGCATCTGAATCCGGGTCATCAAGAAGCAAGGTACCATGTGCCTCGATGCTGGCTTCGCTAGGATCCCGGATCATTAGCGCTTCAACATCGTTGTGCTGGTTCAGCTGGTGCAACAGTGACGCAGAGCTGTTCGGGTCCAGGTCGGAGAAATCGCTAGCACACAGGATATAACTGCCTTGTGGTATTCGATCCAGCAATGTACTGAAAACGGTGTTGAGATCAGGCTGGGGCGAATCGAAAGCCAGTGGTGGGCAAGGCAAGGCCAGCGTATGCAGAAAATCCAGCGAGGTTGCGTTAGCGGTGGTTGGCGAAAACCAGTTGATGGTTTCGTCAATGATGATACCGCCAACTGCAAGTGCCTGGCGTTGAGCCTGAAAGGCCGTGGACGCAATGATTTTTGCAACCAGCGCCGCTTTCAATTGTTTTCTGGTTCCAAAACGCATGCCGGCACGAAGATCGGCGACCAGGTAGACCTCTGGCCGGCGCTCCTCGTTGAAGACCTTGGTGTAGAGGTCGCCTGTTCTGGCATAAAGTCGCCAGTTAATGAGTCGTGGTTCATCGCCAGTCTGGTAGCTCCGGTTTTCCTCGAACTCGAAGCCGCGACCGCGAAATCGCGAGAGATGTTCGCCGATCAGCATGTGCGACGATACTTTTTGCGGTGCCCGCAACGGTCGTGGTGAGGATTGCGCACGTTGCTGCAATTCATCGAGTGTGGCGGCGTCCAGCAGCGGCTCGACGACAGGGGAGGTGCCCAGGTATACCAGGTCTCGATAACGTTGCCACAATGACTGCAGTAGCGGAGGGCGCATCACTGTCAGGGAATCGGCACAGCCTGCAAAATGCCCTGGATTAACTTATCAGCGTCAAGCTGGCTGGAGCGGGCGGTAAAACTCGGAATAATGCGGTGGCGCAAGACATCAGGTGCAACTTCAATGATGTCGTCGGGCGTGACATAGTCGCGCCCGACCAGATAGGCGTGAGCGCTGGCGGCGCGCACCATTGCCAGCGTCGCCCGTGGCGATGCACCAAATTGAATATGCTCTTGCCAACCTTCCACCCATTTACCGGGGTCGCGAGTCGCGTTCACCAGTGACACCACGTATCGCTCCAGCGATTGCTCTATGTGGATTTCTGCGACCTCGTGTCGTGCCTTCAGCACCGTATCAGGGCTGATACGTGTATCGGGAGCGGACTCATCGTTTGCGAAATGCAATCGACGATCACGTTCCAGTATTTGCATTTCCTCTTCTTCCGAGGGGTAATGCAGAACAACATGAAGTAAGAATCGATCAAGCTGGGCCTCGGGCAATGGATATGTGCCTGTTTGCTCCAGTGGATTCTGCGTTGCCATAACGATAAAGAGATCGGGCAGGCCGTGCGATTGACCGCCAATCGTTACCTGGTGCTCTTCCATTGCCTCAAGCAAGGCCGACTGAACCTTGGGTGGCGCCCGATTGATTTCGTCGGCCAGGATAATTTCGTGAAATATCGGTCCCTGTGCAAACTGGAAATCACCGGTTTTGGGGTTGAACACCTCGCTTCCGGTGATGTCCGACGGCATCAGGTCCGGCGTAAACTGGATGCGTTGAAAGCTGGCGTGGACGCCACTGGCGAGTGCCTTGACCGCGGTAGTCTTCGCCAGGCCGGGGGCGCTTTCAAGTAGCACATGGCCACCGGTTAGCAGGCAGATCATCAGCCGATCCAGCAGTGCTCTTTGACCAACGATAGTTTGTTCCAGATGCTGCCTGAGTTTCAGGAATTCAGATTGTGTTTGCATAAATTTACAGCCTGACTAGATTGCACGATGCAATCTGTCGCATTGAATTGTGCATTTCAAGGTAGTAATTACTGGCGTCAGCTAGGAATTTTATACTTATTTTACGAGCACTGTACGTCTAATGCTCGTCCGCGTTGAGGTTCGCGGCGCTGAGCAATATCACTTCAATTTCTTCAATAATTTCCTCTTGTCGCAGCGTATTGCTGCGTCGCGCCAGGTTGGCAGATTCGTCATCAAGGTATTGTACCGCACCATCAAGATGGGACACACGAAGCTGGTTTTCCGACATCAGTGATGTATATAACATCTCGTAAAGCGCGGCAAACAGGTATTGGTCTGCAAGCTTCATTAGGAAATCGCGCGGAGGAAGGTTTAGTTCAGGTGGATACGAGAAGCGTTGCGGCTTGCGTGCCACGTGTTGCAGCGGTGGCAACAGAATCTGCATCGCAATGTTGCCTTCTTCGCCGTGATAGAGGCCGGACAAGCTGACTGGCCCATGTTTTAATCGCAGCTCGGTAAGCTCATGCACGATCTGGTTTAACGTACTGTACGCCTCCTCAACCACATTAACCCCGTCGATATACGCGGCTACCCGCGCATCATGCTCCAGTAGTAGATGCAGTTTTCTGCCAACGGGCAGTAGCAATGGCGCCTTGTTCCCCCGTATCCCGGAAGTGCTGTCGAGGTGTCGTAATAACTCGTGATTGAAGTCTCCGCAAAAACCACGCTCACTTCCGATGATCAGATACACCGGTGTCTCATCTCCAGTTTCCGGCAGCATAGTCGGGAAAAAACCAAGAAAATCTTCAGCAGCATCCTCAATATTCCTGACGACGGATTGTTGCGCGGCAAGAAAACGGTTGAGCTTTCGGGTTTCGAGGTAGGCGAGGGTTTTCATGGAGTTCATGATTTCCCGGATTTCGCCAAGGCTACGCCGGTGACGTTCCAGGTCACGCCGCCGTGTCATGCCGAGCCTTTTTCAGCGGGAACCGGCAACCAGTTAACGATGGCCTTGCTCCACAACTCGCGCTCCGAGTCCAGTGTCAGCGTGCTTTCCCGAACGGCATCTTCCAGTGTGGCGAGCAAGGGTGGAATGTCTTCCGGCTTTGCGTCTGCAAAGCGGTTGTCATTGAATGCAATGAGCCATGCCAGCTGGAATGTAGCCTGAACCGGTTTCAGACGATCCTGCTTCAGTAGTTCGCGCAGAAGACGACCACGGTCGATAACGGTTTCCATGGAAGTTTCAAGCCTTGCACCGAATCGGGTGAACACCTCCAGTTCTAGGTACTGCAGGTAATCCAGCTTCATGCGACCGGCTTCCTGTTTGATACGCGGATGTTGTGCCTGACCACCGATTCGGGATACAGAGCGTGCGATATCAATGGCAGGGCGGAAACCGGCACTGAACAAATCGCTGTCAAGATACACCTGACCGTCCGTGATCGAGATCAGATTGGTCGGGATAAAGGCAGCGATCTCACCTTGCTGGGTCTCGACGATTGGCAGTGCTGTCATACTCCCGCCACCGTAGCTGGCGTTCAGGCAGGTAGAACGCTCCAGCAGACGAGCATGAACAGAGAAGATATCGCCCGGATAAGCTTCTCGCCCCGGCGGCCGTCGCAAGAGTAACGAGAGTTCGCGGTAGGTCTTGGCGTGGGTTGAAAGATCATCATAAACCACCAGCACATCACGTCCCTGCCGCATCCAGAATTCCGCGATCGCGCATCCCGCAAACGGAGCAAGATGTTGCAGACCGGGCAGGCTGCCAGCCTCTGCGACCACCACCGTCGTGTATTCCAGGGCGTTGAATTCGCGCAGGGTATCGATGGTGCTCACCACCGTGGAACGCTTCTGGCCGATCAGAACGTAAACGCAGTAGACATTCCGACCCCGTTGATTGATTACTGTGTCGATGGCGATGGAACTTCGTCCAAGACCTTCGTCACCAATAAGCAATTGACGCTGTCCCTTGCCAATGGGAATCATCGAATCGATGATCTTGATGCCGCTATAGAGTGGCTGGTTCACAAAATCTCGTGCAACGATGGGAGGCGAACCGGTTTCCAGCGGCTGCCAGGTGGTGCGTTCCGGTGGTTCGATACCGTCGAGTGCCACGCCGAGCGGATCGACTACTCGCCCGAGCAAGGAATCGCCGGCTGGAACACTTAAGGTGCGGCCGGATCGATGTACTGTGGTGCCAGCAGTCAGGTCGTCTGTCTCGTGTAACAGGATCGCGCCGATCAGTTTCTCGGACAGATCAAACACCATCGCCCGGCTGCCGTCGTCAAACGACAGTATGTCGTCCATGGCCGCTGACGGCAGGCCGGCAATCCACGCAATACCATCGCCAACCGAGACCACCGTTCCTTGCTCATGGATGCGCAGAGCTGGCTGGTAATTCTCCAACCAGCTAGCCCGGGATGCCAGTGGGCTTTCAGCTGACTTTAGCTCGGTAGATTTGTCAGTCATTTGCCAGTTCTGCAAATCCCTTTAGTTCGTCACGAATACTGGCACCCAGTACCCATGCACCAAATGTAATACTTATTCCGGCGACAAGTGTCTGATCCTGCTTGAACTCAATCGGCAGATCCATGTTGGTCACAGTTGCCAGCACCTGCTCAAGTTTGTGCTTTTGATTATCGTCAATAGGGAACGCCGTTGTGACGATAATTGCATCAGGCACAGTCGCCCAGTTATTACGCAAGCCCGCGATTCGTTCATCTGACAGGCTGGTAAGCTCTTCGATCACCAGATCAATCAGTCTCGACTCGGTATCCGCTCCGGCAGCCTGTTCGAGCACCCGGCTGGCAAAGCGCGCACCCAAAGCAAGTGCAGTTTCTTCTGCCTTACGTTGCGATTCGGCCTGCCGATGTGCCTCGCTAACCTGGGCTTTTTCTTTTTGTTTTTCCAGGTCGGTTTTCAAGCTGGCCTGCTTGCGCGCACGCTCCTGTTCTATTTCCTGGTCCAGGCTCTCGCGTGCCTGTTTCCGTTCGTTGTCCCACTCCGCAAGACGACCTTCGTACTTTACCTTTAGTGCGTCGGCTTCTTCTTGTGCGTTTTTGGCATCTGCAAGCGTTGAGTCGATATCAGCCCGTCGACGAGCAATCACTTCCAGCACCGGCTTGTACAGAAAACGTTTGAGTATCCATACGAGGACCAGAAAATTGATAATCTCGAGCACGAATGTGGACCAGCTCAGCTCCATAACTCAATGCTCCGGGATGTTTCGAATGTTGGTCGATTTGTTGTCACGTCGGGCCTACTTCAGTAGATATTCGAGAAGCGGGTTGCGGAACAGGATGATGAGGACGATAACCAACACATAGATTGCCAGTGATTCGATCATGGCCAGGCCGATAAACAGCGTCCGCATGATGGATTTTTCTGCTTCCGGTTGTCTCGATAGCGCATCCAGGGCCCGACTGATGGCCCAACCCATGGCGATCGCAGGCATACTTACGCCTAACGCGATACCGAAGACTGCGGCGACTGTTGATGCCACGGTAAATGTGGATAAATCAGGCATAGCCTACTCCTTTTGCGATTCCCTAAGTTGTTGTGATTGCACGCCGCCTGCAACATAGATCAGCGCCAGCATGCCAAAAATATACGCCTGAACCAGTGCTTCCACGATATGGAGCATCAGTATCGGTACTGGAGCAAGGAACCCCGCTACCAGCAGGATTAACAACGCCGCCATTTCCAGGCTCATAATGTTACCGAATAGACGGACTGCCAGGGCAACCGTGCGGGTGATCTCGCTAATAATATGAAACGGCAATAGTATCGGGCTCGGGGTAAGGTAATGATGCAGGTAGCTTTTCCATCCCTGCAAGCGAACACCGAACCAGTGTGTCGATAGAAAAACAATGAAGGCTAATGCTGCGGTGGCTGACAGGTCACGCGTCGGGGCGTGTACACCCGGTATCAGACCACTGAGGTTGGCAATTACCAAAAACACCCAGAAGCTGCCGATAAATACCATGATCCGCGGCGCCTCTTTCGGGGCTACCTCCGCGACCGCGTTTTCAGTCGCGGTAACAATGCCTTCGACTGCGGTCTGCAACGGGCCAGGTTCTATTTTAAGTCGCCTTGTTACCAGCCACGCAAACAACCAGATGATCGCCATAATCGCCCAGGTGGTAATGACGGTATTGGTGATGCCGATTGGCCCAAGCTGGAATACGGGCGCAATGGCTATGCTTGTCGATTCCAAATCACTATTCCTTTATGAACAGATATACATTTACTGCACCGATGAACACACCAATCAGAATCATGCTAAGTGTCCAGCGTATGGAGTAACCCGCAGCCAGACTGTCGAGCCATTGCCCCAGGTAGGCACCGCCGATCACCGGTAATACAAACAGCAAGCCCAGCGTTCCGACGTAGACCGTCTGGCCGAGCAGGGTAGGCCGTTCAAGCTCCGCTTTCTGCATACGTTTTGCCTGTCGCTCAACCTGCTTCTTGAGTTCGTCCTGTTCTGACATGGTGATCAAAGCGGTCCTTCGCGACCCATGGTCCACAAGCGTTTGAGTATCTCTTCTTCCATCTTGCGCAGGCTGTCTTTCATGCTCTGCAATGCCTGTTCTTCGGCAAGCAGTTGTTCCTGTAGCGCCTGACTGATGCGCAAGTAATCGTCGTCCAGTAAGTAACGCCGGGTGCTCAGTGTCAGCACGTCTTCGCAGAAGTAGAGCACCGCTCCAGGAAGCGCCAGGTATTGCCAGTCGTTGTCGCCAACTCTAAACCTGGCCAGCCCAATAACCAGTGACGTCATTGTGCGCGCATGTCCCGCCATAATTCCAAAACTGCCTGAGGCATCCTCTCCGACGAAAGACGTAACTCCCTGGATGCTCTCCGCACGCGTTGCATCATTGAGATCAAGTGTGAAGCTGTTCATCGCTTGACCTCTTTCATGCCGCCTTGCATGTAGCATTGCTCTTCTGTCAGCTCATCGTATTCCCCGGTCAGGAATCTGTCGCAGTCTGCCAGCGTCTTTTCAAGCGGTACGGAAATACCCTGGATGCCCGTGTGCGAAGCGGTCGTCCAGAACGGCTGGGTGAGATAGCGCTGAAGTTTGCGTGCGCGCATGACAATTTTCCGGTCGCCGGGCGAAAGTTCTTCGATGCCGAGCATGGTGATAATGTCTTCCAGCTCGTGATAGCGTGCCAGGTGTTCACGTACACCCTCGGCAATGTCGTAATGGCGGGGACCCAGGGCGCGGCGGTCCATCATTTTACTGCTCGACCGCAGGGGATCGACTGCTGGATAAATACCTTTGCCTGCCTGGGTGCGGGACAGGATCACTGTCGCGTCCAGATGACTCAGGATTGCACTCACCGCAGGATCGGTCATGTCGTCTGCCGGCACATATACCGCCTGTACCGATGTGACGGCACCCTCACGACTGGAAAGGATTCGTTCTTCCATCTCGGCGACCTCTGTCGTCAGGGTGGGCTGATAACCAACGGTTGCCGGCATGCGCCCCAGCAGGCTCGAAACCTCGCTGCCAGCCTGGACAAAGCGAAAAATGTTGTCCATCACGAACAACACCTCTTTATGCATGCTGTCACGCAGATATTCCGCGTAGGTCAACGCCGATAGTCCGACGCGAAAACGCACCCCAGGTGATTCGTCCATTTGCCCGAACATCATTAGCGTTTGATCCAAGACGCCGGCATCGCGTATTGAATGCCAGAGCTCATGGCCTTCGCGGATTCGTTCACCAACCCCGGCAAACACCGACACGCCCTTGTGAAGTGTCGCCACCGCATGCATGAATTCCATGATCAACACAGTCTTGCCGACGCCTGCGCCGCCGAACAAGCCGGTTTTACCGCCCTTAACAAACGGACAAAGCAGGTCAATAACCTTGATACCCGTTTCGAGTGTTTCCCCGGCGCTGACTGTTTCGAGCAGGGACAGGGGAGGGCTATGAATATTACGAAACTCCTTTGCCGGTAGAGCTGGGCCGTCATCCAGTGGCTCACCGTAGATATCCAGCAATCGTCCGAGGCATTCAGGCGATACAGGGACGTGGAGCGGGGCGCCGCTATCGTAGACAGTGATGCCGCGATGCAATCCGGCGCTGCGATGAAGTGTGATCGCGCGTATGTGCTTCTTGTCGATGTGCATGTGCACTTCGATCATGTAGGTTTCGTCGTCGACGTGAGCGTACAGGGCCTGGTGAAGGGGCGGCAGTGACTCGCAGGCAATCACGACAACGGGGCCATGGACCTCGGTGATTACGCCTATTGGTACCTGTGATCTACTTTCAACCAATCCAGGAATTATCATGCTTTATATTCTGCGCGCGAACTAACCAGACATAAAGGAAGCTCATGAGTTCATGAGACGAAGAAGTTCAGGAATGCGTTCAAGAGTCGCTTCGTGTCCTCGCTCAATTTCCTCGTCCGGGTGCGAAAAATCACTCCATTGGCGGAAGCCCGGAATGGGTTCAACAAGAATGTCGGCAAATTCCGCCTTGTATTGGCGCAGGTAATACGACTTGATGCGCATTGACCAGTCGAGCATACCGACGACAGTATCAGGTTCAATATTGGGCCTTGGCCGTGCGCCAACGTCGATTGCCACTACCAGGTTACCTTTCCCGGCAACTTTTTTTGCCTCCTTGGCAGGCAACTCACAAGCCAATCCGCCATCCACGAAGGATTCGTCACCAATTTTGACCGGGGCGAAAACACCCGGTATCGCCATGCTTGCGGCAACCGCTCGCGCAAGATCTCCCTTCGAGAAAATTTCTATTTCACCGGCAGGAAATCCCACGGTGGTGATATAGAGGGGTATTTGCACGTCGTTAAAATTCTTGTTCTCACAAAGCGTTTGAACGATGTCCAGCACAGCATCCGGCTCAGTGAGTGATGTTCGTGTTGCCGCACGCGCGTAAAGTACGGATTCGCGAGCGGCGGCGGTTAATTTGCCAAGCCAGGTGTGATCTTCTGTTTCTGCTTCTACCAGTAGCGGCAAATCCAGATGAGTAAATGTCTCTGTGTTTAGAAATTCTTCTATGCGCTTTCGTAACCGGGTGGCATCAAGCGTTAGCGCGTACATGGCGCCGAACAGTGCGCCGATGCTCGTGCCGACAATTGCTGACGGCCTGAGCTGGTTTTCCTCAAGGGCCTGCAATACACCCAAATGCGCAAGGCCGCGGCCGCCACCGCCACCGAGGGCCAGGACAAAACCTTTTTTACTGTCAGCAGGTGTCATGTCGCACTATTGATACGCGGCGTTCAAAACAAGGTTGGTAACTTGAGGAATTCGAAGCATCAATTTCAACCCGCAACGTTACGGCATGCATTAACCAGAAACCTAGATATAGGTGGCGTTTCTGGAGTCCATGTATATCCAGTGTACGGAACCTACCGTCCACCATTCAATAAGCAGGAACGCGCCAACTCCCAGTAACACCATCACCAGGGCCGCCAGTAACGCAGAACCGAAGCCACGCACTTCAAAACCCGGCACCAGCATGGCAGTTAGCCAAATCATGAACGCATTGACGACCAGCGCAAACAAACCAAACGTGGCAACAGTAATTGGCAGGGTCAGCGCCCACAGTACTGGCCGCACAAAGGCGTTGGCGAGCCCTAAAACCAGCGCGGCGAACCAGAGCCCGTTAGCAGACCGTACGGTTACACCCGGTACGATCAGGGTTACCAGCCACAATCCCAGTGCAGTGATGAGCCAGATAAACAATATTCCGATCAGCATAGTGACTTAGTTCCAGATTATGTTTTTTGTTCCCGGACAAGTTTGTACCCAAGGCGTCCTGTTTAACAGGAGCAATTGATGGCATGTATTTGTTGGGTCAACGATTAAAAAAATAGGGCGCATAAACTACTTAGACCAAAACAGAGCCACATTAGAAAATGTTGAAAACCTGTTGAAATTAAAAGAAAAAGATCTTATGACCTGAATCCAGTATTTAACATAATATACATTATGCGAAGTAATAATAATTAAAGAAAACCAGCTTTCAAGCGGGTTTGGGCCCTGGTGCCGGCATCGTCAACTATTCAAATATCCGCTTATTCTACTACTAAATGCTTAAGAATCCTGATTGCATGGTCCCACATCGATACATGATGCTG
>JAJDNE010000006.1 GCA_022340825.1 Acidiferrobacterales bacterium | reverse complement strand
ATTACCGATCTGTCCTGAAAACAACGCCGTCATTGCTGTCAACCAGCGGGCAAGCAATGGCTGCGAGGTATCGATTTTCTGAGCAGCCAGTATCGGCAGCAATTCATCTGCCGCCAGCCAGTTACCATCAGTCACCCAGCGGTTGACCGTGAACCAGCATATGGGTTGACCCATGCCATCCATCGAGAGCGCCACCACGTGCGTCCAGCGACCCTGCTCGCCCGTTTCGTCAACCGGCGCAAACAAGTGAAAGTGGCCATGCTCGTGCTCATGCCGCCCGGGCGAGGTATGGCTATGATAGAAGGCGCGCCAGCCCGCAGTACCCAATACCAGCCGATCGCCGGGTGGATACTTGTGCTGGTTCACGGGCTGTGTGCCACCCAACACCTGCAATACCGGATTACTCTTTTGCTCACCGAACTCCAGCAAACACTCGTAAAGCGCGAGTGCAGGAGTGATGTTCTGTACTTCCTCTGTCATCCGACCTTCGCCACTTTGTCAGCAGTGGCTATAGTGAACATGGATTCTCCAGCGAACAAGGCGCAGCATCCAGCGCACACGGAGCACTGCTCGCTGCACTGTTCCCTTCTTCGCCAATAATCTCGATTTCATCGAGCGCCGGTTCGGGCACATAATGACGGGTATGGTCAATCGCAATCGCTATTGCCGCGAGGCCAATGGCCGAACCCATAATAATCTTGTTGCGATGCTTCATGACGTCTTACCCAATGGTGAATCCAGTTTAAATCCGATACGCAGATAAACACCGGCGATATTGCCGACAAATGCCGCTACCAGCCACAACCAGCCGTGCAGGCTGCCGGACGATACGCCGGCGAGCAGCGCGCCGATATTGCAACCGAATGCAAGACGCGCACCGTAACCCAGCAGCAATCCGCCAATTACCGCCGTAATGACTTCGTTGCGTTTTATCTTTTTGTCCGGTGCGAATTTCCCCGCCAGTGCAGCCGCCAGCACCGCGCCCAGGATCAGGCCAAAGTCCATGAGCGAAGTCGTATCCTCAAGCACGCTACTTGCCAGGGCACGCGCCGGGTACCCTGCGTTCCAGTAGCTCCAGGTTGAGATATCGCCGCCAAGTGCAGTCCAGATTTTGGTGCCCCACAATCCAAAGGCAAAGACAATCGACCATGGATGACCCGAGACCAGCATCGTAATCAGGTTCAGCACTATCAGTGCTATCACTGCCCACAGCAACGGCCACGGCCCGAACACAAGGCGATCAAGAAACGGTCGCTGTTGCTGATGTGATACCAGATGCTTAACCTCTCCGTAGCGTTTTTTCTCTACTGCTTTTACGATGTAATAAAGCCCGGCCAACACCAGTAGCTGCAGCAGTAATGCTGGCACCCAGCCCATCTGCTGAATCAGCGAAATCTTTCCCTGGTTTGGCAATGCCAACCACCAGGGTAAATGCACCGACCCCACCGTGGCGCCGACAATAAAGAACGCCAGCGTAATCAGCATCTTGGTATTGCCGCCTCCGACCGTGAACAGCGTGCCGGAACCACAACCGCCTCCGAGCTGCATCCCGACCCCAAACAGAAATGCCCCGACCAGCACTGACATACTAAATGGCGCGACGGCACCGGCGACGTGAATGCCGGGAAAGAGCTGGCCGATTAGTGGAAAGAAAAGAATGGAGGTGCCAGCCAACAACAATACCTGTGCGCGAACGCTCGCGCTGCGTCGCGATCGAATAAAGGTACGCCATGAACCGGAAAATCCGAACGCCGCATGAAACAGGGTAATACCAAAACCAATACCAACCAGAAACAGAACGGACTGGCGAACGTTGAACTCATGGTGGACAAACAGGCTGATTGCCATCACAGCCAGCAAGGTCAGCACTACCACTGACTTGTCTGCTGCTGGTTGACTGGTCGTTACACTCATTTTTTTACCTCTTCTACTGAATCCGGCAGGGGCATGTCGGAATTTTCTTTTAATACCGGCTCACCCCCGAAAGCCTCACGCAAATTACTGCGATGGCCAAACAAAACCAGTGCTGACACAGCAGTCGCACCGACAACTACCTCCAACGGATAGCCGGCGAAATAAACCGCGATTGGAGCTAATGCCATTGCCGCCAATCCACCAAGGGTCGTGCGGCGCAGGACAAGCATGGCAACCACCGCAATGCCGGTGGTGATAAATGCCAGCAGATAGTCAAACACGAGAAACGCGCCAATTGCGGTAGCAAACCCCTTTCCCCCACGAAACTGCAATTGAAACGGCCACAAATGCCCGGCGATTACGGCAACAATAACGACCAGGGTCCAGCTCGTCGATAAATCGAGAAAGTTGGCAAGCGCCACCGCGGCCGCGCCTTTTCCGGCATCACCCAGCAGCGTGGCGAAGAACCCCACTGGGCCGAGGTAACGGCCAACGTTGCGTGCACCCGGATTACCGCTGCCATAATTGCGAACATCTCTGCCAGTTCGATAGCGAACCAGGTAATAACCGAAACAGATAGAGCCAGCCAGGTAGCTTGCGACGATTGCGAATGCGGGTGCCAGTAAATCCATGGGTCGCCAAGTTTAACGCCGACCTGGCCAATTCCAAAACCTGCTGGCAAGGGCGAGTCGGTGTACCATGTAATCAATCACTGCGTCCCGCAATACTTATGCACAGAATTGTCATTCACCGGCCCGGCGGCTATGAGAAGTTGCGTCTCGAGCAACACCCCGATTTGAGCCCGTCAGACGACGAGGTATTGATCGAGGTCAGGGCGGTCGGCGTTAATTACGCGGATTGTGTTACCCGAATGGGGTTGTACGCATCGGCAAAATATTATGTCGGTTATCCCATTACTCCCGGCTTCGAAGTCTCGGGTTACATAACCGCTATTGGAAAACATGTGGAAGGTCTGCAGGTTGGTGACACTGTGCTGGCGGTTACCCGCTTTAACGGTTATGCCTCGCAACTGGTTGTTCCGGCGAGCCAGGTATTTCCCTTGCCGCCGAATCTGCCAATCGACATTGCCGCCGGCATTCCGGCAGTTTTTCTCACGGCCTGGTACGCGGTATTCAGGATGGCGCGACCGGAAGCCGGCGCCGCGGTGTTGATTCACTCGGCCGCTGGCGGAGTTGGCGGCGCCCTCGTGCAGTTGTGCAAACTGGCCGGTTGCAAGGTCGTAGCCGTGGTAGGCGCTACACACAAGATTGATGTGGCATCTGAACTGGGCGCCGACGCAGTCATCGACAAGTCTCGTGAAGATCTGTGGCCCAGGGCCAAAACGCTTTGCCCCGACGGCTATCAGGCTGTTTTTGATGCCAACGGCGTCAGCACCTTGCGGCAAAGCTACGAGCACCTGGCTCCGACCGGTCGACTGGTAGTCTATGGCTTTCACAGCATGTTACCCCGGGGCAAGGGCCGACCCAGTTGGCTCGCACTGGTCTGGCATTTCCTTCGTACGCCCCGGTTCAGTCCGCTGCGACTGACCACCGAAAACCGGAGCGTGATGGGTTTTAACCTGAGCTTTTTATTCGAGAAACGCGGCGTCTTCCAACAGGCGATGGCAGAGTTGCTGTCATGGTTTGCTGACGGCCGGATTCGGCCACTGTCGACCAATACCCTTCCCTTTAGCGATGTGGCCGAGGCCCATCGGGCGCTGGAGAGCGGCCAGTCGAAAGGCAAAATCGTTCTCATTATCGATACCGAGCAACGCTAGAACCGCACACCAGGCGCCTGCCGGCAGGCGTAGGCCAGTTTCGCCATCAAACTACCGGATTTGAACGCCATTCCGACACCAAAATAGACTGTTTTCCCTTTTTAAATTAATAAGTTATCTCAGTGCGAAATATTGACAAATAGTATGTGAATTATTCCACATTTAATTTTTTAGCCCGTTGCTAGGATTGCTTCAGATATTCGGGAATTAACAAATTTGCACACACTCTTGAGATAAGGAGACAGCAATGAAAATTAAAGCAATCGTTCTTGCAATCGCACTGGGTCTTGCCTCTACCGCCGCCATGGCAGATGACATGGAACGCGGCATCCTGGCCTTCCTGAAAGGTGACAACGAAACCGCGCTACAGGTTTTCCGCCCGCTGGCCGAACACGGCAACAAGGAAGCCCAGTACTACGTTGGTTACATGTACCAGTCTGGTATCGGTGTGAGCCAGAATAACGCCGAAGCACTGCGCTGGTATGAACTGGCCGCCAAGCAGGGTCATGACAGCGCCTCGGTACAGGCTAAAGTCGTGTCGCGCACACTCAAGAATTAACCAGAAACATTCTCCTCCTGAAACCGGGCCCATAGGGATTGGGCCCGGTCTTTTTTTGCCCGGATTCATTCCGGCTGAACGTGGCAAGCACCCCTGGTTTTATATAGACTCGATGGCTCACCATCGGAAGGTCTGCCCCCGGTTCATTGAACCGGAACCAGAAAAGGGTCTTATGTCAGCCGATCTAAAAAACGTACCATTGTTCTCTTCACTCAGTGAAGAGGAGTTGCAGCCCATCATTGACATGGCGACGACCCGGTCACTACCGGCGAATTCCATCGTCGTTACCGAGGGTGACCAGACCGAGTCGCTTTACGTCATCCTTTCCGGCAGGGTAAAGGTCTTCCTTTGTGATGAGGACGGCAAAGAAGTCACCCTCGGTATCGAGGGGCCCGGCGACTATTTTGGCGAAATGGTACTGGATGGTGGTCCGCGCTCGGCGTCGGTCATGACGATTGAGCCGGCTCAATTCTCCGTCATCCAGAAAGCAGATATCGAGAAGTACCTGCACAATAATCCTGCGGTCGCGATAAGTATTATTCGCCAACTAATCGGTCGTATTCGCGGTCTGACCGACAACGTCCGTAGCCTGGCACTGCTCGATGTCTATGGCAGGTTACGCAAGTTGTTGCTGGATCTGTCCGAAGAACAACCGAATGGTGATCGCATCATAAAGGACAAGATTACCCAGCAGGAACTGGCCAACCGGGTCGGTGCTTCACGGGAAATGGTGAGCAAGATCCTGAAAGATCTCAGCATCGGCGGCTACATCCAGATTGACAAGAAGATAATCACGATCGTAAAGGACCCGCCAAAAGGCTGGTGAAGCCAACTGCTATCGGCTTCTACGACGATAAAAGAACAGTCCGATCGCTGGCAGCGCCAGCAGCAGCAATACCCACAACTTCCACAGTAGAGCCGCGACAGCCAATATCAGGCCCAGGACCAGGTAAAAATAATTAAACGTTCGATGCATTTTGAATCGTCACCAGCGTATCGCTATTCGGAAGTATACGCCTTTGGCGGCAGCTGCAAATAATAGCCCTGGTCTACCAGTTGCTTTCTTACCTCATCCGGATCCGCCTGCGCCAGGTTGCGTTCCGGCGTCAACTCCAGAGACATCACGAACTCCGGTTCACCCATTAACTGCATAAGCGCATCCGGGACACGCGAAAAATCGCTCTGGTGTTCTATATATAAATAAGTATCTGCCTTCTTGCTGGATTTATAAATCGCGCACTGCATGACCGGATCCGCCGCCTTCACTATCAAATCGCGATTGTGGCGACAGGCGCATTCCCATGCAAGAAGTTTGCTCGGGACCGAGATGAGCTGCTAGTGGCTGTAACTGTCCCCAAGCTCGGCACGAACCGAGTTCGAAAGAGAGAAGAAGGCACGTTGGTAGATACGTGAGTCTGGAAACGACTCATACGCGAACTGAAGATACGCAGCCGCCTGTTGCTGGCAACACCCGGACTCAAGCTTGGCCTTACCAAGCTGATAGGCCATCTCCGCCATGAAACCGCGATCATTGCGCCCCATGTCATATATATCCTTGCCGGTTGGCCCACTTCCCATCGCATCGAAGTAGACCATGTGGCGACGGACTACCGGGTTACGCGCTGTCTCATCGTGATACAGCGCACACGGCACCTTTTCGCCATTCGGATCTTCGCAGACCGCGGCGCCGAGCAAGCGTGCATTGGGCGGTACGTTGTATGGCCGGGAAAGGTTGCAGGAAATCTGCTTCGGGCTTTGTTCCTGGCTCCAGACAAGTTGGACAGAGTCGATACCACCTATATTCGATGCGTAGATCGCCTGCGGATGGGTACCACCATCGTAGAGCACCGTATACATGCGGTCCTCGTCCTGAAAACGCTGGCAGGCAAAATCTTTGACTTCGCCATTATGAGCCGCGCGACACAGTGCTAGATCGCCTATCGCTTCGGCGCCGGAAGAAATGTAATTGAGACAGTTTTGGGCATAGCTTGCACCCGAAAACAGGAAGAACATCGACATTAAAACAGGACGCAAAAACACCATGATAATAAGCTCCGTGTCATTTACTTCTCCTCTTACCAACTATGGCGCTGCTTTTAGCGCCAGCCAGGCGGTAGTACAGCTTTTTTAGTAGTATTAGCAAATACTAATGCAGCAACCATGCCAAAAATGAGCCCATTTGCCGGGTATCAGAAAACGAGCCCGAATCTGCAGGAATAAGTCATTTTTTTACCCCTGCCACTATTGGCCTGGTGGACGAATATGACACCAGGTCAAACAGGGCGTACTCAATCTGCCGCATTTTCACCATTTCGGTGCAACCGAGGCGCGCCCTGAAGGTGCGTCGTAGCATTGTCCAGCCCCTGCATAACAGGCGTTGACGCAAATCAATGCGAATACGAGAAAAACCATTAGGATGTCGGCTGAGTTTTGCACCATAACGAAATCGCCTGAGGGGAAACGGTTGAAATCCTGGAATCCCTCCAAGGAGTAGATGTGGCCGTTTACCCAGACAATGATTTGCTACAGAAATTTGCCGACCCTGTGCTCATCACTGATGTCGCCGGCATTATTCGTTTTGCCAACCCGGCGTTTGAACTCATCAGTGGTTATCAACAGAAAGACCTCATCGGAAAAACGCCGAGAGTCGTTAAATCAGACCGACATGATGGTGAGTTCTTTCGTTATTTCTGGAACTCTATTCTCTGCGGCAATTCTTACCGGGGGATATTTACCAATCGTCGTAAAGATGGTTCGATTTATCATGAAGACAAGACCATCACCCCCATCGTTGATGACGATGGGGCAATCACCCATTTTTTATCAATCGGCAAAGATGTGACGCAACGGGTTGAAGAGCGCGAACACCTGACCCAGCTGGCCTACTATGACGAACTCACTGGTCTGGCCAACCGCAGCCTGTTGATGGATCGGCTAACGCAAGCCCTGCGCGTCGCCAGGCGCCATGACTCACTGGTCGCAGTATTATTTATCGATCTCGATCAGTTTAAACGGATTAACGACTCACTCGGTCACGCCGCCGGTGATCAACTTTTACGGACCACCGCCGAGCGCATTCGCTCCTGTCTGCGAGAGTGCGACACGGTGTCACGCCTTGCCGGTGACGAGTTCATCGTGATCCTGGAAGGGCTGCACAAGCATCACGAGGCGCAAGTGGCGGCAGAGAAACTCATCAATGCTATCGTCAGACCGCTAACCTTGAGTCAGCACACCGTCAGCGTTACCTGCAGCATCGGTGTTACCGTTGGCCCCGATCTTGGTGACAACGTAGACACACTGATCAAAAAGGCCGATGTGGCA
>JAJDNE010000118.1 GCA_022340825.1 Acidiferrobacterales bacterium | reverse complement strand
TAATTGATGTGGGCCTCAGTCATCGCCCGGGCGCCCGCTATGACTGGGGCTCTGCCGCCCTGATGGAACGGCTGGCACCGGAAGATACACCGTTTTACGGCGCGTTGCTGGCGGTATCAGAGCTTGCCGGGAATTCCGACGATGAGCCGGAGAAGGCGGTTCTTGCAAGTTTCAAGCAACAGTACCTGGAAGTACCGGAATACTGGTCCGCCGAAGAATCGATTCGAGCCGGATTCGACAAGGCAAACAAGTCTGTTCGTGCTGACGTTTACAACCGTCATGTTGTCACACTCTCGGCCGTGGTCATCCAGGGAACACACCTGTTTATCGGTCACGCGGGTAACAACCGCGTTTGGTTGTTTCGCGACGGTCGATTGCAACAACTCACCAGCGATCACACACAACCACGGTTAAACCAGGACCCCGTTTTGACTCGCGCTTGCGGCATCGAAAATGAAATCGAAATGGATTTTCGCTGCGTTGATCTGCGCAAGGGGGATACCATCATCCTTGCCAACCACGGCACTCACAAGCTGCTGGATGGTAGCGCCATCATCAGCAACCTGATCGGGCAACATAATGCCGGGCGCATGTCAGAAGCCATGGCGAACCTGGCCAAAGAGAAAGGTGCAATGTCGCGTATCAGTATCGCTGTGGCGCGCATTGATCAACTGCCCGACGTCAACACCGATGTCGGCATGACACGTCAATATCCGAATGCTCGCGCACTACCCGAAGATGGCCAGACCATTGACGGGTTTCGCATCAACAAGCGTCGTCGCAAAGGTCGCCTTGCCCACTACTACGTCGCCGAAGACCAGCTTGATGACTCAACAGTTTTGCTAAAGTTTGCTGATCCGGCATTCATGAGCGGCAACGAATTGGTGGATTGTTTTGTTCGAGATGAGTGGCTTTCCCGCCAGATCGTGCACCCGGTGATCGCACAACCGGCTGCTATCGCCCGCGGTCGACGTTCTGCATTGTACTCGGTGCTGCAACCGGTGGAAGGCGAAAACCTGCATGCGCGCGTTAGTCGGAAGGGAAAATTGTCACTCGCTGAAGTGAAACTTATTGCCAGGCAAATGCTGGATTTTCTGGAGCATATTCACCAGCAACATATTATCCATCGGGATATTCGTCCGGAGAACTTTATCCTGAACAAGAAAAGTAAAACAGTTCACCTGCTCAGCTTCGACAGCCATCGAATTCGTTACTGGCTGGGTCAGGGCCCGGACAAGGCCATGCAGGTATTGAGTCTGCTGTTCCTGGCACCGGAATCTTTCACGAAGAGCGGCACTGATGCCAGAGCAGATATATATGGTGCCGGTGTCACGCTTTATTACCTGCTTAGCGGCAAATTGCCCTATGGAAAGGTGAAATCGCCGGAGGACCTGTCGTCACGACCGTATCGCCCGTTGACCAACTACAACGAGGAAGTGCCCGTGTCGATTTCAGATGCGATTGCGCGAGCCTGTTCGAAGATACCCGACCATCGATTTGCCGGCGCCAATGAGTTTCTTGACGCACTGATCGACGAATAAATCAGGGATTGCCGTTTTCAACCGGGCGAATCTTGCCGATACCCCAATTCACGATGCCGGTAAATTTGTATTCAGAACCGGCATCCAGGGCGCAGTCCGGATTTACGCAATAGATGACGACGGTACAGGGGCTGGATGCCACGCGTTCGATGGGGTCATCATGGCGCGGGCGGACGACCAGCTGTGTGCATGTAAAAGCCTCAATGGTAAGCGGATCAATCAGTTCAAGCAGAAACGCCTTGGTACGCTCGGGGCCATCAATAATGCCGATGGAATTGGCACATAATGGTATTGGTCCGTTGTAATCCTCCGGCTCATAGATCTCGATACAGTATTTATTGTTCTGGTTATTATTGGTCATTGGTTTCTCCCGCGATCTGACGCGCAGCCCACCAATATTACCAGCGAGCAACTGTCGTGACACCCCGCCTACTTTCTGCTGTATGCGTAGTTCCAGACAAAGCCGGTCAATTTTTCCAGTAGTTCCAGCAATTTCTCGCTTGGCACTGCTTCACCGTCATGTACGCCCCAGATATTTAGCCATGTCCTGCCAAACCCCAGATGCCGCCGCCAGTCCCACTCATGGGCCTTCGCCTGCATGCCGCACTCATTGCATCGATATATTGACGCTGCCGATGTAAGTGGAGAATGCCATTGCGAATTGCTTTTTCCGCATTGCGGACACCTGGGTGAAAATTCCCGGTCATCCTGCAGCACGCTGATGTCTTGCGTTGGTTCGGCCAGTTCGATGTAGTAGTTATTGGGGTTATCGTTGTCATTTGATTCGTCGGCCATCGAAACCGTTGGAGAGCAACCCAGAAAGGTCAGCAACCTCATGAACTGATCTCCGGGACAATAGATATTGGCGTCGCGATTTGAGGGTACACCGACAAGTCCTGCTGATTGCAGACCATCAAACAGCAGTTTTTGATCCGGTATCGGCGATTGCGCATCGTCGGGAAAAAGTATCAGGCGAACCATGTTCATCCGTGGATTCTCATGCTCCCGGGTGACGCTCCATCAAGTAACACAGACAATCCTGCCGGATTGCGGTTTCGTCCATCGCTAGCATGGACGGCATAAACGGTAACGTAGTCCTTAATTCTCCATCGGCGAGCTCGAAGTAACGCGCGGTAACTTCCGCACCACTTTCGTCACGCACCACCAATTTCAGCTCGTCACCCGGTATCCGGGCAAGCGTGGTGCCGACAGGCAGTTCGCGAAAATTCAGGTGATCCAGATCCTCGACAAAGTTGAGGTCAAGCTGGTCGCCGCCAAAACCGAAGCTGGCTTCTGGCGGAACCTTGCACACAGCGACGGTGTGATACAGGTCGATGTCATGCGCCGGCACCGGATGATCCGGCAGGTGTGACAAATGCAGGCAGGCATCGAGAAATGCGAGCGTGTGCTCAAACCCGTGGCTCTGGCCGGCCTGACCGGCCTCGATGGTGACGGATGGACAGATCTCGGCAAATGGTGCCGTCTGCACCCCCGCCGGCGTAAGAAAATAGACCACCGTGCGCGAGAATAGCGTTGCCAGGTGCAGATGATGGTTATCAAGGACGCGCACGCAGGCATAGTGCGGATTGAGCCCGGTATTATTATGTACATCAACCGATGCAAACACCTTTCGTTCGCGCATGTCGTCGACAATCTGCCGCATCATTTTACGCTCAGGTAGTGCCTCGTTTCCCGGCACATCCTCCCAGACGCGATTGAAGTCCGGCTGTCCGTCAAGGAAACGACGCCCCTCCCTGGCGGCATTAACGTTGCCGACAAAAATTGACAACGCGCGCGGCAGTTCTATTCCCTGCATTTTCTTCAACAATGCGCGGATGGCCTGCCAACCGGTATCTTCGTTACCGTGCAACAGCACCGATACAAACAACGGCTCTTCGCGTCGACCGGAAAGGTGGATCAGCGTGGGCCCCGCCAGGACCTGATGCAGTTCACTGGCTTCGAGTTCCAGAATACCTTCTGGCAGGTTTTCAATTACATTCAGCATAGTCTGTTCTGCTTGCTCAATTCGTGTTGGTTAAATCTGCCACTGGTGTACCGGCATACCGCTTTCCTGCTGTTCGGCGTAGGCGCCAGTGAGTGCCTGCATATCGGTACCGTGCTTTTCAACCCACGCCCGTTGCCAGGCGGCACCGTTGCACCAGGTGTCGAGACGCCTGGCGATCACATCAAGATACCGATCGATATCGGCGGCATCGAACTCCTGCCGTTCCAGGCCTTTTCTTGCCATCGGCAACAATACATCACGCAGTAGCCCTTGTACCGGTACCTGGCGCTGCCCCATCCAGTCCAGATGTGCGTTCAGGCCCTGCTTCGCAGCGTGGTAGAGGTTGGCACGCGCCTGGCCAAAATCCAGGAGACTTTCCGGAGCGACCTCCTGGTTAGCCAGATTATGAACCAAACCAAAAAAGAATGCGGCGTTGGCAATGGTATCGATGACGCTCGGACCTGCCGGCACCACCCGATGCTCAATTCGCAAGTGGGGATCACCGCTGTCATCAAAGCCGATCAATGGCCGATTCCAGCGCCAGATTGTGCCGTTATGTAATAACACATGGCTGAGTCGGTCAGGCGCAGCATCCATACGTTCGGGTAGCAGCACTGGATAACGCACGGTGTTTTCCTCAAAACACTCAAACAGTGAATGCTGTATGTATCCATGGCCGAAAGTGACGCGATCCGACCAACGGGATTTTGGCGAGCGTGCCGACACCGCCTGCTCGAACAACGGAATCCGGGTCTCATCCCACAAATCATGACCAAACAGGTAAGGCGAGTTCGCACAGAGCGCCACCATGGGTGCCGACAGTATCATCGCCGCGTTCATGTATCGCACCGACTGTGCCAGCGAAACCTTGAGATGGATCTGAAACGAAGTGGCAGCCGCCTCCAGCATGACATCCGGGTGGGTCATGGTGAGTGACTCACGACCGACAATATCCAGCTCAAATGGATAACCACGACGTAATCGCATCAGCTGCTCATTGAGAGCGCGATAACGGGTCATGTGTGAAATATGATCCAGTGTCAGGTCTTGTTCGCGTACGGTAGGCAATATGCCGATCATCAGGATGCCGGCATCAAGTGCCCGTGCGCTGTCTCGACAATAGCTCCACGTCTGCTCCAGCTCGGCTTGCATTTGGGACAACGTGTCGCTGTGCAGCAGCCTTGGCGTACTGTTAATCTCGACGTTGAAAGTTGAAAGCTCCGGAACCACCAGCGGACTGTTGGCCTCGGCCAGAAATTGCCGGTTAATCGGTGCCGGAAAGCACTGATCGTCGATCAGCCAGGCTTCGACTTCGTAACCTCCGGTTTGCGCGGATTCGGCAAACCGGCCATCCTTGAACCAGCTCCGCAGCAATGCCGTTTCATCGCGGAGCCGTTGTTCGAACTCGGCAAAATCGTGTTTGTTAAAATGTTCCTGGACGATTTCCTGACCCATTCCCGGCTCTCCTGCTGTCCTCGACTTTACTCAGTCATTATCGGCCTATACTTTATATGCGTATTGCCATATCACTTAATCTACCAGAAATTGTAGAATTGGCGGTTTGCGCCATTGCCAACGGATTTTCGACGGAGTAGTTATGCGTCCAGCTCAGATTCTCGCCATCCTTGACGGTGAATTCCTCAGTACCGAAAAGGGGCACCACACACCGGTCATGCTCTGGGGACCGCCCGGTGTCGGCAAGTCTCAAATCATCCAGGAAATCGGTCTACGTCATGAGGTGCCGGTGATCGACATTCGTCTGTCGCAAATGGAACCCTCGGACCTGCGCGGCATACCGTTTCGCTCGGAGAATACGGTGGAATGGGCAGTACCGGCGATGCTGCCGGACAGCACACGCCACGGTAATAAAGGGATTCTGTTTCTGGACGAGATCACCTCCGCCGCACCGACAGTTTCGGCGGCGGCCTACCAGCTGATTCTCGACCGCCGACTGGGTGAATACCGCGTGCCGCAGGGCTGGGCAATTTTTGCTGCCGGTAACCGCCAGGGTGATCGAGGTGTGACGTACAGTATGCCGGCACCACTGGCCAATCGATTCTCCCATCTCGAATTCGAAACCCACCTAGATGACTGGGTGCTCTGGGCTTATAACAATGATATTGATGAACGTGTCATTGCCTTTCTGCGCTTTCGACCGGAGCTGTTATTTGATTTCGATCCGGCACACAACCCGGTGGCGTTTCCGTCGCCGCGCTCGTGGGAATTTGCACACCGTGCGCTAAAGAAATTTGAGCACAAGAACGAGCTGTTACTGGGTGCGTTGCAGGCGTGCGTCGGCCCCGCTGCCGGTATCGAGCTCAAGGCGTTCGTCGACAATCTCGACAACTTGCCGGATATTGATGCCATCACCAGCGGTGATGAGTCGGTACCGGTGCCGAAAGAGACTGATCTGCAGTACGCCGTGGCAGCGGCACTGGTGGGACGTTCGATCCGCGCGCAGGATACCGAAAATGCCAACGAGGCACTGGGTCATATTCTTGACTACGCCGGACGCTTCCCGCAGCGAGAGATGGGCGTAATGCTGGTATCGGACATGCATCGCGCTATCGGCGAAAAGATCTTTGCCGTGCCCCAGTTCGCCAACTGGGCCAAGAACGTCGCGGACGTCATGCTCTACGACGCGTGATCACCGACCCATGTCTGACGACATTGAAACGAAATTAAGTGCGGCACGAACGCGCCTGATTCTGGACAAACCGTTTCTGGGCGCGCTGGTGTTACGACTACCGATGAAAGCGGGCGACCCCAAGTGGTGCAAGTCCACGGCTACTGACGCGCGCACCCTGTATTACAACCCGGAATACATCAGCGAGCTGAGCCTCGACCAGACCCAGTTTGTACTAGCACACGAGGCCATGCATTGCGCATTGTCACACTTTGCCCGGCGCCAACATCGCGATAAACATCGCTGGGACGTGGCCTGTGATTTTGCCATCAACCCCCTGCTGATCAGCGATGGCCTGAAACCAACGCCAGATGCGCTGGTACTGCAGGAATACGATGGCATGACAGCAGAAGAGATCTATCCCCTGCTCGACGAGAATCCCGAACAGGAGCCGCACGACCAGCACCTCTACGACGAGAGCGAAAGCGATGGTGAGGGCAACCAACCGCCACCACCGGCATCACCCGATCAACCACCACCGCCGGAAAACAACAACGCGCCACAGTCCGGCCAAGAACCGGATGACGGTGACGGCGATGGTAGTGGTGAACAGTCTTCCTCCGGCAGCGACAGTGGCGGCGACCATGATCAACAGGCGCAACCTGACCAGGCTGACGGCGGCGCATCCCAACCACCACCACTCACCGAATCGGAACGTGCCGCCCTGGCGGTGCAGTGGCAACAACGACTGGCCGGCGCTGCACAGCAGGCAATGCAGGCCGGCAAACTCGGTGGCGCCTTGGCGCGCCTGGTGGATCACCTGCTGCAACCGCAACTGCCCTGGCGGATGCTGCTTGCCCGCTACATGACCAGTATTGCCCGCGACGACTACAGCTACAGCCGACCCAGTAGCCGCCGCGAGGGCGATGCCATCATGCCCAGCCTGCGCAGCGCCCAGACGGACCTGGTCGTTGCCCTCGATACCAGTGGCTCCATTGGCGAGAAAGAAATCAGTGAATTTGTCTCCGAGGTCAATGCCATCAAGGGGCAGATGCGGGCTCGCATCACCGTACTGGCATGTGATGCCGAACTGGCGGAAGACGGTCCCTGGGAATTTGAGCCATGGGAAGAAATTGAACTGCCCGATACCCTGCACGGCGGCGGTGGCACCGATTTTCAACCGGTGTTCGACTGGACCCGTAACCGCGATCGCCAACCGGACCTGCTGGTATATTTTACCGACGCAGAAGGTGAATTTCCCAAGCTTGAACCCCATTTTCCAGTAGTGTGGCTAGTCAAAGGCAAACTGCCGACACCGTGGGGAACGCGCATCCAGCTGAACTGAGCCTGTCCGGCTACCGCCGGCGGCCTGCATTGACTTCCACACGCAGCCCGCTCTTTAACCCGAAACACCTGACGAGTTTTACAGAACCTTGAGTCTTACCAGCGAAGACACCCTGAAACTGAATGTATTGCTACACAGCGGTATCGAAGCGATTCGCATTGATGAAGCGCGCATGACTGTTCACGCCCTTTCCGGTAGCGATGAATCCAGGGTCAGCCTGAACCCTGACTGTAAACCGGAGCAGTACCTGAAAAAGGTTCGCGAAATGCTCTCGGGTCATGTACTTGGATCACCCGGTGGCTACCCGGTGTTCCTCAAGCGCTGGACCCGCATGGGACAGGCCCGTGACCAGGGACTGAACGAACTCCTCATGCTGGGCGAACCGGAGGCGGTTGTCGCCGTGGCCAATGCACCGGGGCTAACCGACGACCTGGCCCGCCGTGCATGGTGGGCCGACCCGATTTCCGACAATGCCCGACGCATGCTCGGAAGTCCGACTGTCGTTGCCGGCGATATGGGCAAGGTGCTGGCACAACACCTGGTTGAACATCTCGCCTTCGAAACTGAACCGCAGGTGATGATGGATACCATCCGGTTGATATTGCAGCCCGGATTGATCGAGGAAGATGAGAAGCAAAAGATCTGGACCAGTGGAGCACGCAAGAACGCCTATCGTGTCGGCTTTCTGCAGGCGATACCGGACCGCCTGCCTGAACCCAAACCGGCGCGAGCCGATAGTGAGACACTTGCAGACGCGCTTGCGGTCCTTGCCGAAAACGGCAACGCGCTGGCAGCCACCCTGATCAAATCGCTGCGTTCGGAAGGCCAAACCTTTCTTGCCGCAGCTGAGGCGATCTTGCGTAAACCCGCAAACCAGGATGTTGTGGTTGCGCTTCTGAATTCCGTTGGAAACTACTTTGCCCCGGCCCGACCCAATCCGACGCACGCTGAGGATATCGAACAACTGGTGAGTGAAACCCGAATTTTATGCGACGGCGACCAGTGCGAGACCTATACCGAGATTCGCTCGGTAGTTCCTGATGCGAGCGCAGAAGCGGAAGCATTGCTGTTGCTGTCGCGCGTCAATGAGTACCTGGTAACACCAATATTTGCCAAGACTACCGCGGAAGGCACGCTGATGAGGAAGAAGATCGAGCCCGTGACTACGCCCATCTTTGAGCGCATAGCAGCTCTACTCGGTTCCCGCGGCGCAGGCCGCCAATGACCACCGCTCCGGTTACTGTCGAGCTGGTGGTTACCCTCTCCGATGACGCGCTGGAGCAGCAATTTGGCGAACTCGTATCCGGCATAGGCGCAACGTTGGCGGAGGCAGTCTCCATCGTCGTCGACCAGGAGAAGCTGGGTTATTTTCCAGCCCTGACTTACTTCCAGGATCGCGATGACTTCGATCAGTCAATGCTCGCCAGCGCGCTGCATATTTATCACATGGTGTGTGATTCTACACGCGAGCTTGTGCGCGCCCAGCTACGCACTTTGCTCAAGGGCATCGAGGTAGACCAGGCGCAGGCACTCGCGGAAACACTACCGCGGGTTCGTCCCGGACAGATTGATGCAAGCTATCTACTCGCCAGGCACTATTCTCCAGCAGCTGTCCGGCTGCGTATCAGCGGCGAGCCGCGCGAAACCGTGTCCGGTATCCCCGGCGTCGATGAAGTCACTGATCACACCCGGTCCCTGCTTCTTCAACGTTTTGCCAGGGTCGATATTGCCGATGCCCGATCTCACTAGGTCTTGAATCCGCGCCGGAAAACCCCTATCTGAACGACCGAAACCGAATAATTATCAGGAGCAAGCCATGAGTGTAGAAGCACACAAAGAAACCCTTGGCTTCCAGACGGAAGTAAACCAGCTACTGGATCTGATGATCCACTCGCTCTACAGCAACAAGGAAATTTTCCTTCGTGAGCTGATTTCCAATGCTGCCGATGCCGCCGACAAGCTGCGGTTCGAGGCCATCAGCGATGACGCGCTATATGAAGGCGACTCTGATTTAATAATCCATGTCGACTACGACAAGGATGCGCGCACCATAACGATCACCGATAACGGTATTGGCATGAACCGCGAGGAAGTGATCGAACACATCGGAACCATTGCCAAATCAGGTACTAAACAATTCTTTAACTCCCTCACCGGCGATCAGGCGAAGGACGCCAGGCTCATCGGCCAGTTCGGCGTCGGTTTTTATTCGTCTTTTATCGTTGCCGACAGGGTTGTCCTCACCAGTCGTCGTGCAGGCTTGAAGGCCGAACACGGCGTACGCTGGGAATCCACCGGCAAGGGCGAATACACGCTTGAGACGGTGGAGCGCAAGATGCGCGGCACCGAAGTGGTATTGCACCTGCGCGAAGACCAGGACGAGTTTCTCGATGGCTATCGTCTGCGCCACATCATCAAGAAATACTCGGATCACATCACCCTCCCCATCATCATGAAGGCTGAGGCGGATAAGGGAGAGAACGAGACAGTTAACAGCGCTTCTGCACTATGGGCAAGACCCAAGAGTGAAATCGGTGACGAAGAGTACAACGAATTCTACAAGCATGTGAGTCATGATTTTGAAGATCCGCTGGCGCATGTTCACAGTCGCGTCGAAGGCAACCAGGAATACACTTCGCTACTTTACATTCCGGCACGCGCGCCGTTTGACCTGTTCGATCGTGACAGCAAGCACGGGATCAAGCTCTATGTACGACGCGTGTTTATCATGGACGACGCTGAACAGCTGATGCCGAATTACCTGCGATTCGTCCGAGGCATTATTGATTCCAATGATTTGCCACTAAATGTTTCGCGCGAAATCCTTCAGCACAGCAAGGATATCGATGCCATGCGTGCCGGCTCCACCAAGAAGGTGCTGGGCTTGCTCGAAAGTCTGGCGAAAAATGACAACGAAAAGTATGCAAAATTCTGGAAAGAGTTCGGCGACGTGATCAAGGAAGGGGTTGTCGAAGATGTTGGCAATCGCGAGCAGATCGCCAGACTATTGCGCTTCAGTTCGACTCACAGTGATGGCGACAAGCAGGATGTTTCGCTTGCCGATTATGTCGAGCGCATGAAGGAAGGTCAGGATAAAATCTATTATGTTACTGCCGACAGTTTCAGCGCCGCCAAAAACAGTCCGCACCTGGAGATTTTCAACAAAAAAGATATCGAGGTATTGCTGTTGCACCACCGCATCGATGAGTGGGTGGCGAATCACCTCAACGAATTCGACGGTAAGGAATTGCAGTCGGTAACCAAGGGCGACCTGGATCTTGGTGAACTGGCCGACAAGGATGAAAGCGAAAAGGAGAAACAGGCGGAAACCGAGTTCAAGAATCTGGTTGAACGCATGCAAAATACCTTGAGCGAAAAAGTCAAAGCGGTTCGCATCAGTCATCGCCTGACAACGTCGCCTGCCTGCCTGGTTGCCGACAGTGCGGACCTGGGTACCAACATGGAGCGCATTCTCAAGGAAGCGGGTCACGCTGTCAGCGCGACCAAAAAGATCCTTGAAATCAATCCCGAGCACCCACTTGTTGCACGCCTTAACGATGAAGCCGCCGGCGAGCGATTCGATGACTGGAGCAATATCCTGTTTGACCAGGCGATGCTGGCCGAGGGCAGCCAGTTGGACGATCCGGCCAGCTTTGTTCGGCGCCTGAATGATCTGCTGCTGGAACTCGGGGGCAATCAATAGGTACCGGTCTGCCAAACTGAAAACGGCCGCTACCGCGGCCGTTTTTTATTCTTCGTCTTTTTTCTTTTTACCTTTAGGTCGACTGATCGGTACCACCACTGCATTCTGCGCCCTGGGGTCATCGGTGAAGTGAGGTCTTGCGCCGTTCTCAATCCCGGCTTCCAGCATCAGCTCCTGCTCACGCGCGGCGATCAGGCCAAGGCACTGCCTAATGTCCTCAACGGTACCATCGGAAAGCGGGTGCTTCATGCCTGGCGCGGTAGCCGTGTCTTTAACAATGCCAGTCAGGGCCTTGCGCACCGCACGCAGTATGCGTGCTTCTTTGGAATTCATACCGGTTACTTCGTTACTCATGATCGCCAAGCCTGGTGGGCGAGCTAAAAAAGATGCCCGCTAATAAAAAAACCTATTTTACCTCATTTTCATTGCCCTTGCCTTCCGACAGACTGTCTTCCGCGTCCGGCTTCTGCTCCGTTTCTTCTTCCGGTGGCTGCCAGACAAACGCCTCGGCAAGGGTGCGATAAATGGGCTGGGGGCTAATGATGCGTGATACACCATAGGCGATGAACGATGTCGCCATGAGCGGTAACAGGATAGAACGGTTGTCCGTCATCTCCATCACAATAACGAATGCGGTAATCGGTGTCTGCACAACGCCTGAAAAATAGGCGACCATTCCCAGTATCACTACCGCGGTCGTGGGAACATCTGGCATACCGAGACTCAGCAGGTGGCCGAGGCCGGCACCAGTGGAAAGAGACGGTGCAAAAATTCCTCCGGGGATACCGCTGAAATACGATGCCGCCGTCGCCAACATTTTCAGGAACGGGTAGTACACGCTGCCTTCATCCACACCGGTCACCAGTTTGCTTGCCTCTTCGTAACCGGTACCAAATACCGCCCCGCCCGACAGCACGCCGGCAACGGCGACGGTGATGCCGCAAATAGCAGCCACACGCAACGGGAACCGGCTGACATATGGACGAAGACGTCGATTACCACTGATCAGGACCAGGGAGAAGATGCCCCCGAGCAAGCCACCCGCGACACCGCACACTGCGACAGCGATCCAGTCTGTCGCCGCTAACAGAGCCGCCTCGGTATGACCGAAATAAGTGTATTCACCCAACCAGGCAACGGCGACAACACCGGCCAGCACCACCGCCAAGAACATGGTTCCACTACTCTTTTCATCAAAGGACCGGCTCATTTCCTCGATAGCAAAAAGAATACCGGCAAGCGGCGTGTTGAACGCAGCGGCAACCCCTGCCGCACCACCGGCCAGGATCAGGCCCCGCTCAAGGTCATGTCGCGGGAAATGTGCCAGGCGACCAATGGAATACATGATTGCCGCGCCGACATGCACCGTTGGCCCCTCGCGACCAATGGATGCGCCACAGGCTAGACCAATCAGGGTGGTGAAAATTTTTCCGATCGCGATGCGCATCGACAGCAGCACCTTTCGATGAGGTTCATGCCGCGATGTCAGCGCGGCAATAGCCTGGGGGATGCCGCTACCCTCTGCGCCGGGAATAAATTTTCGGGTGAACCATGCGACAGCCACCAGGCCCGCCGGTGTCAGGATCAGCGGCAACCAGTAATAGCGATCGGTCCCCAGGTGAAATAACTTCTCGGCATACCTCGCGCCTACTGCAAACCCCGCTGCAGCGGTGCCGATCGCGACAGCACCCACCCAGAATACGAGCCGGGTTTTCCAGCGTTTGGCAGACAGAAACTCGTGGTCAGATTGTCGTAGTCGATGAAACATACAGAACTGGAATTCCTGATTCTGCAGGCAGCAACACAAGGGCACTTCCGGCACAATCAAACAGCCCGACAACAGATATTGCCGGGCTAATCACTAGGATGATTTTAATCTTAGCATGGCGTCGCCACCGAATAACACGGATTAAACCGCGATGGCCGATTGAATATCAGGCGCCGGGTTGATCCAGCGATGCGTAACGGCTTTTGTAACGGAGTACCTTTTTTACATAGGTGCGTGTTTCATTGTAAGGAGGGATTCCCTGATAGCGCTTCACCGCAGTCTCGCCGGCATTGTAGGCAGCGATGGCGAGGCGATTGTTATAGCGGTATTTCTTCAATAGGTATTTCAGGTGCCGGACGCCGGCACTGATGTTCTGCTCCGGATCGTACAGGTCACGAATTCCGTATTGTGCCGCTGTAGCCGGCAACAACTGCATCAGGCCCCGCGCACCTTTGTTCGACGTGGCGTAGGGGTTAAAGGCCGATTCGGCGTGAATGATTGCCTTGACCAGCGCGATATCGACCCTGTGCTGTTTGGCAGTTTGATGAATTATCGAGTCGTAGGCCGAGGAGTCGGTTCGAAAAAACTGGCGGTTCCGGCTGGCGAGTAGCGCCCCCATACCCTTGGGCGTCTGACCGGTGCGGATCAGCTTGTAGTATTTGTTGCTGATCAGGTGATTCGACACCATCCGTGATCCGTCGGGCATCTCGTAGACATAGAGCTCCGCCTGCGCCGCCATGGAAAAGACCGCCAGACCAAGCGCCGCCACGACCCTTGCGATTCGCCACCGGCTCTGTTTGTACAACATGTGTCGTCCCTAATTCATTGATTTACAGGGACTAAGCACAAGATGTGCCAATATGCTGAAGTTAGAAAGCCTGTGCCGGAATGTGAATAAATTCAGTAGCCTACGCCGGAATCGCGGATAAATAGTGTCGCCTGGGTCAGTCACAATACCGGACCGTCGTTCCGGTAGTTGACGATATTCGACGCCGAACTGACCTACTCGCTCAGTAGTTCAGTGTCGTCGTGGCGGTAGGCCGGTGCGCAGCTGCACAGAATAACCAGGTCCTGGCTCCCGGTATTTTCAATGCAATGCGGAGTACCCGGTGCAATGCAAATCGTGTCGCCGACACGTACATCAAACTGTTTATTGCCGAGGGTCATGCGCCCCTGCCCGCTGGTAATGAAGTACAGCTCTTCGGAGGTGTGATGTTTGTGCAGCTGGGTCTTCTGCCCTGTTGCCACCGTTGCCTCGGCGAGGCTCTGGTTCCGGCAGCCATGGTACAAAGGGTGCATTAGCTCACGGATGACTGATCCGTCTTTCGTGACATAAGGCGTACTATCCAGATAGCGTGTGTGATCCATGGGCTTTTATAAAGGCGAGACACCAAACAGCCAGCGATGACTGAACAGCAGTGCAAAATAAAGCACGACCGTAATAACCAGTTTCATCCAGCCGATCTCGCTGAAGATTAGCTTGTTACGGCCGCCGACGATGGCCAGAAACGGCACGCTGGAAGTAACGTCGATAAAACGTTGCCATGATTCTCCGTATTTAACCGCACGCTTTTTATCGAGACCTGCCATACCGGCCACCGACAACCCAAGGAAGCCGCCAAAAAATAGTACGGCGCCAACATCGCCGTTGGCCAGCACGTGGGCAATTGACCATAAAATGACTCCCCACAAAAACGGGTGCCGGGTAACGCGGACAATGCCTGTTGCCGGGATTTTTTCCTGAAGCTGCCCTTCCCTGCCGAAGCTGGCAGGATTAGGTGTTAGTAGCCCGGTCACCATCAGCAGCAACGCCAGGGGCATCAACAATACCGGGAGATGTCTCAGCCCGGGGCCGGGCACCCAGAGAAAATCCTGGGGCACGCGATTAAACGCCCACACCATGGCTGCGATGCAAGCAACGGCAACCAGGGAGTAGATTCCGCTGAATGCGCCCTCGCCAATGGCGGCAACGATTCTCGACCGGACTGAGGGGATGGAAGGCACCACGTGAGTCATGATTAGCGCAATGGCGGCAACCAGCAGTACCACGTACATCTGGTTCATATTAACTCTCAGAAATTGGATGATTCATTGTTCGGATATTTCATGTTTCAGTCAGCCTGCCGCTGCCTGTTCCTGAAAAATGCCCAGACTTCGTCAGCCATTTCAATGTCGCGGTTTTGCGGCCCGACGATGCGCTTGTACAGACGCCGATAGTGCTCGCTGAGACTTGGCTCGGTATGTCCACCGCCGCGTACTTCATATAAAAATACATCGACCCCGTCGCGGCACTTCCCGAAGTGTTCAACGTGAATCCGGCTATTGTCCTTTTCATTCTTGTCAGCCAGATCGTGAACTTCAGGTAGCGTGTTGCAGCCATTCTGCTGTACCCAGTATCGCACCGACTCGCGGGTAGACAGGCTTTCACCGCGCTCAGCCTTGCTATTTCCTGTTTGCCCACCGGTGTAGGGTAGTAGCGGGTCCCTGGTGCCATTCATTATAAGGATGGATATCGGTTTGTCAGGCGCGGCTTTGCACTCGCTATTCTTCGGCAGGGCAGCAACAATCGGGGCCGCTGCCGCAAAGCGGTCGCTACGTTCGATGGCCAGGCGATAAGTCATGCCGCCTCCATTGGATGTTCCGGTTACATACAATCGCGACGCATCAACGGGATAGGCTTTGCTCAATGAGTTCAGGAGAGTATCAATAAAGGCGACGTCATCAAGCGTTGGATTGCTGGTGGCATCGGCACGACAATCGTTCCAGCCCCGGTGCCCCTTCGATCCTTCAACACCATCCGGTATCAGCACCAGCAGTTTTTCCCGCTCGGCAATATCGAGCCATACCTTGTACGGTGCTGCCTTGCGGTTTTCGCCAGTCATGACATCAGCGTTACCTATATGACCATGCAACAGCAACACCAGGGGTCGCGGACTGGTACCCAGCTTCGTCGGTACGTACAAATCATAGGTACGTTCATGGTCTTGAATCACGATCGACTGATCTTTCAGTAAAATGCCCGGAAATTGTGGTTTACGCGCCTCGGCGTGTGCGCCGAATAGCACTGATATGACGAGGACCAGAGGCAAGAAATGATGGTTGCTCCCCACGTAGTCTCCTCCGGAACCTATTTTGCTGTTCTCGTTGTGATGGCGATGCCGGTGAATACCAGGGCTGCACCCGCCAAGTGATATATAGCAATCCCTTCTTGCAGGATGATGACAGAGAGTAGTGCACCGAACACCGGCATCAGGTGCAAAAACACGCCGGCCCGGTTCGGACCGATCTCGGCTACACCACGATTCCAGAAAAGGAACGCGACAATGGATGCAAAGATACTTACATACAGCAATCCTGAAAACACCCGCAGAGACCAGACCACGGTTGTGTTGCCCTGCTGCAATACAAGAAACATGACGACGAGCATCGCCACGGCGGAGACAATACTACCAACCAGCAGGCTCAACTGAGGCAGTTCTTTCGGCTTGCTTTTCAGCAGAACGGAATACACCGACCACATAGTCACCGCAAACAGCATCCAGAGATCGCCCCGGAAAAAATGCAGCCCGGTCAGGGTATCGAGTTCGCCGTGAGCAACAAGAACCACTGCGCCGGAAAGTGAAGTCAGGATACCCAGAAGCTGGATTCTGGTAATCGAATCCTTGCGGCTGATTCCGGAGCCGATGACAATCAATATCGGTGACAGGGACAGGAACAGGACTGCGTTAACGGCAGTAGTGGTCTTGAGCGCGGTATAAACGCTGGTATGGAATGCGGCAATACCGGTAAACCCCAGCAACAACAGCAGGCGCCAGTGTTGGATCAGCAGGCGCCAGTTCTGTGACAGTTGTCGATACCCCAGGGGCAAGAGAATTACCAGGGCCAGCAGCCAACGCCAGAGGTTGAGTTCAATCGCTGAAATGTCACTGCGCAATGCCCTGCCGACAATAAAGTTACCTGCCCAGATCAGTGAAGTGAGGCTTAGTAAAAGATAGGGGGATAAAAAAATATTTTTTAAATTTCGCACGCTATGGCATCGCTGGATCATTGCATTTAGGCCGGTGTGCGTCAGGCCAATTCCTGCACTCTGCGCCAGTTGTCTTCGTCACGAATCACCTCGTATCTTGCCCAGCGCGCAAAGCTGCTAACCGAATCCACGCCCGAGGTACGTCGGTCGGCTCCCGCCACGACTTTGTAGATAAGTCGCCGGTCCGATGAGCCCGGTTCTACCGCCCAGTCGACAATTCGCCGTACGGACCACAAATCCCCGTATTTGCCGTTGCTATAGTAGTGGCCCAGCCGGAGCTTGTCAGGATTAAACCGGTGACTATCGCGACTCTGCATCACAAGATCATAAATCGCCATCAGATCACTTTCGGTAACGTCAATAATCGAATCGATTTCGCTCAACGCATAAACAAAGTCTTCCCGGGCAACAACATCCCCTTCTTCGCTGCTCACGGGTGATGGCGCCGGCGCACGGCGGCGCGCGAGATAAGCCGGGTATCGACGCCAGGCAAAGAAATAATTGAAGACGATGGCGGTCGCCAGTATCGCGGCAACGTTGATTAATACAGGCGTAACAATGTAGCCAAATCCCAGGTCAGTCACCGCCGCGCCGCCGGCCACTGCGGTCAGCGCCGTCGCCCCGCCGGGTGGATGAATGCAGCGCAGGTAATGCATGCCACCAACCGCCAGGCCTACGGCGACCGGCGCCGCCAACCAGGCATCAGGAATCCAGGTTGCACAGGCGACGCCGATAACAGCCGAACTCAAATGGCCACCAACCAGTGCCCAGGGCTGCGACAGCGCGCCATGTGGAACTGCAAACAGCAGCACCGCCGATGCGCCCATGGAGGCGACTATCATAAAGGCGCCCGGCCCCGGTACAAAATACATGCTGGTCAGGACCACCAGCAGGATCCCGGAAAAGGCGCCTAGCGCCGACACCAGTCGCTCGGTATGACTGACACGATTCAGATCGATACCGAGTAT
>JAJDNE010000085.1 GCA_022340825.1 Acidiferrobacterales bacterium | reverse complement strand
TTTATCCGTCGGTATCAAAACTAGCTGAATTGTCGCGCCGGTACGAGGTGATAACTCGACGGTTTCCTCAGCAGCAATGGCACCCGTCTGCCACACGACTAGCAACACCAACGAACAAATACTCAGACCGAGGTTCAATTTATTCATTGCTCCATCCGTATTATTTGCCCGTGCTATTTTTTTGCATTTTTCAGATAACGCCCGATAACTATTCTTGTACCGTATTTCCCGGAGACTGCACGATACATTTGCATGGCCTCTAGTGCGCCATCCTCGTACTGGAGTATCAACCGCATTTTTTCATATGGCCGGTACTCGACATTGGCGGGCGTAACCTTTTCTGTCTCGATCTTGCCGTCTTTCACGATAACGCCCCAGGTAAATTTTCTTGCCCTGTCTTGCGACACAAGCCAATGCTGGCTGGCCGGGTTGCGACTCTTTACCAGCTCCAGGCCGCCTGCTTCCATTGATACCGGCAGGGGGCTGTACTGTCCGAAAAAATATTCTGGGATATCCTGCGTAACGGTAAATGATCCGCCTTCGGTTTCTATTTCGAAGGTCTTCAGCTCTGCGGCTGGTAATGCTGCAGACCACAGCAACAGAAAAATAAATATCTTGATTCTTGTCATCTTGACCCCTGCTAACCGGATACGGTCGACCGCGTACGCCTGAACATAGTGGCCAACAGTAAAAAATACATTTTAAATGGAATTTGGCAACAAACCTAGGTACCCGGTTACTATCTGAGCTGTATGTCGCTCTGGCGACGCTTGCCCCACATACTGTGCATCAACATCGCTATGCTGGCACCCACCACCGCATAAGCCATGTCCTTCTGTGTATCCCACAAGTCTCCCTGGGTAACGCCCTCGAAACACTCAAGCCCGGTGCCCGGACAGAAAAGCACCATCGCCAGCCATTCCAGTATCTCGTACCAAGAGCCAATGGCTGTTATGAAAAGCAGCGCGACAAGATAGCTCAACCTGCGCGAGTGACCCTGGTGATAGAAGATCTCGAAAAACGAAGCAAACACCATGAGACCGAACAGGAAATGGATGACCTGGTCATAGTAGTTTCGCTGGAGGCCGAGCCAGTCCGAGAACCAGTTGAAGTAGGACATTGCGTTGTAGGTCGTATTGGCGCCAAACAGATGCAGGATTACAAACAGCGTCAGACTCAGAAATGTCAGGTTGTTGAAGACGTAGCGCTTGTCTAACCACAGCACTACCGGAAAAACTGACACTACCAGTACATTTTCAAGCATCCAGATTCCGCGGTCGACAGGATTGATCGCGAGCACCAGCCAGCACAACAGGAATATGGCAATAAGCGTTTTCTTAAACACGTTGGACAATTCTCGTTTGCTCCGGGAACCGGTAATCCCTATTCAACATGCTGCTATATATATAAGTATCAACGGCAAGCGCGATCCCGGGGCAGCCCAAGCATCGGATTGCCCTGAACTGCGTCGGAACCATGAATTGCGATATCGTTGCAGACAACGGTCAGCGGTGCCAGCGATATTCCCTTACCCCGGTTGACGCGCATCAAGGATATCGACAAGGAAGGCGGTATTATTCCCCTGGTGATTTGGAAAACTTAAGGAGTCTCCCCCCATGGCAAAGGTTCTTATTGTTTACGGTAGCGGCTACGGCCAGACTCAAAAAATCGCGGAATTTATTGCGAAGCGATTGCGTGAACGGGGCAATGAGGTGGATATCGTATTTGGCAAACGTCTGCCGCGAAATCTTTCACCCGAGACTTACGAAGCCATTATCGTCGCAGCTTCGGTCCGAAGTATGAAGTACCAGAAGTATATTGTTTCGTTTGCCCGTACCCACTGCCAGCTGTTGCAGAAATTACCTTCCGCCTTTGTTTCGGTTTCCATGGCTGAGGCAGGTGGTGGCTTTCAAACGAGTTGGCTTGAAAAATTCATTAGCGACTCGGGCTGGAAACCTGCCATCTTCAGGAGCTTTGCCGGGGCCCTTGATTATCGCAAATACAATTTCATCACGCGCATGATTATGAAGAAAATAGCGCAAAAAACCCGCATGAATACCGATACCTCGGCGAACCATGAATATACTGACTGGGACAAAGTGAAAAAGTTTGCCGACGAATTCGCCGATACGGTCGCCTGAATGCAGGCAGAATTGTTCCGTGCGGGATAGAAATATTTATTGCAGTTCGCTACGGGTAAACTACCTTTATTACTAGGCTTATCCAATAAAACCAAATAAAGAGACCTGGCATGGCAAAAATACTGGTTGTTGATGACTCCACGACGATGATGACCGCGACAAAGAAAATTCTGGAATCCGCAGGTCACCAGGTGATTTCTGCCGGTAGTGGTGAAGAAGGTATTGAGAAAGCAGCCAGTGAAAAACCGGCACTGATTTGCATGGACGTGGTGATGCCCGGGATGAGCGGTTTCGAGGCGACCCGTAAATTGACTACCGGTGCAGACACCAAGGACATCCCGGTTATTATTCTCACTACCAAGGATCAGGAAACGGACCGGGTCTGGGCCAAGCGACAAGGCGCGGTCGACTTCTTCGTCAAACCGCCCGATGAAGCTGCCCTGCTGGACCGAATCAATTCACTGATAGGATGAGTAGTCGCCAGGACTATTTCTGATCTGTATTTCCTCAGATATCCCGAATCTTTGCCACTTCCGGCGCAAGATGCATGAGATTGAACAGCGCCAGGCCGTTGCGAAAGGCAATCTTCTCGGCGACATCGGGCGGTAACTCTTTTAACCATCCACGATACTTACTGAGGAAAGTGCGGAACTGGTACCAGTATTCAACATTGTAGGTACCGCTGCCCAGTATAAACCGATCCGGATGACGCAAGATCAACTCGCGCCAGCGCGGATCCAGCTTCCCTCGCGGCGCGATATCTCCACGATGGGATATCTCCAGCCACAGATTACGATACCGATTCAGCATCTTGTTGATTGTCTCAGGCTGGGTAAACACGCCTGCATGCGCCCAGAGTATGCGTAGCTCGGGACCAAGTTTGAATAACTGGCCAAGCGCGTTGGGGTCGGAGCGGGCATGCAACACGAGGTTGCGCTCCAGCGCCAGCGACACCACGCGCTTGACGACCGGCGTATTGACCTGGCCATCATAGAGAAAGAATTCACCGATGCCGCGATACGGACGATTCCGTATTTCCTCGTCAATGTAAGTCTGGATTTTTGGATTGTTGAACCAGGTATCGCGGTCTTCACGCGTAAAGCCCGGCACCAGCATCGGGATCACACGCTCCGGATCGCGTCGATACAACTTCCACGTGCCTTCGTTCGGTGTGCTGCCCACCAGCAGCCAGGGGACATTCAATTCTTCTGCGGTATTGATTACTGCGTCAACAGAAACACGCTGCCACGAATTTTCATTGTAGTGAACCTGCGCATCGAAGATAGGAGGTGAGTAACTTGGCTTGTAAAAAAGGAACAGCACCAAGGCGGCGGGAAGGCTCACGAACACCAGTGCGCGCCCGACCCGGGTTCGTGTAAACAGCTGACCAACCAGCCCAAGCCAGGACTTGATACGGATTGCAGCCAACACTCAACCTCCATTACGGTGGATGAAGAACCGGGATTATACCTCGGCTGCCCAAACTTTAGGCAAGACCATTCGCCAGCAGGACACCAGTAAATAATATGGCGCGAAAACCACCATTCCCTGGCAAATTCATTTCCATTACGATCTTTGGTGTGAAGCAGAAAATCATTAACTACCATCAGGACGAGGAAGGCTACTGGGTTGCAGATCTCGCCTGCGGCCATACGCAGCATCTGCGCCACAACCCGCCATGGACAAGTCGCCCGTGGGTAATTACAGAAAAGGGTCGTGTCCGGCACCTCGGCACAGAGCTGGAATGCAAGGAATGCGACAGGGGTTGAGGCTCAGGATGCGCAAATACGGACAAGAATTGCCACCCCCGACAATGTTGCAGCACAAAAAACAGTCCTGACACTGCGTCTGGCTGCGATGTCAATAAAAAAGTTAACCTGGACGGATTTCAACGCATTCATACCGTCTGTCGAGACGATGAAATAATTATTTGCCGATATCGCCTATAACCACTGAATTTCATTATATATTAGTTAATTAGTAGGTAATTATATTGTCATAGCGTGATTGTATTATTGCGTTAGAACAGATATTAAGTGTGCGGCGATAAAAATAGTTAGCACAATAATAAAAACAGACTATCTAGATAAGCCGCCTATGAAATTTATAAACACGATAATGATGATCATCACATAGGAGAAAACAACGATGGTGTATACCAAGAAGTCACCCGCGTTGCTCATAATAGGCATTGTCTTGCTCGCGATCTGGTATCTAGCACAGAGCGGCATGATGAATGGCTATCTTGAGCATCTCGCAATGGGTAAGAAATATAAAATGATGAGCGAGCTGACTACGCTGCCGCTTTACTTTGGCGTAATCTCAGCGGTGCTCGGCGCCTGGCAGCTTTTTGGCAGCCATAAAGAGGGACATTTCGACTACTACTCATCCACCATCGCCGGTGGCATGTTCATTCTGCTGATTGCCATGCTGGTGCGCTGGTTCGTTGCGCCGGAAGTGGCAGTAGTCAGTCACGCAATGGGCAAGGTTGGTGAGACTGGCAAATACATACACAAGCTGCTTGGCCTGAACTACGTTGTTCTGGGCATTCTGGCCGGTATTATTGTTGTCAATGTATTCAAGGTCCCGGAATGGGCACAAAACGGTGTGCGCCTGTCACGCCTGGGCCTGAAGACCGGTGTTATTCTGCTGGGTACACTTTATAGTGCGGCAGAGCTGAAGAACCTGGGTGGACTGTCAATCGTCATGATTGGTTTCTTCGTTCTGGGTTCAGTAGGCATGACCCTGTGGATCGGTGCTCGTCGCAACATCCCGAACTCCATGGGCGGCGTACTTTCAGCCGGTATGGGTGTTTGCGGTGTGTCGGCAACGGTTGCCGCGGCTCCGGTTGTGCAAGCCAAGTCGGTTGAAATCGCATACACCATCGGCACCATCCTGCTCTGGGGTGTCGGCTGTATGTTCGTCTTCCCGATCGTCGGTCACCTGTTTGGCATGAGCTACATCCAGTTTGGTGCCTGGGCCGGTACCGGTATCCTTAACTCTGCTCAGGTAGCAGGTGCAGCCCTGGCCTTCCAGCCGGACGGTATCGAAACCCTGAAGGTAGCGGAAATCTTCAACATCACTCGCGTACTGGTTCTGCCGATTATCGTTCTGTGGCTGGCCGTGTGGTATGTGCGCCGTGAAGAAGGCGCTGCGCAGGTGAACGTTGGTGAAGTGATTTTCAACAAGTTCCCGGTATTCGTACTTGGTTTCATCCTGTTGTTTGCTCTGTCCACTACCGGTATTTTTGCTCCGGCCAATCACTACAAGGGCAAGTACTTCAACAACACGACTGACTTCAAGGAAAGCAAACTGCTGAAGGCTGAAGATAAAGCTACGTTGCAGTCAGAATTGGGCAAGGTTGAGCGTGAAGATCGCAAAGCCGCCCTGGGTCGCCTGATCGAGAATGGCAAGGTCATGTCGATCGACGATGATGATGTGCTGCGTGGCCTGGTTAACTCCAAGGTACTGTCCAAGGATGCCAACCATATCCTCAAGCACGCCCATAAGGCTGTTCGTCACACTGCCAAGAAGGTTAAGGCATTCCGTCACTGGATTGTCTGGTTGTTTGCCTTTGGTCTGACTGGACTCGGTATGCAAATTACCGTTGCTTCCATGAAGCAGGCAGGCGGTCAGCCGGCAGTCATCGGTGGTATCGTAGGTGCTACCAAGGCGATCCTGTCGCTGGTAGTGGTACTGATGCTGATTAGTGACAAGGTCTAAAAGGAGATCACAATGTCTGAGAATAAATATGATCGTGGATCAGCGCTGTCGATCTTCGGCAGTGACCGAAAAGAAGACTTCATGGCTCTGGTATTTGCCCTGGTAATTGCCTTTGCTGTTTATGTCTCTTACTGATCTTTGTAAATAAGTAGTAAACTGGCGGCGCCCGAGTAAAGACGGGCGCCGCTTTTCTTTCTGTGGTGAATTATGGAATCAGCAAATAACATACTATTGGCAAGTCATGGCACCGAGGGTGCGCAGGCTGCCGAACAAATGGCAATCGAATTGTGTAACAAGGGTGGTCACGTGCATCACCTGATCGTAGTCCCGAAACGCCTTTGGGAAGGCATGACCGGCGATGACTGGCTGAACAATGGGTCGACGCGCGACACCTTTCGTCGCTACCTGGAGGATCAGCTTTCGCAGGAAGTGCAAGAGCACCAGGCGCGTGTCAGCGAGGCTGCGAAGGCCAAGGATCTTAACTACACCACCGAGGTCATCGTTGGTGAGCCGGAAGAATGCCTGATCAATACCAGCAAGAAAGAGGTGTTCGATCTGCTGGTGATGGGATCGCCCCGCCCCAAGGGCGTCGCCGGGCTGAAGTCACGCATGCTGACCGACTCAACGCGGTCACTCGGTGTTCCCACCGTAATCGTGCCCTACCCCGATGAATGAAATGGTGAACCCTACCGCGGCAGAAGATGCCGCCTGGGCGGCAATCAACACGCCATTATCAACAGACCAGCTGCACGAGTTCTGCCGCGACGTCGAGCGACTGTTTCGCATCAACCCGATGCTGGAATTCAGCGCCTTCAAATCATTGGGGGACAATCGCTATTCCATGGCAGGGAGCAACATCAGCCAGGAAACACCGTTCGAATTCGACATCAGCTTTTCAGTAAAAGACCTGCCCGATGGGCTGCAGATTGATTACGACTCGGGCATCAAGTCGAGCACGCGTCTGACGATTGAAGACGCCCCACAGGGCTCTAAACTGACCATCACTGACGCCTATGAACGCCTTCCGTCCGAAGATCGTGAGCAGCACCTGAAAGAGGTTGATCGCAGCCTCGTGCGATGGGCGGAATATCTTCAGAGCTTCCTGATTAGCTGGCGGCGCTGGCACCGGATTGCACCCTGGCGCTGGTACATGCGTCGCGTCTGGCAGCCGATGAAACCGATGGCCCGTCGCATTACCTATATCCTGTTGTGGATTAGTGTTGTCGAGGTGGCGCTAATCGCCCTCGGTGTAGCCATCTGGTTCGTGGAATACCGCTAGCCAGTCACCCCGGCTATCGGGAAACACCCATTCTCACCAATCTGGTGCATTAGCATTTGCTAATGCACTCGTCCGGCGCGCTCCACCAAAAAATTCGCTTAAATTCAGCCGTTTTATCCCGGGAACGTTTTTTGCTTTGTCTGTAGTCAGGCTTGATAGCCGTTTGAAATGGATGGAACAGACATGAAAAAACGCCTGAGTCGATTGCTGGAAAATGAGTGGTTTATATTGCTGATGAGCGGCGTCTTCGGTTATACCGCGTTCACCGCTGTCATCATGGCGACAATAGGAATTCCGTCAGAGGTAATTCTGGACAGCGGACTGAAGGAAATCCTGATGGTATTCGAGGGCTTTCCCGGGGACATGTATTGAGCTCAGACGTGATCGTCATTGCTCTGCGCGTAGCCACCTACCTGTTCTGGCGCTCCTCTTCCGTCCCGTCACTGTACCGGGCAAACCGGCCTTTGGTACGTGGATGGACAAAATCCGCTCTAGGCCACGGCCAGCCGCCGAATTCCGTGCGACGATAGTCGGCGAACGCCTGCCGTATTTCATCGCTGGTATTCATAACGAACGGGCCATACTGCGCCACCGGCTCGGCAATCGGTCGACCCTGCAACAGCAGTAATCTTGTCGGCTCATCGCCGTTTTCCAGGTCCACAGAAGAAGCGGCATCCAGTTCGATTCCGTTCTTTACGCTTACGGTTTCACTGCCGACCGCGAGCGAAGCCCCTTCGAAAAAATACAGTACCCGGTTTGCATCTGCACTGGTTGCCGGTAGCGACCAGCAAGCGCCGGGCTCCATGCTGATAATCCAGATAGCAACGTCATTCTCGGGATTGGCTGCCCAGGAATCGGGTGGTGGCGCCAATGCAGAAACCGCATCGAGTTTGCCGGCAACAATTTCTATCTCGGTCACCCGCCCCGCTTCATCATGGTGTTGATGGCGCGGAATTTTGTCGCCCCAGAGCATGGCAAAATGCGGCGCCACCATCTTGTTAGCCGCAGGCAGGTTCAACCAGATCTGGAACAACTCCAGCGGGTTATCCCTGTCCTGGCGCAATAATGGAAACATTTCCGAATGTTGCACGCCGGCGCCGGCGGTCATCCACTGGGTGTCGCCCTGACCATAGCGTCCGGCAGCACCCATAGAGTCGGCATGGTCGACAATGCCTTTCTGTACGATGGTTACCGTCTCGAAACCGCGGTGCGGGTGAACCGGGAACCCCGGTACTTTGTCACCGTGATACATGCGCCAGCCCTCACGCGGCTCAAAATCCTGCCCTATCATTCGACCATGCAACGATGCATCGGGCCCCATCTCCTCATTGCCCGCCGGATAGGCATCGTCGTGATGCACGCAGAAAAGAAATGGATCCAGGGTTGGCCATTGAAAGTCGAGCGGTATCAGTCGTTTTATCACCTGGATGTTGCCCCGTTGGTTAACGTTGGAGGTTCACCTGCTTCACCGAATTACTGCCGGTGTCTTGCCCGCCGTCCAGCAGACTCGTTGCACTGTCAACCAGTATCACGATTGCGATCAACCAAAGGCTCGTGCGCAACAACTTCTGGTAGGTCTTCAGGTTCAATTTGCGACGTAGGCGCATACCGAACCAAAGCGTCAGCAGTATCAGCGGCAATACCCAGATTGTGATTTTTACTACGTTCCAGTCAAGTGCATCGTTGGCGATAAACCCCAGAATTTGGCCGCTTTTACTGACGAGAAAGCTGAAATTGAAAACCGACACCATCAGTAGCGGGCTCATTCGGGTAAACAGAGCGTAAACGACGATGGCAGGCGCAATGATGTTAATCATGCCACCCATCAGCCCCAGCCCCAGCCCCAGCAGGGCCATCTGCCAGCGCGGGACGTAGCGTTCGACTTCCGCGCCCGGTAGCCGCTCTGCAATGAGATAGACGACCAGCACAAATGCGAGCGACAGTCGCAATGGTTCCGGATCAACGCTCAGCATTACCTCCGTACCGAGCATACTACCAACGATGGCAAATGCCGGGATCGGCCAGTAACGCCTGAGTGCTTCGCGCCAGTGTTTTTCACCGGCAATGCTGATGACATTGATACTGACTGTCGGCACCAGTGTTAACAGTACAACCCTGGGCAATTCCATGAACAGGATCAGTGCCGGCGTTGACAGCATCGGGAATCCAAAGCCAAGGACCCCATGGACAAAGGCGCCAACCAGCAATATCGGCAAAAAACCCAGATCAGGCATTCCACCCCCATTGGTTGAGCAGGATTACTACGAGCATTGGATGAGAAGGCACGTCACCAAATCGCAGTAACCTTTCGTTTTTCAACAAATTCTTATCTACCTGCATTTTCTTCAGGTTTTTCCGGACAGGTAACAGGGCATTTACCAGTAGCCACTCTGTCATATTGTGTTAATAATGGCTTGCAGAAAAACGGCTGAATAAAACCGGCCAACAAATAACAACTACTGTAATTAAGGAGGCGGCATTATGAAAATGCTTTCGCAAGTATTGGTCGCAGCGTTCCTGGTAGTAGGCAGTGTTCAGGCATTCGCTGAAGAGTACGTCATCAAATTCTCCCACGTTGTTGCACAGAATACCCCGAAGGGGCGAGCGGCTGACTTATTTGCCGAGTTGGTGCACAAAAAGACAAACGGCCGTGTGAAGATCGAGGTGTTTCCCAACTCCCAGCTATATAACGACAACAAGGTGCTGGAAGCCATGCGCCTGAGTAAGAGCAAAACCACGGGAATCATGGCCGCGCCAAGTCTGTCGAAATTCGTGAAATTCTCAAACACACTGCAGGCATTCGATTTGCCTTACCTGTTTGATGACGTCAAAGATGTCCACAAGCTGGTGGACTCGCCAATCATGGATCGTATGACCGATGGCCTGGGTAGCAAAGGCTTGCGTGCACTCACAGTGTGGGACAACGGCATGAAGGTGTTCTCGATCAAGGGCGACAAGCCATTGAAGAAATCACCGGACGACTTCACTGGCAAGAAATTCCGAATCCAGTCATCGGATGTCGCCAGTTCCATGATCACCCACCTGGGCGGCACACCACAGAAACTGCCATTCAAGGAAGTGTACACCGCGCTGGCACAGGGTGTGGTAGATGGTCAGGAAAATGCCTGGTCGAATATATACTCCAAGAAGTTTTTCGAGGTACAGGATTACATATCGGTTTCAAATCACTCCTATCTCGGTTACCTGGTGGTCGTTAGCCGTGATTTCTGGAGCGGTCTGCCCGAGGACGTGCGTGCACAGGTTACCGAGGCATTGAAGGAAGCCACCGCGGCCAATCGCCGCTTTGCGGCCGAGGCCGACACCGCCGATCGCAAGAAGATCGAAAAGGCTGGCTATGCCAAGGTTGTAGAGATGTCTGCGGCGGAACGCGGCGCATGGCGCAAGGCGACGGCACCGGTGTGGAAGGAATTCCGCGACAAGATTGGTGGTGACCTGATCGACGATATCAGCAAGTTGTTGGGACGCTAGGCATAACAACCGTTTAACAACTTAAAAAAGATGTGATGCGTTTTAACCGATACATCGATCTTTTCGAGAAATACACAATTACTGTTGGCTTTGCCGTCGCCACGTTGGTGTTATTCACCAACGTGGTGCTTCGGTATGTATTCGACACCGGGTTGATCTGGGCGCTTGAATTTGTCCAGTATCTGTTTGCCTGGGTGGTGCTGATCGGCGCGGCACATGGCGTGAAGGTAGGCATCCATCTGGGTATCGATATCCTGCTTGAAAAGTTGTCACCGAAAATGCACCGCGCTGCACTAATTACCGCGATCAGTTGCTGCATTATTTTTGTCGCCATCGTCGACTATGAATCTTTCTGGTACATCGTCCGCATTTACCAGTGGGGCGACCTCACGGAAGACCTGCGAATCCCGCAGTGGATACCCTATCTCGCCATACCGGTGGGCATGAGCCTGATGCTGTATCACTTCCTGGTGGTGGGCTGGGAGATTGCGTTAAACAGGCGCGACAGTATTCACCTCAGGGAACAAGCCCACGCCCTCGAAGAGCTGGAGAAATGAGCGTCGCGCTCCTCTTTGTCGGACTGTTGATCCTGTTGTTGATCGGTGTACCGATTGCGATCAGCCTGGGTTCAAGCAGTCTTGCCTACGTGATGCTTGCCACTGAAGACTCTCCGGTAATTATTGCGCAGAAGCTTTTCGACACCATGGAGCACACCACGCTCCTGGCGATCCCGTTTTTTATTCTGTCCTCCCACTTCCTGACGACTGGCGGCGTATCACTTCGTCTGATCGATCTGGCCAAGGCTACCGTCGGCTGGATGCATGGCGGTCTCGCCATGGCCGGTGTGGTGGCATGCATGCTGTTCGCGGCGATCTCCGGCTCTTCTCCGGCAACCGTGGTCGCTATCGGATCGATCATGATTCCAGGAATGATCAAGGCCGGTTATGACCCCCGCTATGCCGTGGGTGTCATCGCGACCGCTGGCAGCATGGGGATACTGATCCCGCCATCGATCCCGATGATTGTTTACGCCGATGCGGTCGAGGAATCCGTCGGAAAGATGTTTATCGCTGGCATCCTTCCCGGACTGTTAATGGCCTTCCTGCTGTTGACGGCGACCTGGATCACTGCCAAACGTATGAAGATGCCGCGCGAGGAATGGCAAGGTTTTGCGCATCTTGGCAAGGCGCTAGGCCGTGCCTTTTCCGGACTACTTCTAATTGTGATTGTGGTCGGCGGAATCTACGGTGGAGTGTTTACGCCGACGGAAGCAGCAGCGGTAGCCGCGGTTTATTCCGCGTTTGTCGCACTGTTTGTTCACAAAGACATGGATTTTTCCGATATCCCCAAGGTCATGCTGGATTCGGCAAAAATGACGGCAGTGATCATGTTTATCATTGCCTGCGCCATGATCTTTGCCCACGTGCTGACCGAACAGCAAGTACCACAAGATCTGTCACGCAAGGTAATCGAGCACAACCTGAGCCCATGGAGCTTCCTGCTACTGGTGAACGTCATCCTGTGGTTTGCCGGCGACTTTATGGAGCCGTCGTCAATACTTCTAATACTTGCGCCGCTATTCCATCCCATTGCTGTGAACCTTGGCATCGATCCGATTCACCTTGGCATTATTATGACGACCAACATGGAAGTCGGCATGATTACGCCACCTGTCGGCTTGAATCTCTACGTCGCCGCGGGGCTCACTGGCATGAGCCTTGGCCAGGTCACCAAGGCGGCACTGCCCTGGATGTTCGTGCTGATATTTGCACTAATCATCATTACCTATGTTCCGTGGTTCAGTCTTTATCTGGTCAGCCTGTTGTTCTGAAAACGGTTATTTGGTCCCGCCTGCTCCCCGGCCAGGTGTGAGCACTATCCGGTAGTTGACCTCAATCATATCTGCCACGGCCAATGCCCCGGCCAGGGTCGTAAACGGCTTAATGGCAAAATCGCTCTGACGAACCTGGAATTTTCCGGTCGCAATCAGTTTCCCGGCATCTATTTCGATTTGCACCGGCACATTCATCTCGCGCCGCACACCATGCAGGGAAACACTTAACGCAAGCCGACCGTTGGTCAAATTTCCCGATTGCCAGCGACCCTGCACATTGATCTCGCCAAAAACGGCAGCATCCAGCACTTTGTCGCTCAGCATGTTTCTGCGTGTCGACTCGCGCGCGGACTCGCTAACAGCCTTCGCGTATTTACCGCCTGCCTGCTTCCGTAGAACCGGATCATCCACCACCAGGGTATTGACCAGTAACTGGAGTGAGAACTGTGATCGAGGCAGTTCAGCGCTCGCATACGTGGCCGTGCCGGAAAGCTGCCGGCTACTGATCAGGTGGTCGTGACCCAACGCGCTGGCCATCCCCGCACGGGAGACATGAATGATGACAAGAGACCGACTGGCATCGACCGTATAGTCATTGACATGCACGGGTAGTGCCGCAGCAACAAATGCCGGACTCGACAGCAGTACCAGGTACGCCCCGATCACAGTTCTCATGGTCAGAATTCTACTACTCATTTAAGCGCACCTGTCTCCCCAAACCAGTTCCGAATGTTACCACTGCAATCAAAATGCAAAACAACTGGGCCAGTTGCGATGGTTTATGAATCTTTCGCGTAATTCTACCGGCATAAATAATTCCCTAATTTCTCCTCCACTTAGGAAACGGAAGAAACAAAACTATCACTTTTTTTTAAACCGAATTACACATCAGACAACCATACTCCTCTACGGTCAGCGAGCCGGCCAACACCGCATCGCTGACTACTGGTCTTGATTAACCAGTTAGAGCTTTCCCCCATCAACTAACATCTAGAGAGGAACGGAAAAATGCTAAGAAAAAAAGTGATTGCTGCTGTTTCGACGGTGGCCATCGCGGGCTCCATTGCATTCACCGGCAATGCGCTTGCAGACAAGGGATACAACTTCAGCTTCAAGCCGATTGATTCATCCGCCAATAGCAATGACTGGAATGCAACCGCACCATGGAAACTACCATACGGTTTTACCCAGCGCCTGGTTTCCGGCGAGTCAGCATTAAATATTTACGATGCCAGTCGTGACGACTGGAATGACATGAATACCGTAAACGAAACGGGTAAGGATGCCGGTCGCTACATGTACCGCACCCACGAGGTCCGTGGAGAACCCGAAGGCGGCGCAGTATCGGTGGTTGATCTCAAGACCGGAAATACCAAAGTGCTGGCGCAGGATCCTACCTGGAATGCTGTTGACGGCATTCGCTGGACGCCATGGGGAACAGTACTGATTGCGGAAGAGGTTGAAGGCGGCCGTTTGTTCGAAATCAAGCTGAATTCAAACGACCTGATGAAAGCAGATGAGGTGATTGATCGCCCCGCTGTTGGTCGTCTTGCCCATGAAGGTATCGATGTGGACTCGGGTGGCAACGTCTACGTTGTGGACGAGCACCGCGGCGAATCTCAGGGTTGCTCCCTGGGTACCCCTTGCGGTGGCGGCGTTTACAAGTTTGTTCCTGACACTTTCGGCGACCTGTCCTCCGGCAAGCTGTATGCACTCAAGGTGAACGGTCTGGATGGCGTTGGCCAGGGTAGTTGGGTTGGCCCAATTGATCCGTTCAATGCTCGCGAGTCAGGCACTTCGGCCGGTGGTACCAGTTATCAACGCCCCGAAGACGTGGAAATTATCGATGACACACTTTATGTCGCGGTAACGGAAGGTCCTCGCGCACAGGGAACCGGTAAAGAGGTTTACGAAGCTCGTGTAATCGCCGTCAACCTGAAAACCATGGCCGTAACCAATTTCATCAAACCCGGTGTTAACGTACCCGTTGAGATTGGTCGACCAGGCGACGCCAATCACCAGTCAGGCTGGGATAGTGTCGATAACCTGGCGGAAGCTCCGGACGGAAGCCTGGTTATCATCGAGGATAATGTTCCTTCCGATATCTGGTTTGCCAGCACTAAAACCAACGAGTTCGGCGCATCAAAGCAGGTTGAGTTGTTTGCATCCCTGACCGACCCGGAAGCAGAGGGAACGGGCATCTACTTCAGCCCTCTGGATCCGCGCACCCTGTACGTCAACATCCAGCACTCTGCTGCACCGGACGGTGACGGTACCTGGGCGATTACCCGTGCCGGCCATGGCCACTGGTTTCATGATAATCATTGACTGGCTTACTGCCTGATAGCCTCCCCTGCTATCGGACCTTGGGGGCAGCCAGATGGCTGCCCCTTTTTTTATCTGGAACAGCAACTCGCTGTTTGCCGGGGACTGTCGGTCGATCAGGTGTGTGCTAGCATTCGTTCTCTATTGCACACACGGATACAATATGAGTTTAGCTGACAGCGCCGACGCCCTGATTGAGGCGGGCCGCATTCTCCATGACAAGGGTTGGGTGCCCGCGACCAGCGGCAATTTTTCCACGCGCCTTGGCGACGATGAGATGGCGATAACGGCTTCCGGCTGGCACAAGGGTGAATTGACCCGCGACGGCATCCTGCGTGCCGACCTGGACGGGCAACCTCTCGAGAGTGGCAAGAAACCATCTGCAGAAACCATTCTCCATTGCCAGCTGTATCGCAGATTCCCCGACGTCGGTGCAATCTTGCATACACACTCAATGAACGCGACTTTGATTTCACGCCTGTATCCGGGTGAGGTGAAACTTCAGGACTACGAATTGCTGAAGGCATTTCGGGGGATTGATTCGCACGAATCGTCAATCACCGTGCCGGTTTTCCCCAACGACCAGGACATTCCCCGACTGGCAAAGCTCGTTGATGAATATATGGATAATCACCCGCCGATACACGGCTATCTCATTGCCGGTCATGGTCTTTACACATGGGGCCACGATATCAAGGAAACCATGCGTCACCTGGAAGCATTTGAATTCCTGTTTGCCTGTGAACTGAAACTACGCGAGGTAGAAAAACCATGAGCCGCTTGACCATTTTTCAGGATACCAATCCAAACAGCCATGAAGACTTTACCGAGTACCAGGAGATTACCGATCGCCTTTCTGCTATCGGCGTGCAATTCGAGCAGTGGCAGGCGGATCAACCGCTTTCCGCCAATGCCGACCAGCTGGCAATCCTGGATGCCTACAAGGAAGACATTGAGCGCCTGAATAACGCCCACGGCTTCACCACCGTCGACGTGGTCGCACTCGGCCCGGATCATCCGCAGAAAGCAGAGATGCGCGCAAAGTTTCTGGATGAACATACGCATGACGACTTCGAGATTCGCTTCTTCGTCGATGGCAGCGGTATTTTCTATATTCACAAGAATGATCATGTCTATGCCGTGCTGTGCGAAAAGGGCGACCTGATCTCGGTACCGGCCAATACCACGCACTGGTTTGACATGGGTGAACAACCCGAATTCAAGTGCATACGATTTTTCACCACGCCCGAGGGCTGGGTCGGCAACTTCACTGGTAGCAAGATTGCCGGGCAATTCCCAACGTTTGATCAGCTGACAGGCCATGCATGATCAAAGCAATCGTTACTGATATCGAGGGAACCACTTCTTCGCTTTCATTTGTCAAAGATGTGCTGTTTCCCTATGCCAGGGAACACCTGGCCGATTTCGTTCATCAACACAAGGATGATGCCTCAGTCCGCGAATTACTGGATCAGGCCAATGTCGAGGCGGGTGGCGGCCTCGATGATGACAAAGTGCTGGATCAGCTGATCCGATGGATTGATGAAGATCGGAAAGTTACACCGCTTAAATCCCTGCAAGGCCTTATCTGGGAGCAAGGTTATCGCAATGGCGATTACACCGGCCATATTTATGCGGATGCAGTAAACAAACTCCGCCAGTGGCACGAACTGGGTATCAGGCTCTACGTCTACTCCTCCGGATCCATCTATGCCCAGAAACTGCTATTTGCCCATACCGACTACGGCGACCTCACACCACTGTTTAGCGGTTACTTCGACACCCACATCGGTCACAAGCAGGAGCCGGAAAGTTATCAGGAGATTGCCCGCGAGCTGGACCTGCCGTCCGAAGAGATCCTGTTTCTTTCTGACATCAGGCAAGAACTCGACGCTGCCAGGGCGGCTGGCATGCAGACCTGCTGGCTGGTTCGCGAACAGGCACCGGATCCGGAAGCAGACCACCCGCAATTTAGCAGTTTTGACACGATCAGCTTCTAGCGCCAGCCGCCAATAAGCGACGGTGATGATTACCGTTATCAATCGTAAAGATCGATAAATTTCAATTTTCCTTCCTGTTTCTGGCCGCAATACTTCCACTACTTTGACGGCAAGACACGTAAGGAGAATCGTCGTGAAGAACCTGTTTTCTACTGTAATACCTGTAATCGCAATCGCACTGGTATCCGCCGGCTGCGCAACTACTGATACGCCAAACAAAACCAATTACGAGCGTGTGCTGGGTGAAGCCCAGGCCGCCTTCGATAAAAGCGCGATGATGGACCACGCCTGGTCGACTGCCGACGATGCACTGACCGACGCCAAGAAGGCTGCTGAAGAAGGAGACTGGGAAAAGGCCATGAAGCTGGCCAAGAAGGCCAAGGACCATAGTGAATTGGCCCAGGCACAGGCGATGGCCGAAGCCAATGCCACTGTCAATTATCTCGATTAAATATACCTCCCAGGGTATGACTCAAAATTGGCCCCGCTTCGGCGGGGCTTTTTTTATGGTGAATCAACAAGGTAATTGCCTTGTACCACATTAGCCATTGACGACAGCTCGAATCGACCGATTAAATAGGCGAATGAATATACTTGCATCACATCTATCGATGTCGCTACTGATCGTCTTTTACCTGGTTTCTGTGATCGTGGTTGCTATCGCAATCTATCGCGCACCCTGGTTTCATCTAAAAGAAACCGAATCGTTGAATATATTGCTGGGTATCACGGTTGGAATCATGGTGCTGTGGACACTACGCGCCGGTTTGGCTCCCGGTCTCGATATTCACATTGTGGGCGCAACCCTGTTGACGTTGATGTTCGGTTGGGAGTTTGCCACGCTTGCCATCGCAGTTGTGCTCGCGGCACATACTATTTATGCAGGAACTTCCTGGCTGGCGCTGCCAATCAACACTGTGCTTGTTGGAGCACTACCGTCTTTGGTGACTCACGCTATTTTTCGCGCGTCTGATTCACGTCTTCCAAACAATTTTTTTATCTATATATTCGTCTGCGCTTTTTTCGGGGCAGCCATCGCCATTGCAGCGGTGGTGTTCGCTACCAGCGCAGTTCACTGGATGAGCGGCGCCTATACCTGGGAATACCTCTGGCAGAATTACACACGATATGTGCCACTGGCGATGCTGCCGGAGGCATTTATTACTGGCATGTTGATGAGCGTGTTTATTGCCTACCGACCTGAATGGGTAAGTAGCTTTGACGACAGCCGTTATCTGGACAACAAGTAGCCGCCAACCAGCTATGGGGCCAGACGGGCGATTTGCCAGTCGCCGGATTCTTTTCTTGTATAGATAAACCGGTCGTGCAGACGATTGTCACGACCCTGCCAGAATTCGATACTCTGTGGTACGACCCGGTAACCGCCCCAGAACTCCGGAAGTGGCACTTCGCCCTGGGAGAACTTCTGTTTCAGTTCCTCGAACTTGGCCTCCAGCATAGAACGCGAGCTGACGATCTCGCTCTGTGCTGATGCCCACGCGCCAATTTGGCTGCCACGTGGCCTCGTGGCAAAGTATTTCAGTGATTCCGCTGTCGGCACTTTCTCGGCAATACCTGTAATTTTTACCTGGCGCGCCAGTGGTACCCAGGCGAATAGAAGACCAACCCTGGGGTTGGTCTCTATGTGTTTCGCCTTTCGACTTCCATAATTTGTATAAAAAACGAAACCGCTCTCGTCGAACAGTTTTAGCAATACTGTGCGCAGGTAGGGTTGTCCGTCTGGCGACACCGTGGCAACGGTCATGGCCGAAGGCTCAAAAATATCAGCCTGGTGCAACTGTTCGTACCACTGCGCGAACTGCCGGACCGGGTCTGGATCCAGTGCGTCACGGGACAAGCCTTCGGCCATGTATTGTTGACGTAGTTGTGAAACGTCAGTCTTCATTCACCTGTCCCGCGAACCTGCTTCTGTCGTCCGCTATCCCGAAAAATGCCCTATTTCGCTTCGTTTGCCTCAAGCTGTTTTTTCTCCTTGCGTTTCATGTCGACCTCGCGGTGTTTCTTCTTCTTGCTGTATTTCGAGAAACGCTTGGGCCACTTTTTCAGTGTCAGCGGATTGTTGGTACGGCTGGAAATCACCATGTCGTTGTGCAGATCGTCGATTAGTGAGGATACTGCGATGTAATAATTTTCTGCTGGTGCCACGGTCAGGGTCTTTAGGGTTTCATTGCTGGCTCGATCCTTGTATTCGACCGTCAGGTTGATGCTACTACTGTCACCGGTCTGGTTTATCAGCATCAGTACTTCCTTTTTCTTGCTTGCCTTTGATGGCATACCAGCGCTGCACTTCGGCTCGGCTCCCTCCATATCGTAATCATCCAGGTTGTCGACGATGCGATCGATGTTGTCGCAGACAACCTTTTCCACCAGCACATTCATCGCACCGGTAGACCCTTTGCCTGGTGACGTCCTGGAAACAACATAGACCCGCTTCACACCGGTAAAAATCGGTTTTGCGTTCTCCATGCCGGCAATGGTCTGGCCGGACTGGTAGGCGCCATATCCCTCGTTTGCAGTCTTGGCTGCCTTCAGCATATCCAGCGCACCGGCTGATGCAGCGGCGGATATCGAAAATACCAATATGGTTACAACTCCCTTCACGAATTTCATCCTGTTCGCTCCTTATTATATGTTTTATGTGCTTTTACAATTTCCCTTTTTACGCAATTTCTAGCTACTGCGACCAGTTGTAGCTGGTCACCTTTCCGCTCTCGTCAAACTGTACTTCCAGTAACTTGATGGTAGCGGCTGTCTTACCACCGACACTTCCGGTTCCATAGAAATAAACCCACTTTTCCTGTCGACTGCCGTCTGAATTCATCACCACGCCGGTACTGCCGGGATTTCCCAACCACTTTTTAATATCGCCTTTGGTCGAAACATTTTGCTGTACGTGCTTCTCAAATAGTTGTACGTCAAAATCTTCCCCCACCCTGACCGCGCTGCACGCCGTCAATGTCATTAATATAAATAAGAGTGACGCTATCGAGATTAAATTCTGAGACTGCTTCATATGCGTTACCTCCTGAAAAAAGACAGGGCCAATTTGCTTGTGGCGAAATGATATTCTTACCCGGCGATCAGACGATCGCTTGTCGATACGGGTCCTCGGCGAACCAATTAGCCAGAAACTGCACCAGTTCACGTATGCGGCTATTGTACTGCACATCCCGGTGACAAACGATCCAGTACTCCAGCGCAGGCAACGGCACCCACTTGAGAATACGTGTCAGCTCGGGCCAGTGTTTTGCCAGCTCGACATGGGTACCGACGATTCCGGCACCGGCGCGCGCGAGATTGATTTGCGCCAGCATGTGGTCGGTACGCAGGGCGAAATTATCACGCACAAACGTGAAGCCAAGTTTGGCGGCGGCCTCGATATATTCCATGCTTTCGTCGTAGCCGATTATGGTGTGCCGCTGAAAATCCTCGATCGAACCAGGTTCGCCATATTTTTCTACATAGTTGGCGTGAGCATAGAAACCAAGCTCCATGTCCGGCAGACGACGCACTACCAGATCCGGCTGTGTTGGCCGAAACATGCGCATGGCGATATCGGCCTCGCGCTTGCTCAAGCTGCTGACGCGATTGGAGATAACGATCTCCACGTGGACGCCCGGGTGTTGTTCACGAAACGCGGCGATCGCCGGTGGCAACAGGTAGATTCCAACGACCTCGTTGGCACTAATACGAACATCACCTTCCAGCTCCACCGACAATCCGGATGCCTGTCTTGAAAACAGGTCTGCCGCTTCTTCCATGCGGCTGGCGGCGTCAACAAGTGCCTGACCAGCATCGGTGAGTTGCAACCCCTGGGTCGTCCGGCGAAACAGGTTGAGGCCGGTGGCACTCTCCAATGCCTGGATCTCCCGGCTAACGGTAGGTTGGGAAACGGCTAATTCCCTGGCGGCGGCGGAGACACTGCCGAGGCGCGAAACCGCCAGAAAAGAACGTATAAGAGCCCAATCCATGTTATTCATATTTGCATAGCTACTATGATTTTTTGTCTATTCTACATATATTTTTGGATAGCCATACTAGTCAACACGTTTCAACCAATCAACGTCACGACGAGGAGGCAGATATGAAAACGGCGCTTATTATGGGTATTACCGGGGGATTTGGTGGTCAGGTGGCGCAGGCACTGGCGCGTCAGGGCTGGGCAATTCGGGCATTAATGCGTGACCCGACCAGGCTTCCGTCCCGGTTTCACGGAGCAGAGGTAATTCGCGGTGATGCGGCCAATATCGACGATGTCCGAAAGGCAGCTGAAGATGTCGATCTCATCGTTTACGGCGTGAATCCGCCCAATTACAAATGGGAAGGTATCGTGCTGCCGTTGATCAACGCAACCGCTACCGTAGCCGAGGAAAACCACCTGACAGTTGTTTTTCCGGGAAATGTTTATGTGTTTGATCCGAAGGATGGTCCCGAATTCGACGAACAGTCGCCGATTCACCCGGTGGCCTCCCGTGGACAGATGCGCGTGGAAATGGAACAACGCCTGAAACAGGCCAGCGAGCATGGTGCCCGGGTAATTATCATTCGCATGGGCGATTTTATTGCTGCTGACGCTCCCAGCACCTGGATGAGCCACCTGATCAGAAAGACAAAAACCGGCTATGTCCTGAATACCGCCGGTCCACGGGATCTGACTCACACCTGGGCCTACCTGCCCGATGCGGCACGCACCACAGCCGAATTGGTGGCGGTCAGGGATAAAATCGAACCCTTTAGCGTGTTCCACTTCAGGGGATACCGAACCACATTTTCGGACATTGCTGATGCCATCCGGCAGGCGACCGGCAAGAAAGTAAAGCTAGGGCGTTTTCCGTGGTTTGCCATTCAATTGCTGTCACCCTTCAGCGTAATGCTAAGTGGCTTGGTGGAAATGCGCTACCTGTGGACGCGGGAGATCAGTCTGTCAGACGAAAAGCTTGCGAGCACGCTGCAAAAACAGATAGTAAATACTCCCCTGGCGGACGCGCTGACAGAAAGTGGATTCCTTGTCTGAAGCAACTGGCGACGTAAAAAAGGGCCGGCGAACGCCGGCCCTTTGGCCCGTCTACAAATGAATTGCTGCTAGAGTTTTTTGCTGAGCTTCTCGAACTCTGTGTCAAAGGCGCGTTCGGTAGCGGCATAGAAACCGGGTTCCAGCGCCTTGAAGTCCGCCGAACCGATGCCGAATATTTTGCGGCCTTTATCGTCTTTCTCGGCTACTGAATGTTGCCAGACGACTTTACCATTCCGGTCCACCGCGGAAATTGCCAGGGTTACCGAACCATAGTTCTTGCCCACGGGACCAACGTAAGCGGTCGCGACACCATAGACGGCGTGCACCATCACGACGGCATCGACGTTCAATCCCTTGGCCAGGCCTGCAAGCTCTTTTTCTGACTTGAAGTATTTATAGCCCGGCGCGGTAATCATCGTCGCCCCAAGGAAACTCTTCGGTTTGACACCCTTGGCAGACCGGTATGCATTCGATTTAAGGACCCGATTGGGTGATACCAGGGTGAAATGACCACTTCTCGCCATTTTCTTGTAAATAATCGGGACCGCCTTCTTCAACACGGGATCGCTTTCAGCGGAAAAACTGTATTTTTTCGACATTGCCTTGATTGATCCGAACAGCCCGGCCTGGCCCTGATTCGCCGAAATCTTGTCGATACTCATAATGGAAACAATGGCGAAGCGTTTGCTTTTTCCAAATGCACTCGGCTCTACCTTCATCTTGGATATCAGAAATCCGGAGGTGAAAACAAACGCGAGGATGGCGATTCCCAAGGGCAAAACCCTGCCCATTTTCTTGTTAACCATATCTTTCTCCCTGAATTCGATTACTTGTAACATCAATTCCTTAGTCTAGTCGGTTTCCGAAAACGCGCCAGAAAAACCAGGAATCGCCTGTTTATCGTGATCGGCCAAAAAACGGCAAGCGAGAAAGCATTTTTGAAAGGGCCAGGTCTACGACTAGAAAAACAGCCAGGACCATGATTGCCGTTGCTGGAGTCAGTGCCAGGACATTCCAGCAAATCAACAGCGGCAGAAGCGATTCGGGAATCTGGTCAAGACCCACCACGGAGTGGCCCGGAGGCAATGCAAGTCGGCGCTTGATAAAACTGGAAGTCAGGTCGCCTGCCATCGACAACGTGGCGAACAGTGCACCAAGCGTTGGCGGATAACCGAGCACGATAGCGCCGCCTGCGGTGGCGGCGATAGAGATTATTATTCCTCTTGCCGTTTTCGAGGTACCGAACCAGGGACGGCCATCAAAGAAACATTTTCGTGCATCGACGGGAAAGGCGAGCTTCTCGCCCAATAGATGCTTGGCGATTACCGGTGCGCCGTTGGCGAGCAACAATAATAAAAGGGAGTTAAATACCGGCGCCATCTCCATCACTAATGTCGCCTTAACTGCGCCTCTGCCAGGGAGTCAATCGTGGAATCCAGCGCGGTACATTCTGTTTGTACTCGCGGTATGCAAGACCAAAGCGAGCCTCCAGACCTTTTTCCTCAAAGTAGGGAAAATACACCGCGTTACCCAGGAAAAATAAAATGGCCCAGCCAAACAGGGGCCAAGACTGGAAGAAGACAGCCTCCGCACCAAGCATGGCGATGACACCAGTGATCATCGGATTACGCACAAAACAATACGGACCCCGCACCACGAGCTTCCTGGGTGGATCCCAGGGAGCCGGGGTGCCCTCGCCTTTTTCAAGAAACAGGCGGGAAGTCCAGATGCTTAACCATAGGCCCGGTATCAGCAAACACAACGCGAGCCAGAACTGGTAATCGCTCGGTCCCGATACATGATACGTAAAGCGTGTACTCGAGCTCAGCCACAAAATAAATGCCGGGATAACCACTACAACATTTCCTGGCAGTATCAAAATCGCACGCAGCATACTCCAGTTCATTGCTGGTTCCCTCGATACAACCAGTTGCTACTTGGGCGGCAGGCTAAGTGCATAGTGAACGCCCCTTGCCACCCACTTCTCGAGCCCCTCGTCAGATTCGTAGCCCCTGGCATCAACATACACGAAGCCGCGCAGCGGCTTGCCGGTAAAATCCATCGGCCGTGTATGGGGCTCGGCGAGCGCCGCGTCATAGTCATCCGGCCCCACGCGGACCATCAAATCTGAGTGCGTCACCCCCACCGACATATTGCCGTGTACCATGAACGCCAGACCACCAAACATCCGTTTTTCATCAACGCCTGACTCATTTTCCAGTAATTCCCGTATGCGTTGCGACAACCCTTCATCGTACGCCATCCATCACCTCCTGGCCGAGCCGGTCTGTAAGCCAACTCCATTTTGCGCGCAAATTTGCCCGCCTTTCCAGTATAATCAGGCCCGGGGAGCATAACGATAATCACAACAATGATAGATGCGTATCTAGAGCTGGTCGTCCTGACACTTATCGTCACGTTTGGTTTCATTATCGTGACGTATGAGCAATTTGCGGTACCCAGAGTGTGGTTCATTGAACCGTCGCTGCGGGGAAATTCCTACGTCAAGCTGTCAGGCGTGTTCAGTATTTTTATGGCGCCGGGACTGGCTATTCACTTGTATCCCTGGTGGCAAGGAGCAATTGTGCTGGTGGTGGGAGTGTTTTTATTTCGCATTTTTATCGCATTGTTCAAAAGCCGCTCCCAATATATTGCCGCTGGTGGCCTGATAGCATGCTGGATCGTATTCTTCGTTAATCTGGCCCATTCCTGATCCCGCTTCTACCCCACTTTTTATCTCACTCAACCTGCTACTGAAATGCTGGAATTTTTTCTGGCGATGATTGTGCAGTAATTCGGCAGTTCCCCTTTATTGTTAATATCGATACCGAGAGCACGCCGGGGATTTGATGTCTCGTATCCCGGTATCTAGGGGCGCCAACCCAGCTGATCGGCTTTCTGCCTGGCATGCTCTGGAACGTCAGTTGCGACGAAGTGGTGATGCAATATTTGCACGCCGATCATGTGGTTGATCACTGCGTCCAGCTGTACCTGGGTCGATGCACTGGTGTCCTCGTCTTCGTGTAGTGTAAACAAAGCCTTCACCCCCTCCTTATCCAGCAGACCGGCAGCATCAATGGCTTCGTCTGATAAATACTCTTCAGCCAACGCCTTCATCGCCTTCCATTTGTCTTCATCGGTATGGGCAGGTGGTGCCATAAAGGCAAACTTTTCCCGCTCATAAAGTACTTTCGGCAACACGCCCTTCATCGCTTCACGCAAGACATATTTTTCAGTTCGTCCCTTTATGCGCATGGTCGGTGGTAGTTGTGCTGCGAATTCCGCCAGGTGATGGTCCAGGAACGGCGGACGTGCTTCCATGGAATTGGCCATGTCTACCCGATCACCACCCCAGGTCAGGATCTGGCCCTCTAGCATGGTCTTGATCCAGACATATTGCGCCTTGTCGAGCGGGTGACGGCCCGCCAGCATGTCTGCGTCCAGTGCGTCGGCGATCGCCGCACCTGGCTGATAGCCTGCCACTTCTTTCTGCATTGCCTTGCTCATCAGCCCTTCCACGTGTTCTGCCGAAGCCAGCCAGGGCTGCAGACACGAGGGAGTAAACCCGACCAACTCGTTCAATGCCGGATCGTTGACTTCTTTTTCTGCCAGCATCGCGCCTTTGAATATCTTGTTGCCCTCGGCCAACAGGCTTTCCCATTCGGCACGTTCTGCCTCGGACAGGGTATCCATGCCATGAAGAAACATGTCACGACGGAAAGCGGGATAACCGCCAAACAGTTCATCCGACCCTTCTCCGGTTACCACCACCTTGTAGCCGGCCTTGTTGACGTGACGGCTCATTAACAGCTTGGCGACACCAAGGGTGTTGTAGATGGTGCGCTCGGTATGCCAGATGGTTTCGACAAAGTTGTCATACAAATGACTGGCATTCAGACGCATGACATCCTGGTCGGCACCGACGGATTCCGCCATTTCCGTGGCGATGGGTGTCTCGTCGTAGTCCTTGTCGTCAAAACCGATAGTGAAGGCCTTTACCGGCGACTGCTGACTGGCAGCAGCCATGCCCAGCGTTGAGCAGGAATCAATGCCGCCGGACAGATAGCAGGCAACTGGTACATCGGCCTCCAGTCGTAACTGCAATGCCTCAAGAAGCTCATTTCTGACGCCATCTATATAATACTGCTCGTCTTCGCGATCCTGTTTTGCGCGCTCGGACATCAGTGGGAAATCCATATCCCAGTACTTTTCGTCGTGCACCTGGATCTTGCCGTGGTGTCTCTCAATAGTGAGCACATGACCCGGCTTCACCTGATGAATTCCCTTGAACGCAGTGGTACCGGGGACAATCGTCTGCATGAGTTGGTGGAACACGCCCTTCGCGTCAAACTCACGCTTTACGTCCGGATGGGCAAACAGCACTTTCAGTTCGGAGCCGAATACCACTCCGTTATCTGTTTCTGCCCAGTAAAGCGGCTTGATGCCAAAGCGGTCTCGCACCAGCATCAGCCGATCGTGATTATTGTCGTAGAGCGCAAACGCAAACTCGCCGCGAAGATGCTCGAGCGCATCTTCCAGCCCCAGTCGCGGATAAAGATGAAGCACCAGCTCGGAATCACTCTTGGTCTGAAACCGTGCGCCGTCCAGCGTCAATTCGGCGCGCAAGCGCTTGTAATCGTAAAACTCGCCGTTGTGTGCCAGCAACAGTCGACTGTCGGCAGAGACGAACGGTTGTCTTGCCCGGTTTTCGTCCAGATCGATAATTGACAGTCGTGCATGACTGAAACCAACACCCTTGTCTTTCAGAATCTTGTAACCAAAGCCGTCAGGGCCCCGGTGATACTGAATCGCGGCCATGTTGACCAGCAGTTGCGGGTCAACCGGCCGTTCCGGAAGACGATTGAAAATACCTGCGATACCACACATGAGTCTTGAGAAATCCTTAATTGCGAATAAATAGTCTAGAAGCGCATGATGCTGGACATCAGCGCCATGCGCACAAACACCGCACCGCGTGCCTGCGCGAAATACCAGTTGTGGTCGGTCTTATCCAGATCGGTAGACAGTTCCTCTCCACGCGCCAACGGGTGCAGGATGATGGCGTCTTTCTTGAGCGGGGAATCCTTTGACAGCTTGTATTCAATTCCGTGCTCCTCGTAGCTGTCGCCAACCCAGGCAATCGCATTGATATACACCACATCCATATCTGGCAGACTGCCGTCGAGATCATTGCTGACCCGAAACGAAAGGCCCTCCTTTTCCAGTTCTTCGCGCTGATCATCTGAAAAAGGCTGAATCGAGTTGGTGATGATTACCACTTCACGAATACCCTCGCTGAACTTCGCGAGAAACAGCAACACACTCCTGACTGTCCGCATTCGTGCCGGATTCCCGATAATGCCTATCGTGATTTTCTTTTCTTCCGGGAAATCATCCTGCACCAGATCCGGTCGCCATTTCAGGATCGCGTAAATATCAGCCAATGCCTGGGTCGGATGTTCATCGGTACCGTTGCCGGCATTGATGATCGGGATACGCAGCCCTTCCAGCATTTCGTAAATCGCGCCGTTGTTGGAGTCACGCAACACCACCACGTCGCCATAGTGATTCATCATCTCGGCAACATCCTGGAGCGACTCGCCCTTGGCAATACCGGTCGTGGATGGATCAGTGATGGAGATTATGTCGCCACCCAGCCGGTGCCAGACACTTTCGAATGACAAGCGCGTACGTGTACTTGGCTCATAAAATGCACTGATCAATATCTTTCCAGTAAGTGGAAATTGACTGAATATTTGCTGCGCCTCGTACTTGGCAGCCAGGCGGCACAGTTGCACGATCTGCTCACGCGAGAATTGTCGGGAGGAGATAACCGAATACCCGGCGAGCTCGGCGATCACACCGGGCTGTTCTTCAATCAGTTCCAGCAGGGCGACCGGCTGCTCAATGCCTTCTGCCCAGACATCCTGGCTAACCCGTTCCGTCAGTTTGGGGTGCAGTTTCTTTACCATAGCTTCCTGTCTTTCCAGTCCTTGACCCAGAATAGAATAAGTACGATCGGTGAAATTATGGTGACGATGAGCGCCACCGTGATAATTAGCTGAAACATGAATTTTGAAATAATCACTTTCGCTCCCCCCTGCCTGCATACGCCAGCTGCGCCCATTCAAAGTTGCCCGGCATCAACCAGGTACTGACGATGACAATCGTCATGGAGACTGCCGCCGATACCAGTGCCGCGACATAAAATCCGATAGCGAAGTAGGCCCAGATGCCGGTCAGGGTTCCCAGCAGCATCGCCCATAACGCACCGTTGGCATTTGCCCGCTGCCAGTACAGGCCGGCGATAATCGGCCAGATAGTGCTGGCGACGAATGCGCCGAGGTACTGCAACAGGCTGCCAAGCGTTGCAACGCGCGGCAGGCAAATGATCCAGGTGACAACACCCAGCAACAAAATAATACGCTTCGCCATAACCCGCAGATGCTCGTCAGTGGCATCAGGATTGATGTGGCCGCGATAGATGTCTTGCAGGATCAAGTCGCCGGTTGCGGCCAGAAGCGAATCGAGACTGGAAGCTAGTGAGGAAAAAACGACAATGAAAACGATGACCGCGCCGGTAAACCCGAGCAACTTTGCTGCCACCATTGGCCCCACCATATCAGCGGCAGGAACGTTCAGGCCCAGGGAAGGCACCGCCAGCGCAATGAAACCGGCGACAATCGGAATTGGTGCCCAAACGATGCCTGCAATCAGGTAAGCCTTGAAGCCGACGTTCTCCCTGAAGGCAAAGGCGCGTGACCACCAGACGTTAGAGTGAAATATCTCACCAATGCCGAATAGCAGATTGTTGAACAGAAACATGATTGCCGCCGGCATCAGCAGGTTTAAAAGTTCCGGCCTTTCCGCCAGCACAGTCTGGTGCATCGTGTCGAAACCAATCCCGGTGATGGTCAAGACCGCCAGAATTATGACACCAACGAGTATCAACAGCGTTTGAATAAAGTCAGTACCGATCACCGCACGCAACCCGCCCAGCAGGGTATAACTGACGCAGATCATCAGTATCACGGTCATCCCGTACTCGTACTGAATACCCGTCAGCGCATGAATCAGGATACCGCCGGCCATGCCCAGGCTGATCATCCAGCCGATGGCATAGCACATGGAAATCAGTAGAAACACTCGCCAGGTCCATACACCGTAGCGCAGGCGCATAAAATCACCGCTGGTATACCCCATGGGCACCAGCTCGCGAATGCGTCGGACCATGGGCGCGAATAACAGCAGGCCGACCGAGCCAAGCGAATAGCCCAGCATGCCCCAGATCCCCAGCTGGAGTGCAAACTGTGGGGCGACCAGCGTGGTGTTGCTGGTTACCCAGGTTGCCATGGCCGTCGCCGTGCCAAGCGCCAATCCAACGTTGCGCCCTGCCAACATATAGTCATCGAGTTGTTTGGCCTTGCGCCCCCAGAGCCAGCCAAGCGCAATCCAGAGCGCACTGAACAGTGCCAGAATCATCCAGCCAGTATTCGCGTCCAGGACCGCAGAATTTACGTTATTCATCTCAAATCACCCGCTTGATTTCTTTTACTGCCTCTTCAGTCGTGAGCACCCTGGCGTAACGATCCTTGATAGTACTGATCGTCGCATTGTGCAGTTCGGGTGTTACAGTGGCACAGGCATCATTGATCAAGGTGGTATAGAAACCGCGATCACTGGCATCGCGCACCGTGGTGGAGACGCATTCATTGGTATAGACACCACATATAAACAGGCCGGTGATACCGAGGTTACGCAAAATAAATTCGATGTTCGTGGAATTGAAGACGCCGCTGGCAGTTTTGTTGATTACGATCTCGTCACCCTTCGGTGCGATCTCCGGAAGAAACTCGGATTCCTTGGAGCCCGGGGCCGCATGCAGGTTAAGCCGCTTGTGGCCAGGACTGCGTTCACGCCCATCCCTCGTCAACGACATGATTCGCGTATGGATGACTTCCATGTGTGCATCGCGGAAGCGGTCCTGCAGCTTTCTGACGTTCGGCAGGACCACGTGATCAAGACGCTTGAAATAGTATTCTTGCGATTCTTTCGGCACACCCGATTTCGCGACGTCGGCAAAGATTCCATGGCCAGGCGCTGCATCCAGGTACTGGAGATCAATCACCAGCAACGCCGTCTTGTGCTGCTCGACCGATTCCGTGATCTCCGGTGCTTCCGTGATTGACTCACGGTAACTTTCTTCCAGCGGGTCGATGTGCAAATACTTTTCATCCAGGTCTTTCAGATCCGTTTTTTTGAAATCCTTCACAGCCGACCTCCGGCAATTCGATACAAGGTATTCAGTGCGACGTTTGCGCCTTTCTCAATGTCATCCATATCGGTCCACTCCGCAATGGAATGACTGCGGCCATCCTTGCTGGGCACAAAGATCATGCCGGCACGGGTAATATGCGCCATGAACTGGGTGTCATGCGCGGCGCCACTGGCCATCTGTAAAAACGGAATACTGAGTGACTTGGCGACGTTTTCGATGGTTTTAACAATGCCGGGATCACTTTTCACCGGAGCGATCTCGCTCAGCACCTTGAATTCAAACATCAGGCCACGACGACGAGCGACTGCAGAAAGTGCTTTGCGGAATGCATTGGCCAAATCGTCGAGGACGGTTTGCTCGGTATCGCGCGACTCCAGAGAAAAATTGACGATACCCGGGATGACGTTTGCTGCCCCGGGTTTGATTTCAACACGGCCAATGGTGGCAACGCTGCGCGCGCTGCCGTTTTCATCGAGTATCCGTTGGATCTCGCTGGAGAATTCACTCAGCCCCATAAACGCGTCGTTGCGCATGTCCATCGGCGTTGTGCCGGCATGGTTGGCCTTGCCAATCAGGCTGACGTCCCACTTGAACAGGCCGGCAATAGCATCGACATTGCCCACACTGATACCCATATTGTCGAGCATCGGCCCCTGTTCGATGTGCAGCTCAATAAAGGCGTGAATCGATTCAGGACTGCGCTTAGCGTGCAGCGCATCCATGGCATTCAAACCGACGGCGCTCATGGCATCGGTCAGTTTGACACCGTTAAGATCTTCCGCGGCGAGAATAGATTCCGGACTCAACGTACCGGACAGCGCCTGCGAACCGAGCATGCCACCAAAACGGCCTTCTTCGTCGCTGAATGCGACTGCTTCAAGGGGGTAATCCTGCTGCAAATTCTCTTCTTTAATTCGACGTAGGCACTCCAGCGCAACAAGAACGCCGAGTGCTCCGTCCAGGTGGCCGGCGGCAGGAACGGTATCCAGGTGTGAACCCATCATGACCGAGGGGGTTTTGCCATCCCATCCAAGTCGGGCATGAATATTGGCGGCGCCGTCCTGATACAACTCCAGGCCGGCTTCAGCGATTTTATTTTTAAACCACTCACGCCCCTGAAGATCGCCTTCCGAAAATGCCATGCGGTAGAGGCCATAGTCTTCCTTGCGCCCGATTTGAGACAGAGCCTCAATATCGGCCTGCAATCGCTCCCTGTTGATCGCCAGCGTTTCCATGATTATTGAGCACTACCTCGCCGGTTGCCGGTAAAAATCGCAACAAGAATGGCAATAAAAACGGTGGCCCCAAGAGCAAAAAACAGAAAGGCATTCTTTAGTGGGTGGTGCGCAACGTTCACCTTGACGATATTACTGGCGTATCGATCATTGTCGTCTGTTGAAACGATTTGATAATAGTAATCACCGTCAGACTTGCCGCTGACAGCGCGCGCCAGATCCGGCCCTCGGTAAATGACCCGATGATCGCGTAATCCCGGATCCCGGGACTCATACAACTCGACCTGTTTGAGCGGCTTGGGAATTTTCCAGGACAGCTGGTAAAAACCGGCGGTCGCAATTTCGCTATCGCTGGCGAGATGCAGGTTAGCCGCGCTCGCTGCCTGGGCCATCAAGGCCAGCACGATGCCGGGGAATACCAGTAACGCGAATTTTATTTCGCGCAGGGGGCAATCTCTGCGCCCGGGAAGTGGTAGGAACAGACGCGCGCCCAGATGGGCAGCTCGACTTATTACCCGAATAAAAAACAAAATAGCTCCGAAAACTCCACTGCACTTCAGGTAAGTACATTCTCAAGCTGTTCAAATGAAACAGTGGAGCGATTTTTTAAGTAAGTTCAGCTGTATTCTGCCATAACTGCCATTTTTCTTCATCTTTGTGCTTTTTTTACGCTGATTTATCAGACAGCAGTGGCTGTAAGTTGGAATAGGCAGCACAATCGTCGCCGGTTACCGGGGTTGGCCAAGCGAGTTATTCCGGGGGAGTTGCCGCGTGAACGGCAATCGGTGGCTATCAGTCGTTCGGACTCACCGGGCTATCACCCTTGGTGGAGCAGGCGGGCGGGTCCTGGTTGGAGAGCCTGGCCAACATGCAATTGACCATAAAGGCCATCTTCTCGCCGACCAGGATAGAGGCGAACAAAAAAATCACGGTAGCGATCGCGGCGATTTCGGTATTGTGGTTGGTTAATGTATCGCGGACCAGGAAAAAGACTCCAATCGTGCCGCCAATGATGATGCCCCATGTAAACGTAAACAAAATAATAAGTCGCAATACTTTTAATAACGGGTGCATCGTATTCAGCCTCTTCGGAGCAGATAGTAAAGAGATTATACTCTGCTAATACGCTTATCCATAGCAGGGATAAAACCGGCAAGGAATCGGTAGTTTTATGTCCAATCCAGAGAAACCAATTATCACCTATTTCCCGATCCGGGGCCGTGCGGAGCCCATCCGCCTGATGCTGGAAGAGCTGGATATTCGCTATGACGAAAATCCGGTGGCGGGCCGTCAGTGGGCTAAATTGAAGCGCGAGATGCCGTTTGGCAAAGTGCCCATGTACCAGGATGGCGAATTAAGAATTTATGAAAGCCACGCAATCTACCGATACCTGGCACGTAAATATGATCTCTATGGCAGCACCGAGCAGGATGTCATCAATTGCGAGATTCTCGAGCATGCATTGAGTGATGCCATCGAGGCCTTTGGCAGGCTTAGCTGGAGCAAGGATTTCGAGGAAAAACGACAGGAATTCATCGACGGTCCATTAACCAGCACCCTTGCCAACCTTGAACGCTTCATCAACGATATCCCTCGAGATAAAGACCACTGGGTAGGTCGGAATCTTACCTACATCGATTTCCTGGGCTGGCACTACCTGGATTGCACTCGTGCTTTGGCAGGTAATATTGTTGAAAATTACAACACACTAAACCACCTGAAGCAGACATTTGAAGCGCGTCCACGCATTAAGGCCTATCTCGAGTCAGATCGTCGACCCGCTACCATCACCGTACCGAACGCGACATTCGGTGGTACACCCGAAACAAGCTAGCGAATATTTTATTCACTGGAACCGCTTTCGACCAGAAGCAGGCACTTAATACCTAACGTTTGAGCCTGGCTGTGTAGCTACACGTCCGCGAGGGAGGCTTGTTATGTGATCCCTTGCTCAAAACAATAACTTCAATTTTTTATGGAAAGTAGCGAGCGTTCATTCGCTCACACAATCTGCATTGTCCTTAATTTATTATTGAACAGGCATCTCCATCATCTCGGACACTTCGAGTGATCCACCAATCTCAAGAAACGGACAATCCTTTGCAATAGAAAGGGCTGCCTCAATCGATTCTGCTTTGATAATCGAAAACCCGGACATGGCACTACTTCCTCCTTCCCTTACCGTCCCGTCCGGGCTTACCGTAGTTGTATCCTTTAACGGGATAGTAGGGATGACAACCGAGTCACCGAGCGATGTTAACCACTCCATATATTTCGAAAAATGCTTGCTTGACTCTTCCGGGCTGGTTGGCGGATTACCGCCCAGGTAAACAAATACGTACTGTGTCATTCTGATTTCCTCATTGAATAAATTGTCACTCAACCATCCCGCCTACTGTTCCCAGATCGCAACAAGTGCTGCTATCTGCCAACTTCAGTCACTTCCTGGATTCTACATAGCTGGCAAAGTTATTCAGGATGCGCTGCCAGCCTTCGCGCTGGAACTCGGGGTCATTCTGGTCTTCCGCTTCGAACGTTACTTCAACTTTTACATCGTTTCCAACCGGACTGAAAATAACAACTACTTTCCGGCCGTCATCAATCGTATATTCAATTCGCTGTTTTTCAATTACCTTGGTGTATGTCCCGGAGAAGTCGAATCCCATGCTGCCGTCTTTGGCTTCCATTCTCGAGGAAAATTTTCCGCCTTCGCGTAAATCCACCGTGCTACTCGTGGTATGCCAGTCATCCGATGCCGCGTTCCACTGCTTGATGTCATCCGGGTTGTTCCATTTGTTCCACACTAAATCAATACCTGAGCGGACTATTGTTTCGATGCCAATTTGCATATAGGTCTCCCGCTGTATTTTCAGATGATAAATAACAGTCTGGTATTTATCGGATCTCTGTTATGGGTCAGTCGCGCTACTGATTCTCTCCCACTGTAATAACAACATTTCCCTTTTTGTGTCCCTTTTCCACGTACTGGTAAGCCTCGACAATCTCCTCCAGCGGATATGTTTTATCTATCACTGCCCTGAATTTACCTTCTTCCCGTAGTCTTCTCACCAAGAGCAAACTCCCGCGAAGATCGACTGGAACTGGAAATACGGTCTTCCGATTTCCCAACATTGGCTTTATTAGCGGAGTGATAAGCGGCAGGTATATGTTCTGCGCCAAATAGCCAAGATCTGATGAAAGATAGACGCCACCCGGCTTAAGAAGTTTTTTACATTTAAAAAATGAGCTCTTGCCCACGGTGTCAAAAACACAATCGTATTTCTTATTATCTTCGGTGAAATCGTCCTTCGTGTAATCGATCAGCCTGCTGGCGCCCAGTGATTTGATCAGTTCAAAATTTTCCCCCGCACATACCGCAGTGACATTGACGTTCATCGACTTTAATAGCTGCACGGCCGCCGATCCGATTGCACCCGTTGCACCATTGACCAGAACCATTTGCCCCGGTTCAAGATCCACTTTATTGATAAAGTTATAGGCATAATGTGCACCCTCGGAACCAGGAGCCGCTTGCTCATAACTTAGGCCCCCTGGAATTGTTAATGCATAGTCTTCCCGTATCGCCAGATACTGTGCATGAGAACGCGCACCTTGATCATCAAACCCGAAAACCCTGTCGCCCACTTTTAATGTCGACACCGCTTTTCCGGTTGCCTCCACTTCTCCCGCGAATTCCGTTCCAGGTGTCTGCTTCTTCGGTCTAAACAGCCCGGTCACCACCCTTGCGAAAAACGGTATCGCCCGGATGGTCGCACAGTCTGTTCGATTGACGGTTGTTGCGTGGACCCGGATCAACACTTCATTGTCATTCGGGACGGGCTTCTCTACCTCTCTAAGCTCAAGAATATCCGGTGGCCCGTAATGGGTGTAAATCACAGCTCTCATGCATTTCCCCTGCTTCAGTCAGTTCACGTTTCACTCGCTACAGTAATAACTATTTTACCTTTGGCCTTGCCGTCTACGTAATACCGAAAAGCATCCGCCGTCTCGCTCAACGGGAACACGCTATCAATAACCGGACTTACGCTGCCGGCTTCGACCAGTTCTAGCAGGTAATCCAGGCCGCGGTTAGGCCGGTAAATCACGAGACCCAGTTTTCTGCTTCCTGTCAGTGAAACCAGCCAACCAAACATCATCATCTGGGTAGTACTGCGGTTTCCACCACCGAGCATCGCATAGCACCCGTTCGGCGCGAGCGCCCGTCGATAGTCGAAAATAGAGTGGAATCCCTTGGCGTCCAGAATGAAGTCATAGCGATTTCCGTTTCTGGTGAAATCCTCTTTGGTGTAGTCAATGACGTGATCCGCACCCAGTGAACGCACCATCTCCATTTTGCCGGTGCTGCATACGCCGGTGACGTCGGCACCCAGTGACCTGGCGATCTGCACCGCCAGTGTCCCGACTCCACCGGATGCTCCATTGACCAGAACATTTTGCCCGGCCTGGACCCCCCCGCAGCGGCGCAGCCCCTGAACGACCAGCCCGCCGACCTGGGGCAAGGAGGCCGCCTGCTCGAAAGACATGCCGGCGGGTTTCGGTAAAAGCGTATCTTCAGTGGTACAGACATACTCGGCGTATGCGCCGCCGTTATACGCCGGAATATCCTTCCAGCCGCTTCGGCAAATGTCACCGAAGACGGCATCACCGGGACGGAAACGGGTAACGTTCCTGCCAGTTGCTTCCACTGTGCCGGCAACATCGGTGCCAAGCATCCTTTTTTTGGGTTTGAACAGGCCGGTTTCCATGCGATTAACAAACGGGACTCCCTGGATGATGGCCCAGTCCCAGTCATTGACGGAGGCGGCATGGACCTTGACCAGCACCTGATTGTCTTTCGGAACGGGTTTTTCGACGTCGGCAAGATGAAGCACATCAGGTGACCCGTAGGCGCTAAAGACGATTGCCTTCATAAGCATTCCTCCGTGATTTCCCGTCGATTCCAGGTTTCGGAATCGTCAACTGGTAGCAATACCTACCATACCCTTTACCGCCCCTGTAGTTGAAGGTCCCGGACATCTATCGCCGCCTTGCCAGCTGAAACCAGCGGTATTTCCGTGGAGAATTTCATGACTGGCGGGCTTTTACCGACTACCCGCTTCGGCTATATTGGTGTGCCCCACAGCACAACCTGGTACTGAAAACATGAAACAGATGATGAAACAATTCGGTATTGCGGCAGCCCTGCTGCTGATCCTGCTGCCCTCGCTTCCGGCCTCCGCAGGTTCCGAGGAAGTACAGTCGACGATTAGCAAGTTCAAGAAAAGGGATAAAGGCATCGATTCGTTCTTTAAATCCTCGTATGCCTATGCGGTATTTCCGACCGTCGGAAAGGCTGGCATTGGTATCGGTGGCGCTTATGGCACGGGATATGTCTACCGGAATGGCACGAAGATCGGTACGGCCAAACTCACCCAGGTGTCGGTCGGCTTCCAGCTCGGTGGTCAGGCCTACAGCGAGATTATCTTTTTCCAGAACAAGAGCACCTTCAACAAATTCATCAACGGCGATTTGAAGTTTGGCGCGGGTGTTTCCGCGGTAGCAATTACTGCCGGCGCCGCAGCACAGGCCTCCTTCAATAATGGCGTCGCCGTGTTCACCATGGAAAAGGGCGGCTTGATGTATGAAGCCACCGTCGCCGGCCAAAGTTTCAAGTACGAGGGCAAGAAATAGGAAACCTTCCCGGTTCGCATAAAAAAGCCCCGCCATGCGGGGCTTTTTAATCTCGACTCC
>JAJDNE010000105.1 GCA_022340825.1 Acidiferrobacterales bacterium | reverse complement strand
TTTTTGTCTGAATCTTCCCAATACATCATTTCTTCTCAACGGATATCCCGATCAATTCACCGGGAGGCTGGCCTGCAATGCGTCGCGGTCAAACCACCAGTTTTCCTGTACCAATACATCAACAATGTTGCGTAGGCGAACGAGAAACTTCGCCGGGTCTTCCAGCTCCAGTTTCTGAAACCAGAAATCGAATTGTTCCTGGGTATCGACGCTGCCATGCCGGCGGGCCACCGTACCAATCAGGTTATTGGTGAAAAACAACAACTCGTCGCGCGCCTTGCCTTCTTCGCAGCGCAAGTCAGCGATGTAATGCGCGGCGACGGCGGCGACGGCGGCGCCATCCGAGTCTTCCGGCGTCTCGTCAACCACATGCTGCAGCAGCGCTACAGTTAATTCGGGATCGACCGGAAAAGTGACACCCAGCCAGATTCCCTGGCCGAGGGCTGCCAGGGAATCTGGCTGGTCCGCCTGGAACAGTATGTTGCAAGCCATGACGGCGCCCTGCCAGTCTTCTGCCTGCATTGCTTCATCGAACGCTGCCTTGGCAAGATCCCAGGCTTCTTTCCCCTGTTCGAGATCAACCTTGATGGCGGCTGCCTGCGCCATCAGCTCGACCCGCTCCTCGACTGGCGCATTTTCCGGCAACTCGCGTAGGCGATCCATCAAGGATTCGTATTGCTGTTCCAACAGGACCGACGAGCGTATAACGTCTCCCGCGTCGTCTGCATCATCCTTACCAACATCATCTTTGATAAATTTCATAATTTTCCTGCTTATTTGCTAACGGTTCCGTGGGTAATGGAGTGAATACCAACGAAAGCGCCCTCCAGCCGGTCTTCCCAGTTCGCCGGGGTGTCCGGGTATGGAGGTTTTACATCAATCTTGAAAAACATGTGTGATTCAGCCTTTTTCTGAATCACCTCCAGTAACTCGGCAAAAGTCTCAACATCATGATGCTGCAACAAGACTTCGCTCAGGTATAACATCGACATCGTCGTCTCCTCTAGTTACCCAGTTGGTACCAATGGGTATCTGCAATTCGGTCATAGTATCGCGCCCGGTAAACCAGGCGACTCTTGCCGGACTGGGCATCGTCACGAAATGCGGTTCGATTATGCAACACATTGTTGCAGACCAGCCCCTGACCCGGTTGCATGCGATGGCGGATCACATAATTATTGTCTGCCAGAATTGATTGCAGGAACTCCACCGCTTGCCGCGTTAATGCGTCCGCTTTCCATTCTATGCTTCTAGTGCGGGCGGTATAGCGCATATGCAAGTCGCCGGTGCTCGGCTCAAGCGAGAATACCGGGCCGGATTGGGCCGGGCGAACCTCGCCTCCGGGCTCGACATTGGCGGGAATAGTCATGGCACCAGGAGCCATCAGCGCGCTAATGAAATCCGGATTAGCGTCACGCATTAATAAGTATACGAGCTCGTGGTCGAGAACCTCGTTTTCCCCACCTTCAACTGCGTTCTGCGCACAATGCAGCAGCATTGCCCGAATTTTCCGTTCCGGTGGATTGTAGTAGCCATCGGTGTGCCATAGCAGGCGTTTATCGGAATACGGGATGTAGCCACGGTCTGATTTTCGAGCTTCTGTCTGCAGGCTGGTTATGCCGTCATCGTCGGCGAGCATGTTTGGATCCAGCCGATGCAGGCCCAGTTGCTTTCCGAACTGGCGGATCTGGTCTTTTCCCACCGTTTCAGGCCGTTCACACTGGTAAATAGCCATATTGCACTGGCGCAATCGAATCAACAGTGCGTTGTGCTCTTCCGCACTTATATTCTCCACGTCCCTGACGGGCACAATCAAATCCGCTGCTGACTTCTCAGCCGAGGACAGCTTCAGCGCTCGCCAACGACGGTAGGCCCCATCGTTTTCGAGCAGAAACGGATTCCCGTCTAGCGTCTCTTGAGGTTGGTTCGTGGATTGCATTTTACCCTGGCTACGATTCATTAATTGGCGAAGTTTACTTGTCCGAAATTACATTGGGCAGTACCTTCCGCTGCTGGCGGGCAGACTATGCCGCGATTTCCACCCGACTGCAGCTACTATCGAGAGATAGCTTTCTGCGGAGCTAAAACACGGTTTTTTCCCATATAAATGATATTTAAATTTAAGTATACAATATAACCTACTGTTTTAATTAAAATAGTGTTAGTTAGTCGACTCCTATTTCATCGTCTTCATATATCCCTTTTGGGGGATAAGAAACTTTTTTTTATCCATCCCCAAAGAAGGATTTTTTCCTTGATCCCCGGGGCATAGACTGCGCCCCACTGATAGCAGGTGGGATGGATCAATCCGGTAATTTGTGCGCTGGATTTATCCACTGGCAGGGTGAGGTATTTAGCGGTAGACTCCGCACCCGCTCGGAAGCAACATCCCACCTCAGGCAAGGTCCTACAGGCGTTTTTTAAGGAATCCACCTGGGGATTTTGGTGAACCAATTTCCGACAGAACTCTAATTGATGGAGGCAACGCATGGCCAATAAGCCCAAAGATCCGACGCGACACTCTACTTATCTCCCTCCGATGAGCGAGAAAAAATCCAGCAAGCCGTTTCACGATACGCCGATGCTGGACCAACTGGAAAGCGGGCCGTGGCCTTCTTTCGTAACCGGTCTGAAACGCCTGGCCATGAACGAAAAGTTCGGCAACATGATGGTCGACCTGCTGGGCCAGCTGGAGCATTCCTACAAAACCCGTCTGGGTTATTGGAAAGGCGGCACCGTTTCTGTATTCGGTTATGGCGGCGGAATCATCCCGCGTTTCACCGAGTTAATGGGCGACGACGGCAAACCGATGTTCCCGGAATCCAAAGAATTTCACACCCTGCGCGTTCAACCTCCTGCAGGTAACCATTACACCACCGACATGCTGCGTCAGCTGTCCAACTCCTGGGACAAGTGGGGTTCCGGCCTGATCGCATTCCATGGTCAAACCGGTAACATCATGTTCATCGGTACTACCACCGAAAACACCCAGCACTTCTTTGACGAGATCAATGAATACGGTTGGGACCTGGGTGGTGCCGGCCCGTGCGTTCGTACCGGTATGTCCTGCATCGGTGCAGCACGTTGCGAACAGTCTTGCGCCAACGAACAAAAAATTCACCGCCTGCTGGTGAACAACTTCCTGGACGATATGCACCGTCCTGCCCTGCCGTACAAGTTCAAGTTCAAGGTTTCTGGCTGCCCGAACGACTGCATGAACTCGATTCACCGTTCAGACTTTGCAGTAATCGGTACCTGGCGCGACGACATGAAAGTCGACCAGGACGAAGTCAAGAAATTCGTTGAAGCCAAGGGCCAGAAATACGTAGTCGACAACGTCATCAGCCGTTGCCCGACCAACGCCCTGTCACTGAACGATGACAACACCCTCGAAGTCGACAACCGTAACTGCGTACGCTGCATGCACTGCATCAACGTCATGACCAAGGCCCTGGCCCCGGGAGATGACCACGGTGTAACCGTACTGATCGGTGGCAAGCGTACCCTCAAGATTGGCGACACCATGGGTACCGTTATCGTTCCGTTCATGAAGCTGGAAACCGAAGAAGACTACGAACAGCTGAAAGAACTGGCAGAGAACACTATCGATTTCTTCGCTGAGAATGCGCTGGAACACGAGCGTACCGGCGAAATGATCGAACGCATAGGTCTTGTCAACTTCCTCGAAGGTATCGGCATCGACGTGGATCCGAACATGATCACCCATCCGCGTCAGAGCTCCTACGTCCGTATGGACGACTGGGACATCGAAGCCGAGAAGTGGAACGCACGCAAGGCTGGCTAAGCAATAATGCTGCCGGCCCCGGCCGGCAGCCTTTGCCTGAACATCTAACGAATTCAGAACAGTTTAATAGCTGGAGGTAACAATGGCTGAAACTCCTCGCCATCCAATTGAAAGCGGAACCCCGGATCCGTTCCAATACATGCACCCGGTGTTCATCAAGAACTTCGGTAACTGGGCATACCATGACCGTCCGCGTCCGGGCGTTGTGCATCACGTCGCCAAGAGCGGTGATGAAGTCTGGTCAATTCGCGTTGGTACCCAGCGCCAGTTAGGCCCCTACGAGATCAACCTGCTGTGCGACATCATCGACAAGTTCGCTGACGGGTACGTGCGCTTCACCATCCGCTCCAACATGGAAGTCATGGTGACCGACGAAGCCAAGGTTAAACCGCTGATCGACGCATTCGAGGAAGCTGGCTACCCGATTGGCGGTACCGGTCCTTCCGTAACGATGATTTCCCACACCCAGGGCTGGTTGCACTGTGATATTCCAGGCACCGACGCTTCCGGTGTGGTCAAGGCACTGATGGATGAATTGCACGACGAATTCACCAGCGAGCAGATGCCGAACCGTGTTCATATCACCACTTCCTGCTGCCAGATTAACTGTGGTGGCCAGGGTGATATCGCGATCAACGTTCAGCACACCAAGCCGCCCAAGATCAATCATGACCTGGTGGCCAATGTCTGTGAACGTCCTTCTGTTGTTGCCCGCTGCCCGGTCGCGGCAATTCGCCCGGCAATGGTTAACGGCAAACCTTCCCTGGAAGTGGACGAAAAGAAATGCATCTGCTGTGGCGCTTGCTTCCCGCCGTGCCCGCCGATGCAAATCAACGACGCAGATTTCACCCTGCTGTCCGTCTGGGTAGGTGGTAAACACTCTAATGCACGTAGCAAACCGATGTTCCACAAACTGGTTGCTGCCGGCATCCCGAACAATCCGCCGCGTTGGCCT
>JAJDNE010000070.1 GCA_022340825.1 Acidiferrobacterales bacterium | reverse complement strand
AAGATCACTGCACCACAGGTACGGGTTATCGGTGCAGACGGAGAACAGGTAGGCATTCTGGCAATTGAAGAGGCGCTGAAACTCGCAGACGAGTCTGAGCTCGATCTTGTGGAAATTTCTCCGAATGCGGAGCCACCGGTCTGCCGCGTAATGGACTTCGGTAAGTTCCAGTACGAGGAGAGTAAGAAGAAGGCGGCGGCCAAGAAAAAGCAGAAACAGATTCAGGTGAAGGAAGTTAAATTCCGGCCGGGTACGGATATTGGCGATTACAATATCAAGGTTCGTAACCTGACCCGTTTTCTGGAAAACGGTGACAAGGCCAAGGTAACGCTTCGATTTCGCGGCCGAGAAATGGCGCACCGCGAGCTCGGTTTGGAGCTGCTGAAGCGTGTGGAAGAGGACCTGAAGGAAGTAGCTGCGGTAGAGCAGCATCCGAGGCTGGAGGGTCGGCAAATGGTGATGGTACTGGCGCCGAAGCGCGAGGCCCAGAAGGCCAGGTAAACAAGAGCAAGTTAACCGGTTACAGCAGGCTGAGTGGTTATTTGCCATCAGTCATATTGGAGTAAAGGTAATGCCAAAACTAAAGACGAATCGTGGTGCAGCCAAGCGCTTCAAGCGTACGGCCAAAGGTGGCTTCAAGCGTAGTAGCTCCCACCTGCGCCATATACTGACGAAGAAATCTACTAAGCGTAAGCGTCATCTTCGCGGAACCGACCAGGTCAACAAGGTCGATGCCGCGTCGGTGAGGCAGATGCTTCCCTACGCTTAACACGAGGAATTAGACATGCCACGAGTAAAACGCGGTGTTCAGGCACATGCTCGACACAAGAAAGTACTAAAGCAGGCAAAGGGCTACCGCGGTGCCCGCAGCCGCACATTCAAGACTGCAAACCAGGCGGTGATGAAGGCCGGCCAGTATGCTTATCGTGATCGTCGCCAACGCAAGCGCCAGTTCCGTGCGCTGTGGATCGCACGTATTAATGCTGCTGCCCGTGAAAACGGTATGAGCTACAGTCGCTTTATCAATGGACTGATGCGCGCCGAGGTCGAGGTTGATCGCAAGGTGCTGGCTGATATAGCAGTGCATGACAGCCAGGGTTTCGCGGCGCTGGTAGAACAAGCCAAGGCCAGCCTGCAGTAAGCGTCAGTCAGTTCGACGTCATAACTGCTTCGTTCTGTACGAAAAAGGGAAGGCCGCACGCCTTCCCTTTTTAGTTTTGGCGACGGCTAAAACAAAAACAAACTCGAAGAAAAGAAAACATAAACATGAGTGCTGAACAGGAAAAATCGCTATCCGAAGTGCTTGAAGAGGCCTGCAACGCCACGAGAGCGGCGACCGATGAGGCCGCGGTCGAACAGCTACGGGTTCATTATCTTGGCAAGAAGGGTGTACTGACAGAGCAGCTCAAGCGCCTTGGCAGTTTGCCGGCAGACCAGCGACCGCAGTTTGGCAAGCAGGTCAATGAAGCAAAGCAGACGTTGCAGCAACTGCTGGCGGAACGAAAGGCGGAGCTGCAGTCAGGTGCGCGCGCCAGACAACTGGCCAGCGAAAAGATCGATGTCACTCTCCCGGGGCGTGGCCATCAGACGGGTGGACTGCATCCGGTGACCCGTACTCTTGACCGCCTCGAGCGATTATTTATCGGCATGGGCTTCGAAATTGCCGATGGTCCGGAAATTGAAGACGATTTTCACAACTTCGAAGCGCTGAATATTCCGGAAGATCATCCCGCACGGGCCATGCACGATACGTTCTATTTTGACGACGGCCATGTATTGCGTACCCACACCTCTCCGGTCCAAGTCCGGTTTATGGAGAATAATAAACCGCCGTTCCGCGTTATCGCCCCCGGCAGAGTCTATCGTTGTGATTCGGACGTTACGCACACACCGATGTTCCACCAACTGGAAGGCTTGTGGGTGGATGAATCGGTGAGCTTTGCTGATCTGAAGGGCCTGCTAAGTGAATTTCTTTCCCGTTTTTTTGAGAAAGATCTGGACGTACGTTTTCGACCTTCATTCTTTCCGTTCACGGAACCTTCCGCCGAAGTCGATATTGGTTGTGTAATTTGTGGCGGCAAGGGTTGTCGCGTCTGCGGTCATACCGGATGGATAGAGATACTGGGCTGCGGCATGGTGCATCCCGAGGTATTTCGCCATGTCGGTGTTGATAGCGAAAAGTATACCGGTCTAGCCTTCGGCCTGGGTGTAGAGCGCATGGCAATGCTTCGCTATGGCGTCAACGATCTGCGCCTGTTCTTTGAAAATGATTTGCGCTTCCTGCGCCAGTTCGCGTAACGCAACGGAAACTCACCATGAAACTCAGTGAACAATGGTTACGTGAATGGGTGCCAGTCTCGCTTGATACCGATGAGCTGGCAGAACAATTAACGATGGCTGGCCTCGAGGTCGATAGCATTGAACCCGTGGCATCGGCTCCGGCAAAAGTGGTCGTTGGCAAAGTGCTGGAAGTGGAGAAGCACCCCGACGCCGATCGCTTGCGTGTATGCAAGGTGGATGTAGGTCATACCCGGCCACTTACCATCGTCTGCGGTGCCAGTAATGCAGCCCCGAATATCAAGGTCCCGACTGCGCTGGTTGGTGCCGAACTACCCAATGGGTTGAAAATCAAAGCAACCGAAATTCGCGGTCAGAAATCCAGCGGCATGCTGTGTGCTGCTGCGGAACTGGGCCTGGAAGAAAACTCAAAGGGATTACTGATACTGGATAAGCGTGCACCAGTCGGCAAGGAAATCACAGAATATCTGGGCCTTGATGACCATAGCATCGAAGTGGATCTCACGCCCAATCGAAGTGATTGCCTGAGTGTTGCCGGTATCGCCCGTGAAGTGTCTGCATTAACGGGTGCGCGATTGAAGGCACCGAAAATTAATGCCGTGCGTGCAAGCAGTAGAGCCGGGTTAACGATTCGAGTCCAGGCGAAAGCGGATTGTCCCAGGTATGTCGGTCGCGTTATTGAGGGGATAGACGCGAAGGCGGAAACGCCATTTTGGCTGAAGGAAAAACTCCGTCGCAGCGGGGTGCGTTCGATTCATCCCGTCGTTGATGTTACCAATTTTGTCATGCTGGAGCTGGGCCAGCCCATGCACGCTTTCGATCTGAAAAAAGTTAACGGCGCAATTATGGTGCGTTCGGCAAAAGAAGGTGAAACACTGACGCTATTGGATGGAACTGAAGTCAGAATCGGCAAAGGCACATTGCTGATTGCGGACAAGACGCGTCCCTTGGCGTTGGCTGGCATCATGGGTGGGGAAGAATCGGGCGTTAGCAACGACACTACCGATATATTTCTGGAGAGCGCGTACTTCCGTCCCGGTGCAATCACTGGCAAGGCTCGAAGTCTTGGTCTGCACACGGATTCGTCACATCGGTTTGAGCGCGGAGTCGATCCCATGCTGCAGCGTAAGGCAATTGAGCGCGCAACCGCACTGCTGCTGGACATTGTTGGCGGCAAACCCGGGCCGGTGATTGAAGAGATTACCAAAGACAAGTTACCGAAAACCAAACCGATAATGCTTCGTCATGCCCGGATCGAACGGGTTTTGGGTATGAAGATCGCCGCCGGGCGTGTGGAAACCATGCTCAAGCGTCTCGGCATGAAGTTGGTGAAGCAGGCGGGTGGCTGGCGTGTTCAGCCGCCGAGCTACCGATTTGATATTCAGCGTGAAGTTGACCTGATCGAAGAAGTCGCCCGGGTAAACGGCTATCACAACTTGCCGGTTCGACGCCCGGAAGCCGGGCTGTCACCGCACCCGTTTCCCGAAGCGTTGGTAAGAGAAAGCCGGTTGCGGATGGCCATGGTCGATCGCGACTACCAGGAAGTTGTAACGTACAGCTTTGTTGATCCGCGGATGCAGGCATTGCTAGACCCAGAGGCAAGCACAGTTACCCTGGCCAATCCGATTTCATCCGATATGGCCACTATGCGAAGTAGTCTCTGGCCCGGTCTTGTCCAGTCGTTGATTTACAACCGCAATCGACAGCAGGACAGGGTGCGCTTGTTCGAGTTGGGCAAGACCTTTGAGCGGCGTGGCAAGGCGACGGTGGAGAAACCGGTGATCGCCGGGATTGCGACGGGGTCAGCGCTACCAAAACAGTGGGGCGCGGAAACGCGCGAACTGGATTTCTTCGATATCAAGGGTGATATTGAGGCACTGATTGCCTTGACCGGCTGTGCCGACGAGTTCCGTTTTGACGCGGCGCTTCATCCCGCGTTACACAGCGGTCAAAGTGCGCAAATATTTAGAAATAAAGAGAAAATTGGCTGGATTGGGGCGCTACACCCGGAAATTCTCGCTAAGCTCGACATTGACAGAGCCACCTACATCTTCCAAATGGATTTAATGTCGTTAAAATCTGGTAAATTGCCCCGATTTGCGCCTATTTCCAAGTATCCGGCTATTCGGCGTGATTTAGCAATTATTGTCGACGAGCAGGTGACGTCACAAGACATCGTAGATTGCATCAGCCAGGTGGCCGGAGAATTGCTAGTAAACCTTGAGCTTTTTGACGAGTATCGCGGCGAAGGTATTGATTCGGGAAGAAAAAGTTTGGCTTTGGGCTTGACCTTACAGGACTCTTCGCGCACTCTTAAAGATAAAGCAGTAGACGCAATATTGGATCGCGTGGTGGGTGCCCTGTCTTCAGAACTGGCCGCACAACTAAGGTAGATCGCCTGTAACGGCTAACAAAAAACCGGGCGGGATCCAACTAGGGAGAAAAAGGACCAAAATAATGGCGTTAACTAAAGCCGATCTGGCGGAATGTCTCTATAACGAACTGGGTTTAAACAAACGCGAAGCAAAAGAGTTCGTGGAATTTTTCTTTGAACGCATTCGTGGCGCCTTGTCCGATGGCGATCAGGTAAAACTTTCCGGCTTTGGCAACTTTGGTCTGCGAGACAAGAACGCTCGTCCCGGGCGTAATCCCAAAACCGGTGAAGAGATTCCGATTTCCGCACGCCGCGTCGTTACATTTCGTGCCAGCCACAAGCTGAAAGAGCGCGTGGAGAAGAATCTTCCCAACCTGCAAGAACGACTGCGTAAGCGAGCCTAATCGATGCTGGATCCCGGCGGCAATCTGCAACTCCCGGAAATCCCTGGAAAACGCTACTTTACGATAGGTGAGGTGAGCGATTTGTGTGGTGTGAAACCGCACGTTTTGCGCTACTGGGAACAGGAATTCCCGCAGCTCAAGCCGGTCAAGCGTCGCGGCAACCGTCGCTATTATCAGCGCCATGATGTGATCCTGATTCGCCAGATTCGTGAGCTTCTGTATATCGACGGATTCACTATTAGTGGTGCAAGAAACAAACTCTCCTCCGAACACGCAATCGACGGTGAGATGGACAGGGAGCAGGTTGTTCAGTCCCTCATTGATGACCTGGAAGCCGTTCTGGAACTACTGGAAAGTCGCTAGTGTTCAGGGCAGTCCTCGCCCACTTGTCTGGTTGATTAACTCGGGTATGATTGCCCACCGCTTGCTATCGGTCAGATCGATAGTCTTCGGGGCGTAGCGCAGTCTGGTAGCGCACCGCAATGGGGTTGCGGTGGTCGGAGGTTCAAATCCTCTCGCCCCGACCATTTTCCGAATTGTTGACTATCTCCTGGAATTCTCGATGAATTCCGCGAGATGGTTGGCGGTATCGGTGGCCAGACTTCGCAACTGGCTTAACACCTCTTCTTTTGACAGGCTCATACGTCGGATAATTTTATAGGCCTGTTTCAAATCTCGAAGGTCTTCACTGGTAAATCCTGCGCGGCGTAATCCAACAACATTGGGACCATGGGGTTCTGCCGGCACACCATCTGTAATCATGTAAGGCAGCACATCTTTAACAATTTTGGAATTGCCGCCGATCATCGCCACGGTACCGATCTGCACAAACTGATGCACCATTACACCCCCGGAGATGAAAGCGCGCTCACCGACATGAACGTGACCGCCAAGCCCGGTACCGGGTGCGATAATAACCCGATCCGCGAGCACGCAGTCGTGTCCCAGGTGAACCTGGTTCATCAGGTAAAGGTTATTGCCGAGCCTGGTTGGTGCGTCATCCTTGGTGGAGCGGCTGATCGTGACGTATTCACGCAATACATTGCCATCGCCAATGACGACTTGGGTAGGCCTGCCATCAAAACCGATGTCTTGTGGCAGCCCGGCGATGACGCTGTATTCGTGAATGGTGTTGTCGTTACCAATTCGCGAACCGCTGTGCAGTACCACGCCCTGTAGAAATTTGTTGTTATTACCGATAGTTACATCATCTTCGATGTTAACGAACGGCCCGACAATGTTGTTCTCGCCCAGTTGTGCTTGCGCTGAAACCAGGGCGGTAGGATGGATTTGATTGGACACGCTTTTTTCGGCTAATAGTTACGGAGTCAAAGAACCTTAATATGGCTAGAGCCTCTCATGCACCATGTTCTTTGGCAATATGGATTTCACATCATAGATCACGGTATTTTCTTTCCCGTATGCACGGATCGTTTCGGCACCCAGTTCCCTGAACGCATCATGTGCGACGGCAAGAATGATCGCATCGTAGTGATTGTCCTGAGGCTGTTCTAATAGCGGCAATTGATAGTCTCGCTGGGCTTCGGCAGCATCCACCACCGGATCATAGACGTCGACATTGGCATTGAATTGCTCAAGCGTCGTAATGATATCAGCAACCTTGGTGTTCCTGAGATCCGAACAATTTTCCTTGAATGCCAGACCCATCACCAGGATCCTGCTGCCGACGATGCCAATTCCATGACGCGCCATCAGTTTGAGCGTCTGGTTGGCAACGTATTCACCCATTCCTTCATTAACATGGCGGCTGGCCGGGATGACATGTGGTTGATAACCCGCTGCCAGCGCCTTGTGGGCCAGATAGTAGGGATCAACGCCAATGCAGTGGCCCCCAACCAGCCCTGGCCGAAATGGCAGGAAATTCCATTTCGTCTCGGCGGCTTCCAGCACCGCCTCGGTATCGATGCCGATGCGATTGAATATCTGGGCGAGTTCATTGATTAATGCGATGTTTACATCTCGTTGTACATTCTCGATTACCTTTGCGGCTTCGGCGACCTGGATACTCTCCGTTTGATAAACACCGGCCTCGATAATCGTTTGGTACAGATTGCTAACAAACTCGGCAGTATCAGGGCTGGAGCCGGCCACCAGTTTTTTAATGGAGAGCAATGTGTGTTGTTTGTCGCCTGGATTAATACGCTCGGGGCTGTAGCCGACGGTGAAGTCCTGATTGAGTGTCAAACCGGAGGCCTGTTCCAGGATTGGCACACAGACCTCTTCGGTTGCACCCGGATACACGGTAGATTCATAAATAACGACATCGCCCTTCGAGAGAATTTTACCGACCTGACGGCTGGCATCACGCAAGGGTTGCAGATCAGGCCACTTGTGCTGGTTGATCGGCGTCGGCACCGCGACGATATAGACATTGCAATCGGCCAAGGCTCCGATATCTTCGGCCAAATCCAGTTGGTTTAAATAGTCGAAGTCTTCCGGGCGCAGGTCGCCATTGTTGTCGACTCCCTGCTTCAGCGCCGAGACACGGCTTGTATTGCTGTCATAGCCCCTTGTCGGGAAGTGTTTGCTGAACTCGATTGCCAGCGGCAGGCCGACATAGCCAAGACCAATAATTCCTATTTTACTTTGCACCAGATCAATCAACGTATGTACTCAAACACGGTAGTATTTATTGTTTCCTGCTAGTGTAGTGGAGCCTTTCGCGGGTAGCGAGATACTGGGCGACCCTGCCGCGGAAAGTCGGTTGGCTCTACAGGAGCACCATGCTAATAACCTGATAACTAAGGAGATTAATTTTTTCAGGTAATTCGGATAGAATATTAGCAAATTCTAATAGTCTATAGATTATTGTTTCTGGCGCCGGTTTCGCAGTTCCGTATACTGCGCCCACCTGAGATCGAGGCAAACTAGATGAAGTACTCGCAGACGGAGCATCCGAAAGGACGCACCGAGGTCAAGAACACCACTTGTTACATGTGCGCCTGCCGATGTGGAATTCGCGTCATCCTGCGCGATGGCGAAGTGCGGTATATCGAAGGTAATCCGGACCACCCACTCAACAAGGGCGTGATCTGTGCCAAGGGCTCATCCGGCATTATGAAACAGTATTCGCCGGCGCGCCTGACTCAACCCTTGCGCCGCAAACCGGGCGCTGATCGCGGCGACGGTGAGTTTGAACCGATTTCCTGGGACGAAGCCTTTTCCATGATGGAGCAGCGCCTGCGTCAAATCCGTGAGACTGATCCGAAGAAATTTGCCCTGTTTACCGGACGCGACCAGATGCAGGCCTTGACCGGCCTGTTCGCAAAACAGTTTGGTACACCCAATTACGCTGCACATGGCGGCTTCTGTTCCGTCAATATGGCCGCCGGCATGATTTACACCATCGGCGGTTCGTTCTGGGAGTTCGGTGGCCCGGATCTCGATCGCTCCAAGCTGTTTGTCATGATCGGCACCGCCGAGGATCATCACTCCAACCCGCTGAAGATGGCGCTAAGCAAATTCAAGCGCAATGGCGGCAAGTTCATCTCCATCAATCCGGTGCGTACCGGTTACTCGGCTATCGCTGATGAGTGGGTGCCTATCAAACCGGGTACCGACGGCGCGTTATTGCTTGCGCTGATCAACGAAATTATCAAACAAGGTCTTTATGACCGCGAATTCCTGATTCAATATTCCAACTCTGCGCAATTGGTAAATATGGATGAAGCCAGCTCCGAGTTCGGTATGTTTGTTCGCACGGAAGTGCCAGAGGAAGAGGGCTGTTTTGATCCTCAGAACAAGCTTTGGTGGGATCGAAAATCCGGTCAACCTGTCGTTACCCACACTGAAGGCGCAGATCCGCGACTGATCGGCGAGTTCCGGCTCGACGATGGAACGCCGGTCAAGCCGTCGTTCCAGTTGTTGATGGAGCGCGTCAAAGAATACACACCGGAATGGGCCGAAGGCATTACCGGCATTCCGGCAGAAACCATTCGTCGCCTTGCCTACGAGATGGGTGTTACCGCTCGTGACCAGAAAATCGAACTTCCCATTGCCTGGACCGATGTCTGGGGTAAGGATCACGAGAGTATCACCGGTAGCCCGGTCGCATTTCATGCCATGCGTGGACTCGCGGCGCACTCCAACGGGTTCCACAGCATTCGAGCGCTTTCGATCCTGATGAGCCTGCTAGGCACCATCGATCGACCCGGCGGTTTCCGTCACAAGGCACCGTTTCCGCGACCGATTCCGCCCTGTGCCAAGAGCCCCAAGGGGCCGGACGATGTTCAGCCGAACACACCGCTTAACGGCATGCCGCTCGGTTGGCCGGCAGATCCGGACGACCTCTTTGTCGATGACCAGGGTGAGCCGGTTCGAATCGACAAGGCGTTTTCCTGGGAATACCCGTTGTCGGTACATGGTTTGATGCACAATGTTATTACAAACGCGCACCGCGGTGATCCCTATCCCATCGATACGCTGCTGATATTTATGGCCAACATGGCATGGAACTCGAGCATGAACACGGTGGAAGTTCGGGAAATGCTCAATGACAAAAACGAAGACGGTGAATACAAGATTCCATTCCTGATTGTCTGCGATGCATTCCAGTCGGAGATGACTGCCTTTGCAGACCTGGTACTACCGGACACGACTTACCTTGAGCGTCACGACGTGATGTCGATGCTTGACCGGCCGATATCGGAATATGACGGGCCGGTTGATTCTGTGCGTATCCCGGTAGTGCCGCCGACGGGTGAGTGCAAACCGTTCCAGGAAGTCCTGATCGAGATCGGTTCACGCCTTGGTCTGCCGGCATTTGCCACACCAGAGGGCAAGCGCAAGTATCGTGATTATCCGGATTTCATTGTGAACTATGAAACCGAGCCCGGTTCCGGTATCGGTTTTCTTGCGGGCTGGCGCGGAAAGGGTGGCGAGAAGTTTATGAAAGGCGAGCCCAACCCGAACCAGTGGAAGATGTACGAGCAGAACAATTGCGTGTTCCATTACGAATTGCCCAAGTCCTACCAGTACATGCGCAACTGGAACCAGGGCTACCTGGAGTGGGCGCAAAAGCATCGTTTGACGCGGTATGCCGAACCCATCCTGATTCATATTTATTCCGAAGTGTTACAGCAGTTCCGCCTTGCAGCACAAGGCAAGACCCAGGGCAAACAACCACCCGAACGACTGCGAAAGCGTATCGAAACCTATTTCGATCCATTGCCGTTCTATTTCGAGCCGCTGGAAGTACAGCTCTCTGATAAGCAGAAATATCCGCTGAGCGCGATTACACAGCGGCCGATGGCTATGTACCATTCATGGGATTCGCAAAATGCCTGGTTACGCCAGATCCACGCACACAATTATCTATATATGAGTCCCGATCTCGGCGAAAAGGAAGGATTTGGTGACGGCGACTGGGTTTGGGTGGAATCGCAATGGGGCAAGGTGCGTTGCATGTGCCGTTTCTCGGAAGCGGTAGAGCCCGGCACAGTCTGGACCTGGAACGCGATCGGCAAGAGCGCCGGTGCGTGGAATCTGGATCAATGTGCCAACGAGTCGAAAAAAGGCTTCCTGTTGAACCACCTGATCTCGGAAGAGCTGCCGGCCCACAGTGATGGAGAGCACCTCTCCAATTCCGACCCGGTTACCGGGCAGGCTGGCTGGTACGATGTACGCGTCCGCGTTTACAAAGCCGATGCAGACGAAGACAAGGTGGTTTATCCCCAATTCAAGGCAGTGGCACCGGTGCCCGGTGAAGTTTCCAGGCGACCTAACTGGATGACCTACTTTGCCGGCAAGTTTGCCAAAGGAGGCAGCCGATGACCCAGTTGGCACTCGTTATTGATCTGAACGTCTGTGTTGGTTGTCACGCCTGTGTTACCAGCTGCAAGGAATGGAATACCTCTGGTATGGCCGGTTATATGGCCGACGACAATCCTTACGACGCAGATCCTACCGGCACATTCTTCAATCGCGTACAAACCTTCGAGGTGGGTGAGTATCCGTGCTCCGAGACCGTACATTTCCCGAAGTCCTGCCTGCATTGCGAAGATCCGCCATGCGTGCCGGTATGTCCGACCGGTGCCAGTTACAAGCGTGAGGAAGATGGCATTGTGCTCGTGGACTACGACAAATGTATCGGCTGTAAATACTGTTCGTGGGCCTGCCCCTACGGCGCGCGTGAGTTTGACGAACACCAGAAGGTGATGAAGAAGTGCACCCTGTGTGTCGATCGTATTTATGACGAAAATATTCCTGAGGCCGAGCGCAAGCCCGCATGTGTGCGCGCTTGTCCGACCAGTGCGCGCCTTTATGGTGATGTACATGATCCGAATTCAGAAGTTTCCATCGCCATTCGTGAGGCCGGGGGCTATCAACTAATGCCAGAGTGGGGTACGAATCCGGCGAATCACTATTTGCCACGCCGTAAAACCAAGATTCGTATCCACGAAGACGAGCTGGTGCGATCTGACAACCCACTCAAGAAAGAAACAGATCGACCGGTGGGCCCGATCGATGAACCGACACTGGACGATGTCACCAGCTGGTAAGTACCGGCAGGGAGATATCTCCCGCTACTGGAGTTAGTTATGCATCCCGCGTTCTCGGTAATTTTTCTGACAACACTGATCGGAGCCGGACAGGGCCTGTTCCTGGCACTGTATACCAGCGAGTCGTATGCGGCAGTAAAGTTGCTACCGGTGCAGAGTGGTGCTTTCTATGCCTGGGGCAGTGCCATCTCGGTGGTGTTGCTGGCGTTGGGACTGATCACATCATTTTTTCATTTGGGCCATCCGGAACGTGCCTGGCGTACCGCAACCAAGTGGCGCACTTCGTGGTTATCGCGTGAGGTGATCGTGCTGCCTGCAGTACTGGGGGCAATCGCGGTATACGGTGCAATTCATGCGCTTGGCTGGAATCTGACCATTGTCGGCATTGACACCGGTGTGAGTAATGACCTGACCCTGATTGTCGGCGCAGGCGGCGTGTTGCTTACCTTTACCCTGTTTCTCTGTACCGGAATGATTTACGCCTGCATCAAGTTCCTCCAGGAGTGGTCGACCTGGTTAACGCCGGTAAACTACCTGCTGCTCGGCACTGCATCCGGGTTTGCGCTTGCAACGGTATATGCCTCACTGTTTGCACCCGAACTGGTTTATTTTCTCGGCGGCTGGGCAATCATCATCCTGTTGGCGGCGTTTGTTACGCGCTCGGCATCACTCATACGCAACGCGAGGCTCAAACCGAAATCAAGTTTGCAAACGGCGATTGGCGTACGTCACCAGACCATGACCCAGCGCTCGCAGGGCCAGATGGGTGGCTCGTATAACACACGCGAGTACTTTCACGGCGCACCGATGTGGGTGTTCCGTTCGATCAAGTGGGTGTTTCTGGTGCTGGTATTCCCGCTGCCACTCATCCTGCTCAGCGTGGGTATAAATGAGGCTTCGTTTACTGTGTTGTCAGCCGCGTTTGTGATTCAGTATCTGGGACTGCTAGCAGAGCGCTGGTTCTTTTTTGCCCAGGCAAATCATCCGCAAAACATCTATTACCAGACGATCAGCTGATACGAACCGTTTATTAATGAGTCGATCATGGCCAGGTGTTATGATCGCGCGCTGTGCAAAACGCGTTTGACATTCTTGGACCAGACGGGCCACTCGCCCGGCATATTTCCCGTTTCACCACCCGTCCCAGTCAGCAGGACATGGCCGAGCATATCGAGCATGTGCTTGCAGATGGCGGCGTGTTCATCGCTGAATCAGGCACCGGCACCGGTAAGACCTTCGCTTATCTGATTCCGGCGCTGCTCTCTGGCAAGAAGGTGGTGATCTCTACCGGTACCAAGCACCTGCAGGACCAGATTTACCGTGGCGACCTGCCACTGGTGCGCGAGATTCTTTCGGTTCCGGTGACCACGGCGCTGCTAAAAGGACGCGCAAACTATCTTTGCCTGCATCGTTTGCAAAACGGTGAATTTGACCAGCGGATGGACCGTGAAAGCGCCGACTACCTGGAAACGGTCCGCCAGTGGTCGCATCGCACGCGAACCGGAGATATCAGCGAGGCAACTGATGTGCCGGAAGATGCCAGCATCTGGTCCCAAGTCACATCAACTACCGACAACTGCCTGGGTAGCAATTGCCCCAGTTTTGATGACTGCTATGTACGTAAAGCACGCAAGGCGGCGCTTGAGGCAGATATCCTGGTTGTTAATCATCATTTGTTCTTTGCCGATCTCGTGTTGAAAGACGAAGGTTTTGGCCGTTTGTTGCCGGGCGTCGACGCAGTTATTTTCGATGAGGCACATCAAATGCCCGAGATCGCCTCGATTTTCTTCGGCCAGTCGGTCAGCCGCAACCAGCTGGAAAATCTTTGTCGGGATGCACTGGCAGAAGAGCTGCGCGAACAGAGTGGCGTTGACGGTTTGCGCCCGGCAATCGAGCGGTTGAACAAGGCGACCGCCGACTTTCGGTTAACCTTTGCCCGGGATGCAAATCGTGGCGCCTGGGAACAGTTGAACAATAACGACAGGCAGGCGGGGCTGGAGGCGGTGTTCGACGCCATGTCGGTATTGTCGGAATGCCTGGCCGTGGCAGCGGAGCATGGAGAGGGTTTGAATAACTGTTTTCGTCGGTCATTGGAGGTTATGGATCGCCTGGATACATTCAAGGATGGCGGTAGTTCCGATTCGGTGCGCTGGCTTGAGACAACGCCGCGTGGCTTTACGCTCTACACGACGCCGCTCGATGTATCCCGCCCGTTTCATGAGCGGGCCGCACTTGATGAACACAGCTGGGTATTCACCTCGGCAACGCTTGCCATTAACGGCAGCTTTGAACATTTTCAGCGCCAGTTCGGTCTCGACGAAGCGGAGACCATGCAGTGGCCAAGTCCATTTGATTTTCAGAATAAGACCCTAATGTATTTGCCGCAGGGATTGCCGCAGCCCAATGACCCAACCTACACGCACAAGGTGGTCGAGGCCGCTGTGCCGGTACTCGAGTCCAGCCAGGGCCGTGCGTTCATGCTATTCACCAGTTTTCGTGCGCTCAATATGGCTGCCGAGATACTGCCAGCGAAGATCGATTATCCATTGCTGGTTCAAGGCTCGGCACCGAAACGGGAGCTGTTGCAACGCTTTCGCGAACATGGGAACGCGGTACTCCTGGGTACCAGCAGTTTCTGGGAGGGAGTCGATGTAAAAGGCGAGGCGCTCTCCTGTGTCATCATCGACAAGCTCCCGTTTGCGGCGCCAGACGATCCGGTATTGCAGGCGCGGGGCCGGGCGCTGGAAGCCCAGGGAAGGAACGCGTTCATGGAATATCAGCTGCCACAGTCGGTTATCGCCCTGAAGCAGGGTGCCGGCCGCCTGATCCGTGACGAGTCCGACAGTGGTGTCCTGATGCTCTGCGATCCGCGGTTGCTGGGCAAGGGATATGGTAAGATTTTTCTCGCCAGTCTGCCGCCAATGCCGAAGACGCGAGAACTGCAGGATGTAAAACATTTTTTTGAAGCCCGTGAAGCAATTTCGCCGGAAGACGCGTCGGTCCCTGAGTAACTTAATCGAAGTTGATGATGATAATGAGCACAAGATTCTATAGCGTATGTATTGCACTGCTGATGACGGTTACCGCACAGGCGGCGCCTGAAGCGGTTCAGGAATCCACCGAACTCGTACCAAGCGGATCGGTGTCTGTTGAACAGCCCTGGATCCGGGTCGGTGGGGAAGACGAAGTAATGCTGCCTGCCTATGTCATATTGAAGAGCGATGCCAATACACCATGGTCACTTGATAAAGTCACCGCCAGGGGTTTCAGCATGGTGATGATTCATCGTGTCGTGTTGCAGGATGGCGTGACACGAATGTTGATGCAGGATTCGCTTACCATTCCTCCGGGCGAGACCATCGTCATGAACGACAAGGGCTACCACCTGATGTTTATGGGCCCGCGAAAGCAATACAAGGATGGCGACAAAATCTCTGCTGTCCTTTACTTCCGGGACCAGAAGCCGTTGAAAGTGATCTTCACGGTTTCGAAAAACGCCCCGACTCCAGAGCCAAAAAAGTAAACCGGTTCCCGGTTGTCCCGTGAATGAAGATACTCGCCTTAGATACTGCCACCGAGGCATGCTCAGTTGCGCTCGCCCTCGATGATGAAATCATCGAGCGTCAGAGGCTAGGGCGTCAGCATGCCGAACGCATACTCGAACTGATTGAGGAATTGCTGACTGAGGCCGGTTTGAGGCCGGCCGATCTGGATGCTATCGCCTTTGGCCGGGGCCCGGGCATGTTTACCGGCCTGCGCATCGGTGCTGGTGTGACTCAGGGTATCGCATTCGCCGCTGATCTGCCGGTGGTCCCGGTATCAACCTTGCTCACACTGGCACAGGGCCTGGACGCAGACCGGGTACTGGCGGCACTGGATGCGCGCATGGGGCAAGTCTACTGGGGTTGCTTTGTCCGTGGTGACGACGGCTTTATGGAAGCGGTATCGGAAGAACGGGTAGATTCACCCGGAGTGGTAATGCCCCCACCAGGCAACTGGATCGGTGCCGGCAGTGGCTGGGACCAATACAACGCCGAGTTGTTACCGCGCCTGCAGACGCAAGTCACGGGATGGCAGGCACAAGCGTTTCCTTCGGCAGTAGAACTGGCGCGTCTTGGCCAGCGTGGTGTCGCCCTTGGTCTGGCGATCAGCGCCGAACTCGCTATCCCGGTTTATGTGCGTGACGACGTTGCCAGAAAATCCGCCCGGCAGGATAGCTAAGAAGTACGGTTAGCCAGCTTCTGTTTCGTCAGCAGCTTCATCGTCCTTGCGACGCTGGGGAATAATGCGCGCTACTTCAACGGCCGTACCGCGAGTACGCAGCACTTCAACCGCATAGTCGTCTACCAGCAGGCTGGTGCCAACCTCGGGAATGGCTTCCAGGTATTCCGTAATCATTCCATTCAGTGTGTGTTGACCCTTGGTCGGCAGGTGCCAATCCAGTTGGCGGTTGAGGTCGCGAAGGGATGTTGAACCTTTGACAATGTAACTGCCGTCATCCTGCAAGCGATAGCCTTCACCAATGCCATGAGCGCTGGTAGTAAACTCACCAACAATCTCTTCCAGAATTTCTTCGAGTGTAACCAGCCCCAGAATATCGCCGTACTCGTCAATGACCAGACCACGCCGACGTTTGGCGTCGCGAAAATTTAGCAACTGGGTGTTAAGCGGCGTGCCTTTGGGAATGAAGTAGGGCTCGGCGATTATTTTTTCCAGTGTTTCCATCGTCAGGTTCTTGTTGCCGGCAAGGTTGAGTGCCTTGCGCAGATGAACGATGCCGACAATATTATCGAGGCTGCTGCGATACACTGGCAGCCTCGTGTAGCGACTGCTCATGATCTGCTCTTCGATCTCGCCCCAGTCCTTGTCCAGATCAATTCCCTGGATACGGTTACGCGGCACCATTACTTCCTCAACCGAAGTTTTTTCCAGGTCGAGAATGCCGAGCAACATGTTCTGGTGAGACTCCGGAATGAGCGAGCCTGCCTCGCGCACAGCCGCGCGCAGTTCTTCCATTGATAATTCCTGTGCACGTGCTCCGACGGTAACGCCGAATATGCGCAACACCAGGTTGGCCAGGATATTGATCAGCCATACCAGCGGATATAGCACAGTGAGCAATGGCCGCAGTATCATACCGGCAGGAAACGCAATGCGTTCCGGGTGCATGGCTGCCAGCGTTTTGGGCCCAACTTCCGCAAAGATCAGGATGACGATAGTCAGCAGTACCGCCGCGGCCAGGATACCGGCTTCACCGTACAGACGTATCGCCAATATCGTTGCAACCGATGATGCAGCGATGTTAACGAAGTTGTTGCCAAGCAGGATGATGCCAAGCAGCCGGTCTGGCCGTGCAAGCAGGGCGTCGACCACGCGGGCACCACGGTGCCCGCTCTCAACAAGGTGGCGAAGGCGGTATCGATTGATCGACATTACCGCGATCTCGGATGCGGAGAAAAATGCCGAAAGGAAGATTAACAGGACAAGTGCGGTGAGTAGCGCACCTATCGGAATGTCTTGCAAGCTACTGGAGCCTCCGTGTTGAACGATTCCAGTCTAGCACGGGCCGTAACCGGCAACACGCGCTTACGCCCGGAATCAGCCCTGTTTCAGAACCTCGAAGACGAATTTACTGCCAAAGTAAGCCAGGATGAGCAGGCCAAATCCCACCAGCGTCCACTGGATCGCGGTGCGACCGCGCCAACCGAGTTTCCAGTGACCCAATAGTAATCCGCCAAAGACAAACCAGGCGGCAATGGATAGCACTGTGTGGTGGGTAAATTTCAGCGGTTTGCCGAAGAGTGTTTCAGAGAAAAATACACCGCTAATCAGGGTTAATGTCAGCAGGCTAAATCCACTGCCAATCATCAGGAACATCAGACCTTCCATGGTTTCCATCGCCGGCAATACGCGAATAAAACCACCCGGTTGATGCTGCCGTAGTTGTCGTTCCTGCACCAGCAACAGCAGACTTTGTAATGCAGCCAGAAACAGGAAACTGTAGGCCAGCAATGATACAACGATGTGTATCGTCTGGCTGGTGGTGGCTACTCGACTGGAGACCGGTGTGCCGGGGAAAATCCACGCGGCGAGAATGGCAAGCATTGCCAACGGCAGCATGACAATACCGAGGTTTTCAAAAGGCTTCGCCAGTGAGACCAGGATCAGTGTGAGGATGCCTACCCAAGAAATCAGGGAACCGACGGTACTGATGGCGAGATTCAATCCGGTATTGGTAAACAACTCACTGCTTAATACCGCACTGTGCGTCAGCAGACCCGCTATCGCCAGTAACCCGGCGAGCCCGCGTTGGCTTGCAGTTTCGCCTGATTTATCCGCCTGCATAAATGGTCGCCACAGGACAATCGCCGCGCAGAGATAGAGCGCAAGTGTGACAAGGCTGAGTAAAGAAACTGATAGCATAATGACGGTCGTTTAATTGTTGTGGCACACAGGGCGAGCTTGCAACGGTTTTAAGGCATAATAAGCAGGATGGCGTGAATCGCCAAGCCCAAAAAATAACAAGATTGGCAGGGAGCGAGAGACACTAGGCGCGAAATCGGCGCTATGTTTAAATTCATCCATGTTTTATCCTAATCTTCATAGCGTTAGCGCCTTGGTGGTGCTGTGCGCTCGCTCTACGGGCGATCGGCGGACCACATGAAGGTGCGTGTCCTGGGCTGCAGTGGTGGTATCGGCGCACCGGCCGCGACCACTTCCTTCCTTATCGATGACGATATCCTGATTGATGCCGGAACCGGCCTGGGCGCCTTGTCTTTGGCGGAACTTGCGCGAATCGACCATGTTTTTCTGACCCATTCCCATCTCGATCATATTAATAGCCTGCCGCTAATGGCCGACAGCGTCGGCATGATGCGCGACAAGCCAATAGTCGTTTACGCGCTGGCAGAGACAATGGAAACCCTGCGTGATCACGTGATGAATGGCAGGGTTTGGCCAGACTTTACGGTTATCCCGACACCGGAGAATCCGTTCCTGGTGTTGCAGGAAATGGCCGCGGGCGAGACAAGGCAGATTGGAACCCGGGCGATCACGAGTATCGCGGTCAATCACACCATTCCAGCAGTAGGCTATGTCATCGATAGTGGTAGCGGTTCATTGGCGTTCTCCGGTGATACAACAGTGATGGATGCATTCTGGGATGAACTCAATGCATTGGAGGAATTGCGCTATCTCTTTGTTGAAACAACCTTCACCGATGAAAATATTGAATTGGCGAAAATATCCAAGCACCTTTGTCCGTCTATGTTGGCCGGCGAGCTGGCAAAACTGGATGTGGACGCAGAAATCTATATTTCCCATTTGATGCCAGGTAGCGAGCAGGAAATCATGGCGGAGATTGCTAAACACATTCCAGAACGCACGCCCAGGGCGCTGACACGTGATCAGGTTTTCGAGTTGTAACAACGCCCGAAAGCCCGCACCTCTAATTAAATTATTTAGTATTTAAAATCGCATATGTTTGACAATCTGAGTGAACGACTACAGGGAACGGTAAAGCGACTACGTGGACAGGGTCGCCTAACCGAGGACAATATGCGCGAAGCCTTGCGTGAAGTGCGCATGGCGCTGCTTGAGGCAGACGTGGCATTGCCGGTCGCCAAGGCATTTGTCGAGCATGTTCGAGTAAAGGCATCTGGACGGGAAGTGTTGACCAGCCTGACCCCAGGTCAGGCCGTTATCAAGATTGTGCACGACGAACTGGTGCACCTGATGGGGGATGCCAATGACGGACTGGATCTTTCGGTTCGTCCACCGGCAGTCATTCTCATGGCCGGTCTGCAGGGCGCCGGCAAGACCACCACCGTTGCCAAACTGGCACGCTTTCTCAAAGAGAAGGAAAAGAAATCCGTACTGGTAACCAGTGCAGATATTTATCGCCCCGCGGCCATCGAACAGTTACATCGCCTGGCTGATGAATTAGGCGTCAACTTTTTCCCCAGCAGTACAAGTGATGATCCTGTAAAAATAGCGCAGTCTGCCATTGATGAAGCCCGCAAGCGCATCATTGACGTCGTCATCATTGATACCGCGGGTCGTTTGCATGTTGACGATGAGATGATGGCAGAGATCAGGGATATCCATGCGGCCATCAGTCCGGTTGAAACCCTGTTTGTCGCCGATAGCATGACTGGTCAGGATGCGGTGAACAGTGCCAAGGCGTTTGATGCCGCACTGCCCTTAACCGGTGTCATCCTGACCAAAACCGATGGCGATGCGCGTGGCGGTGCGGCGCTGTCGATTCGCCATATCACCGGCAAGCCAATCAAGTTTCTCGGTATTGGTGAAAAGACTGATGCCCTGGAGCCGTTTTACCCGGAACGTCTTGCTGGCCGTATTCTTGGTATGGGGGATGTGGTCAGCCTGGTGGAAGATATCCAGGAAAAGGTCGATATTGCCAAAACCGAACAGCTCGCCAAGAAGCTGAACAAGGGCAAGGGGTTTGATCTTGAAGACTTCCGCGACCAGCTGATGCAAATGGAGAACATGGGCGGGATAGGCAGCATGATGGAGAAGTTGCCGGGTATGGGCGCCATGGCCGGTCGAGTGCAGGAACAGGCGGCCAGTAGCCAGATGAAAGGCATGCTTGCCATCATCAATTCGATGACACCGCATGAGCGCCGCTTTCCGGATGTTATCCGCGGCTCGCGCAAACGACGAATTGCTGCGGGTTCAGGCACCCAGGTTCAGGAAGTCAATCGTATGCTGAAGCAGTTCTCGCAGATGCAGAAAATGATGAAAAAAATGAAAAAGGGCGGTATGAAGAACATGTTGCGCGGTATGAAAGGGATGCCCGGTATGCCGTTTTAACCGTGTTCCGGTAGGATGATATCAGCGCCGCGTTAAGATTGAACCGGCGGTGCCGATGCGCGTATAGTGACGTAAACAGGCTCAAAAACAGGGAAGCGAGCGGGATGCAAGAGACCATCATGGGTGACCAGACCATAAAAGATCGACGTGCAGGTTCCTCCGGTATCAGTGAAAAACTGGTAGCCGAGCGTGCCGAGATGCTGACGCTTTTCTGCCAGGCAGCGGGACTTGAGCCTTTCCAGAAGCAGACTGACGAGGCAGTAATACGTAAGAATTTGCGGGAATTCTGCGAGGTGCTGATGGACTACATCGCTGCCGGACATTTTGGTCTGTATGAGCGTATCTCAAGTGGCAAGGAGCGTCGCCAGGGCGTCAACAGTCTCGCGGAAGAGCTGTATCCCCGTATTGCCGAAACAACTGATATCGCCGTTGCGTTCAATGACAAGTACGACTGTGGTGACGACGGCAAGATCGGCCCCAATCTGGGAAAGGATCTTTCAAGGTTGGGCGAAGAGCTGGCACTAAGAGCAGAGCTGGAAGATCAGCTACTGAATGCAATGGCGCGATAGCAACTATCCACCAGTCAACGACATAAAACGAATAATCTTTTCCGGCTTCTGTTTGAATTCATGGCGCTCCGGTTTGTGTGCAATCGCATTCTCAATGGCAGCGCGCAACCCTTCGTCTGATATCCCCTCACGCAATAGCGGTCTTAATTCGACCCTGTCTTCCTGGCCAAGGCACAGGTAGAGCGTGCCATCGGCTGCCAGGCGCACGCGATTGCAGGTGTCGCAGAAATGCTGCGAAATCGGCGTGATGAAGCCGACGCGCGTTTCTGTCCCGGCGACCTGGTAGTAGCGGGCGGGGCCGCCCCCTGGCATTGCCGCCGGCACCAGTTCAAACTTTCTTTGCAGCGATTCTTTAACTCCCTGTAGATCCAGATACGTATCGCTTGCGGCGCGGCCGGTATCCCCAACCGGCATGGTTTCGATAAATCGCAAGGCAAAACCACGTTCAGCACAGAACTCCACCATGTCTTCAAACTCATCATCGTTGACGCCGCGCATGGCCACCATATTGATTTTGATCGGCTGAAAACCGGCGGTACTCGCTACCTCCAGACCGTGAATAACCTTGGACAATTTTCCTCCGCCGGTAATCTCGGCAAATCGCTCAGTACGCAGGGAATCCAGGCTGACATTGAGTCTACGAACGCCGGCGTTGTACAGCGCAATAGCCTGACGTGACAGTTGCACGCCGTTGGTGCTCAGCGACAGGTCGTCAAGACCAGGTAGTTGACCTAGACGATGAGCCAGGTCGGGCAGACGTCGGCGCGCCAGTGGTTCGCCACCGGTGAGCCGTACCCGGGTGACACCAAGCTCGGTGAAGGCACCTACGACACGCTCGATTTCCGGAAAGGTGAGCCAGTTATCGGGTTCGTTAAAACCGTCAAAATGTTTTGGCAGGCAGTAGTTACAGCGCAGGTCGCACCGATCGGTAACCGATACGCGAAGGTATTCGATCTTCCGCTGGAACGGATCAATCAATGCAGGTTTCATATGATCACTATACGTTCGACGATGCCAGCAGGGAATTGATCCAGCGTAAACCCTGGGTGAATTACGGTGAAGCTGTGTTTCTGCGACGACTGCTTATCCGACAACAGCGGCAGGCAGGGGTTCCTGGGCATGCAGGGACAATCCGTTTAACTGGCGGCTATCCGCGCCCAGCAGAAACAGATAGGCGCCCATGATTTCGTCCGGTGTCATCAGGCTATTGGGATCTTCACCCGGGTAGGCGCGGGCACGTAACGTCGTGCGAATCGGGCCAGTGGCCAGGCTGTTGGCACGGATTGGCATATCGCCAGCCAGTTCCGCCGCCCAGGTCTGCATCATGCCTTCGATCGCGAAGCAGGCAATACCGTAGGCCCCCCAGAAGGGTTTACCGGTGCGCCCGGCCTCGGAAGAGGTAAAGACAATGCTGGCACTGTCCGATTGATTCAACAGGCCAAGACATGCGCGCGTCAGCAAGTAAGGCACATTGATGTTCGCCGTCATGACCCGGCTGAAAGTCGGTAGGTCATATAGTGCCAACGGACTTAGTACGCCGATATCGATATCACAGTGGGCGAGACCATCGAGCCGACCGAATTCACTGGTCAGGGTTTCCGTTAACTGGATAAAGCTTTCTTCACTGGCCTTGGTCAGGTCGACCGGAATAAGTGCCGGTTGCGGTGCGCCTGACTGTTCGATGTTGTCGTACAGTGCTTCCAGCCGACGTCGGCCAGCACCGAGTAAAATCACAGTAGCGCCATGGGCGGCGCAGCTCATTGCCACAGTCTCACCCAGGTCCGTATCAGCACCGGATACGAGAATGATCCGGTCTTGCAGCAGATCGTTCCTGGCCTGGTATTGGTAGAGCGGGGTAGTGCTGTCCGGGTAGCTCACGCGACTGGTCTCGTTGGCTGTCTGTTAGATTCGTTTCACCGACTGGTGACGGGCGAGGAGTGTTAACCAATTTGCGGGCGGATGCAACGCCGATCAGATCGTGTAGCTGGATTTTCCTTCGTTGTTAACGGCGATACGATTGCGCCCCAACTCCTTGGCAAGGTACAGGCGCTTGTCCGCGATACGCATGAGATCGCCGATATTGTCCACGATCTCGGCATCCTGTGATGCAATCCCGATGCTGACTGTCAGCTTGAGGCGGGTGCCGCCGACCTGGAAATCATGATCCTCGATGGTGCTGCGCATGCGCTCTGCCAGTACCGCCGCTCCCAGTCGATTGGTATCCGGTAGCAGGATGGCGAACTCCTCGCCACCAATGCGGGCGATGGTGTCTACATTCCGGGTCAACAGGGGCAGGATCTCTGATACGGCCACCAGAATCTTGTCACCAGTATCGTGGCCATGACTGTCATTGATTGTCTTGAAGTAATCGATATCAAGCATAATCACCGAGTAAGTAGTGCCGTAACGCTTGTGCAACGCCAGGCATTCCTCGGCGTGATTAATAAACTCACGACGATTCTTCAGGCCGGTCAAGGGATCTGTGGTCGCCTGGTGATGCAGGGCCTGTCGGCTGGCTTCCAGTTCGCGAATGGTGTTTGCCAGCGTGTAATGCACGTTGATTCTGGCCTGTAGTTCCAGCTCGTCGATTGGCTTGTTGATGAAATCGCTGGCACCGTTCATGAACGCCATGTTGCGATCGGTGTTGTCCTCGGCGTCGGTCATGACGATGACCGGCAGCTGATTGATATACGCGTCCTTGCTACGGCGGATTTCAACCAGCAACTGGTGGCCGGTCATGTTGGGCATGTTGATGTCGGTGAGTATCAGGCCAACGTTCCGGTCCTGCTGGACATGCGCCAGTGCCTGTGCACCATCATGTACGTGGACCAGGGTATAGCGGGCACCCAGATACTTGGCCAACAGGGTCGCAGTGGTGGCGGAGTCCTCAGCCAGCAAGACGCTCGGCTGTGACGCCGTCATGTCCCGTTTTGTGTCGTTGTGCGGCATGGCCGGATTGATGCTCATGAGCCTGGATCGAAGTTACGATAAATTAGTATTCACTCCGGTTTATTAGGCAACATTCGTGCCGATTCCGCTATTTGTCTTCCCCTTCCTGATTTGTCGGCTGACGCAGGCCTTTTTCGATCTGCGGCGGGGACTCCAGTGGCTGGGTTTCGACGCCCAGCTCAGTGAATTTCCGTGCCCCCGGCACCACTTTTGCCTCAAATGAGCCAACGGCCTTGTTGAAATTTCCGACGGCGCCGTCGAGGCTGCGGCCAAGTTTCGCCAGGTGGTCTGCAAATACGCTCAGTCGTCGGTACAGGTCCACACCGACTTCGCGAATCTTGTCGGCATTGGCGGCCAGTGCCTCCTGCCGCCAGCCGTAAGCTACTGCGCGCAAAAGGGCAACCAGGCTGGTTGGCGTGGTCAGCACGATTTGCTGCTGCAGCGCGTCTTCAAGCAGTTTCGGGTCCTGATCGAGGGCAGCGGAGAGGAACTGATCGCCGGGGATAAAGAGGATCACAAAATCGGGAGCGTTGTTGAACTGGTTCCAGTAACCCTTGCTCGCCAGCTCGCGCACGCGCTTGCGGACGTTGGCGGCGTGTCGCTCCAGGAACTGTTTGCGTTCAATGTCGTCGCGCGCCTCGACCGCGCTTAAATAGGCGTCGAGTGGTGTCTTGGCGTCGACAACGATTTCCCGGCGATCGGGCATGCGGACGATCATATCCGGCCGCATGCTGCGGTCAGCCGTGGTTTCCTGTTCGAAGAAATCACAGTGCTGCACCATGCCGGCGAGTTCGGCCAGGCGCTTCAACGTCAGTTCGCCCCATTGACCGCGTACTTCTGGTCGACGCAATGCCTGGACAAGGTTGCGGGTTTCACCCTGCAGCAGTTCCTGGGTCTTGATCATCGAGTCGAGGTACTGGCGTAAGGAACCGTATGCCTCTTTGCGTTCTTTCTCAATCGAGTGGATCTGGCTCTCGGTTTTTTCCAGTGCTTCCTTGATCGGTTTAATCAGGTTCTCTACTGCCTTTTCTTTCTGGTCGAGTTGGCCCTTGGCCTCGGTGTGCAGGCGCTTGAGAGTCTGCTCTGCGAGCTGGATGAAAGTCTGGTTGTTGGCATGCAATGCCTTGGTCGAGAGGCTATGGAACGTTGTTTCCAGTTCGGACAACTTGTCCTCGGCGGACTGGCGCTCCATCTCCAGCCTTGTCTCCAACTGTGCGACTTTCCGCTGGCTGAGCAGGTGGCCGACCAGCCAGCCGATCAACGCCGCGACCACTGCCACAATTGCCAGCAGGACAATTACATTGTTGCTGAGCTCAGCCATGCCTGCGTATCCATTCGATAAGTTCTGTCGGAGATGCGATGGCGCCATCGGCTCCCCATTCATCGGTATTATCATCATCACGAAGATAACCGAAGGTTGCCACCAGTGTTTTCATCCCGGCGCGTTGTCCGGCCTCGATGTCGCGCCTGGCATCGCCAACATACAGACATTGCTCCGGGCGACTGCCAGCGAGCTCGCAGGCATGCAGCAACGGTTCCGGATGGGGTTTGCTGTTGTTGGTTGTATCACCGCTGACGACCGCCGCAGCCTTGTCGGCCAGTCCCAGCAGCTTGACCAGTGGATCGGTCAGGTATGCCGGTTTGTTGGTAACGATGCCCCAGTTCATGTTGGCGCTGGCAAGATCGTTCAGTACCGACTCCATGCCGTCGAAGAGCCGGGTATCGACGCAGATCCGGCTCTGGTATAGATCGAGAAAGCGCTGTCGTAACGCCGCGAATTCATTGTCTTCAGGGCTTAGGTCAAAGCCAAGGCGCACCAGGGCGGTACCGCCATAGGAGGCCTCCTGGCGAATACGTTCGTACGGCAGTGGCGGTTTACCGGTTTCTTTCAGCAGGGTGTTCAGCGCCAACGCCAGGTCCGGAGCGGTATCTGCCAGCGTGCCATCCAGATCAAACAGCACGGTTCGGATGGCAGGCGAATTTACCCGGGACGTTGCAACCTCAGTCATCGCTGTGGCGACAGTAGGCGAGGTAGTTCACGTCGACACCGGGCCCGAGTGAATAGTGCTTGAGTAACGGGTTGTAGTGCATGCCGGTGAATTCCGTTACCGACAGTCCGGCAGCGCGCGTCCAGCGCTCGAGTTCTGACGGCTTGATGAACTTCATGTATTCATGTGTGCCTTTGGGCAGCAGATTCAGAATGTATTCGGCGCCGACAATGGCAAACAGCCACGACTTGGGGTTGCGATTGATGGTCGAAAAGAAGAGATGGCCACCGGGCTTGGCCAGTCGGGCGCAGGCGGCGATGGTTGAGGCCGGGTCCGGTACGTGTTCCAGCATTTCCATGCAGGTAACCACATCAAAACTGGCCGGTGCTTTGTCGGCGAGCTCCTCGGCAGTGATGCGTTGATAGTCAACCGACTGACCAGTTTCTTTTAAATGTAGCGTGGCAACCGCCAGTGGCGCCTCACCCATATCAATACCGGTAACGATGGCGCCGCGCTCGGCCATGCTCTCGGCCAGGATACCTCCGCCGCAGCCGACGTCGAGCACCGTCTTGCCCTTGAGGGAAGCCCGTTGATCAACAAAGTCGAGGCGCAGTGGATTGATCTCGTGCAGCGGGCGGAACTCGCTGTTTGGGTCCCACCACCGGGAGGCAAGTTGCTCGAACTTGGCGATTTCGCCAGGATCAACATTCGTATCAAGCGTTTCTGTACTGGTCATGTCCTGTTTTCCGATCGTGAAGCAACGATTTTATCACGCCACTCCTGTGCTTTGGCGATTACCCGCTTCTCGTCAATGGTAGTGAGAACCCGGTCTTGCAACAGGCGCTGGCCCGCCACCCAGACGTCGCTGATTTGATCCCGCGTGGCGGCATAGACTATTTGCGATAACGCGTCGTAGACCGGTTGGGTTGAGGCCGCGGAAAGATCAATGGCAATCATATCTGCCACCTTGCCGGGAATCAGTGAGCCGGTAATTTCACCAAGGCCGAGGCCACGTGCGCCATTCAGGGTGGCCATGCGTAACACGGTGTGAGCGGGTAGCGCGGTGGCATCCCCGGAAACGCCTTTGGCAAGGAGTGCGGCGGTACGCATCTCGCCGAGCATATCGAGGTCGTTGTTACTGGCGGCGCCATCGGTGCCGAGTGCGACATTGACGCCGGCGGATAGCAGGTCAGTTACCGGACAGAAACCGCTCGCCAGTTTCAGGTTGGACTCGGGGCAATGCACAACGCTGGCGCTGTTGTCGGCTAACAACCGTATTTCATCAGCCGTGGCCTGGGTAAAATGCACTGCCAGCAGATTGGGGTTGACCAGATCCAGTTGGTTCAAGCGTTCCAGCGGCCGCATTCGTGTCGCCTTCTCCGCTTCTGCTATCTCGGCTGCTGTCTCGTGTACATGAATATGAACCGGGCGATTCAATTCATTGTTAAGAGTCGAAATTTTCGACAACGGTTCATCGGAAACAGAGTAGGGTGCATGCGGCGCAAAGGCAGTGCTAACGAGCTCGCTATTGCGCAGGTCATCATGCAGCTTCAGCCCCTTTTCCAGGTACTCGTCCCAGGACTGGGCATAGGTAGAAGGAAAGTCGAGCATGATCATGCCCACTGAGGCACGCATTCGCACCTCGCGCGCCACGTGGGCCACGTCTTCGGCAAAGAAATACATGTCGTTAAAACATGTAGTACCGCCTCGAATCATTTCCGCCATGGCCAGGCGCGCGCCATCGGCAACAAACTCGTCGCCAACCCATTTGGCCTCGGCAGGCCAGATGTGTTTTTCCAGCCAGTCCATTAGCGGTAAATCATCAGCCAGACCCCGGAACAGTGTCATCGCCGCGTGGGTGTGGGCGTTGACTAGGCCGGGGAGGACGGCATGGTTCGGCAACTCCACCACTTCCGCGGCCTGGTATTTTTTCTCCGCATCCGCGGTCGGTAAAACCTTCATGATCTTGCCATCACGAATAGCGATACTGTGATGGTCGAGCACCTTGCCGTCTGGTTCTACCGGGATTACCCAGCGTGCGTTTATCAACAGATCAATTTTCATTGTTGGCAAATTTGGTATTTAGTAGAATCTACACGTGGCTAATATGCCATACAGGGAGTGATCTTGCTCTACTCAAGAATGGAATGGGAGACGAGTTCAAAGTTGAAAAATCTTACACAAAAAAGGAAGAAGCGATGAAATTAGTCAAGAAGACAATGATTGCAATTGCGATTAGCTCGGCAATGGTAGCAACTGCTCAGGCTGGAAACATTAGCTACAACTACGTAGATATCAATTATGCCAGTTTTCATCAAAGTGGATTCTCAGAATCTGGTTTTGACGTAGGGCTGTCGGCCGGATTTGGAAATAACGCATATTTTCTTGCAGAACACTACAACGTAAATAACGGTGGGGATCGAACAAAAGTCGGTGTTGGATATCATATGCCCTTGAGCGATCAGAGTGACTTTGTCGCCGCGATCTCCTATCGTGGTGTTACAAATGCTTTTAGTCAGACAGCTTCGGGGTACGAGGCAGAAGTAGGCGCCAGGATGGCATCCGGAAGCAAATTCAGCTTTGATGCCAAAGTTGGTATTGCTAATGTATCCGGTAGCAGCGGTATTCAGCTTGGTCTACTTGCCGGCTATAGAGTGACCAATAATGTTGATATTACTGCAAGCTATTTAAATGATGATTGGTGGTCTACCGGTTTAAGTATATATAAGCTTGGCGCACGTATAAATTTCTAAGTATTAATCGCCAGTCCATTCGAAACGGTCAGCTTTTAGCTGGCCGTTTTCTTTTTACTGATGGTAATCTTTAACACATAAATATTGTTCCAAGAAGGCAGGGATACATGAAATTTGACAAAATCCGTGCTGTTGAATGGCGAGACGATCACCTTCAACTAATTGATCAGCGCATTTTGCCGTCGCGCCATGAAAACCTGTGCTTCGACAATGTTTACGAAGTCGCTAAGGCCATAACTGACATGGTGGTGCGTGGTGCTCCGGCTATCGGTATCGCTGCTGCATACGGCGTCGTGCTCGCCGCACGCAACCGTTTCAGGCAAGACGGTTCTGACTGGCAAAAGACAATCCTGAAGGATCTCGAAACGTTGAAGGCGGCGCGACCGACTGCCGTTAATTTGGCTTGGGCGGTGGACAGGCTGGCGACGATTGCGGCAGGAATGGACCCCTCGACGGATCCCGAGCCGGCATTGCTCGACGCGGCAAAACAGATCCATGCCGATGATATCGCGGCCAATCACACAATGGGTCGGCTGGGCGCCGGACTGATTGCTCCAGGTAGCGCGGTATTAACTCATTGCAATACTGGCGCGTTGGCGACTGGCGGTTACGGCACGGCATTGGGCGTAATTCGCGCCGGCTATGCCAGTGGTGCAATCAAAGAGGTTTACGCCGATGAGACACGTCCCTGGCTGCAAGGTGCCCGACTCACCGCTTGGGAGTTGGTTCAGGAAAAAATCCCGGTGACATTAATCGCCGATGGCGCTGCGGCATTCCTGATGAAGCAGGGCAAGGTCCAATGGGTGATCGTGGGCTCTGATCGCATCGCCGCCAACGGCGATGTCGCCAACAAGATCGGGACGTATTCGGCTGCGGTAGCTGCCCGTCATCATGGGGTGAAATTCATGGTCGTGGCGCCGACCAGCACCATCGACATGGCCACTGCCACTGGCACCGACATCCCGATCGAGACCCGCGAACAAGAAGAACTACTTGTCTGCGGTGACAAGCGGGTTGCGCCCGAGGGCGCGGGTGCCTGGAATCCGGTGTTTGATATCACCCCAGCTGAGCTGGTAGACGCCATCGTGACCGAGCGCGGCGTGGTCGAACATCCGACCGTCGAAAAAATGGCCGGAATGATGGCCAAATAGGGCCAAAATCGACGTCATTTTATTCCTTTATTAATGCAGCGCCTGCCCCTCCCGTGGTAAAATCTGCCCCGCAAGATTAGTCGTCCAGGCCCTTTCAGTGGGCCAAGGCATTCACCTGATTTCTCGAGACTTCCGGGCCGGCGCAACTCGCCGGTGGACGCGATTTTATTGTGCACCGCCGATTCCGCGGACAACAGGAAATAGTAAATAATCGATGACTGAAGAATTCGCCAAGGAAACGATACCCGTCAATCTCGAAGACGAGATGCGCCAGTCGTACCTGGATTACGCCATGAGCGTAATCGTCGGGCGCGCGCTGCCAGACGTGCGTGATGGCATGAAGCCGGTGCATCGTCGCGTGCTGTTCGCCATGCACGAACTCAACAACGACTACAACAAGCCCTATAAAAAATCGGCGCGCGTTGTTGGTGATGTAATCGGTAAGTATCACCCACACGGTGATACTGCGGTCTACGACACCATCGTGCGCATGGCGCAGAATTTTTCACTCAGATATCCGTTGGTGGATGGTCAGGGTAACTTTGGCTCAGTCGACGGCGATTCGCCCGCGGCAATGCGTTACACCGAAATCCGCATGGCGCGCATCGCACACGAGATGTTGGCTGATCTCGACAAGGAAACGGTCGACTACTCGCCCAATTATGACGGCACCGAGCAGATCCCGGACGTCATGCCAACCAAGTTGCCGAACCTGCTGGTCAATGGTTCGGCCGGTATTGCCGTGGGCATGGCAACCAATATCCCGCCGCATAACCTCAACGAAGTGCTCGATGGCTGCCTGGCGCTGCTGGAGAACGAGAACACCAGCATTGATGACCTGATGAAGATTATCCCGGGGCCCGACTTCCCGACCGCGGGCATTATTAACGGCATCAAGGGTATTCGCGACGCGTACCGTACTGGCCGTGGCCGTATTTACGTGCGTGCACGAGTTGAGGTGGAGACCGAAGAAAAAAATGGTCGCCAGCGTATCGTCGTCCATGAGCTGCCTTACCAGGTCAACAAGGCGCGCCTGCTTGAGCGAATTGCCGAGCTGGTAAAAGAGGGCAAGCTTGAAGGCATTTCCGGGCTGCGCGATGAATCCGACAAGAGCGGCATGCGCATGGTGATTGAGTTAAAGCGTGGCGAAGTCGCCGACGTCATCATCAACAATCTGTACCAGCACACGGCAATGCAAAACGTGTTCGGTATCAACATGGTGGCGCTCGATCGTGGCCAGCCACGGCTGTTCAATCTCAAGCAGATACTGGAAGCCTTCCTGCGCCATCGGCGCGAGGTGATTACCCGACGCACCATCTTTGATCTGCGCAAATCGCGTGAGCGTGCGCATGTATTGGAAGGCCTGGCAGTCGCGCTCGAGAATATTGATCGCATTATCGCGCTGATCAAGGCTGCCAAGGATCCGGCCGAGGCCAAGGTCGCACTGATGAAAGAGATGTGGCAAGCAAAGCAGGTGGCACAACTGCTTGCGCGCAGCGATACCTCGATGTCGCGTCCGGAAGACCTCGATGCCATCTATGGTCTCAGCAAGAAAGGCTACAAACTGTCTGATGCCCAGGCGCAGGCTATTCTGGAATTGCGCCTGCATCGCTTGACTGGCCTGGAGCAGGACAAGATTCATGGCGAATACACCGATATCCTGGTGCGGATTGAAGACCTGTTGGAAATTCTGCAGAAGCCCGAGCGCCTGCAAAAAGAAATTCGCGAAGAACTGAACGCCGTACGCGAGCAGTACGGAGACAATCGCCGCACCGAGATCATGGAAAGCCAGCTGGACCTCAGCATGGAAGATCTGATCGCCGAGGAGGACGTTGTTGTTACCCTGTCCCATGCCGGCTACGTCAAATCCCAGGCGTTGAGTGAATACCGTGCGCAGAAGCGTGGTGGTCGTGGCAAGACAGCGACACGTATGAAAGAAGAGGATTTTGTCGACAAACTGTTTATTGCCAACACACACGACACGATTCTGTGTTTCTCCAGTCGTGGCAAGGTCTACTGGTTGAAGGTCTACGAAATTCCGCAAGCGGGACGCGGTGCACGCGGCAAACCGATCGTTAACCTGCTGCCGCTGGAAGAGGGTGAGCAGGTCAATGCCATTCTGCCAATTCGCGCGTACGAGGAAGGCAAGTTCGTTTTCATGACCACTTCTGATGGCACGGTGAAGAAAACGGCGCTAACCGAATTCTCCCGTCCTCGTACCAGCGGCATCATTGCCATTGATCTGACCGAGGGCAATCGCCTGGTCGGCGTGGGGCTGACCGATGGCGAGTGCGACATCGTGTTGTTCAGTTCTGCGGGCAAGGCGGTGCGTTTCAACGAGCAGGATGTCCGACCCATGGGCCGGAGTGCGCGTGGTGTGCGTGGCATGGCGCTAAAACAGGGACAGTCACTGGTCTCGCAAATTATTGCCTGTGTCGACGATGTCAATGACGAGTCGACGGTACTGACTGCAACCAGCGGTGGTTTTGGCAAACGCACACTGCTTTCAGATTTTCCTAAACACAAGCGCGGTGGTCAGGGTGTGATCTCGATTCAGGTTAACGCAAAGCGCGGTGACGTTGTCAGCGCACTGCTAACCGGTGCTGGCGGTGAAATGATGCTCATCACCAGCGGCGGCACGCTAATCCGAACCCGTACTGACGAGATTTCCATGCAAGGTCGCAATACCCAGGGCGTTACCCTGATAGGATTGGGCGAGGGTGAGCGCCTGGTCGGGATGGATGAGGTGGCAGAAACCGAGGACGAATAGTCCGGACTTATCTGCAGAATTTTCTAATTCAACTTTAAAAGGTAGACACAAAAGCCATGGCAAGAGTTTTCAATTTCAGTGCCGGTCCTGCTGCACTTCCGCTGGAAGTGCTGGAACAAGCGCAACAAGAGTTGCTCGATTGGCAGGGATCGGGTGTGTCGGTGATGGAGATGAGCCATCGCGGCAAAGAGTTCATGTCGATCGCGGCACAGGCCGAGGCTGATCTGCGCGAGATTATGGCGATTCCGGATAATTATAAGGTGTTGTTCCTGCAGGGTGGCGCGTCCAGCCAATTTGCCATGGTGCCACTGAATTTGCTGGCAGATAAAGACAAGGCTGACTATTTCCTGACGGGTCACTGGAGCAAGAAGGCAGTTGCTGAAGCCAAACGCTACGGTACTGTCAACCTGGTAGCAGATACATCGGACAGCAAGTTTACGACCATCCCGGTTGCCAGTGACTGGAAGCTGGATGCCAATTCGGCCTACGTTCACTACACGCCCAATGAGACCATTGCCGGCGTCGAGTTTGACGCGATTCCGGATACCGGTGATGTGCCGCTGGTCGCTGATATGTCATCGACAATTCTTTCGCGCCCCATCGACGTCAGCCGCTTCGGCATTATTTATGCTGGTGCACAGAAAAACATCGGGCCCGCCGGACTGACGATCGTTATTGTTCGTGACGATCTCATCGGCAAGGCCGGTGATGCCGTGCCGGCAATGTTGAATTACCAGATTCACGCCGAGAACGATTCGATGTACAACACGCCGCCGACCTATGCATGGTATATCGCGGGGCTGGTGTTCCAGTGGGTCAAACGCAAGGGTGGTCTTGCCGCAATGGCCGAGATCAACCAGCGCAAGGCGCAAAAGTTATATGATGTTATTGATAATTCCGGCGGATTTTATACCAACCCGGTAGACAAGCCCTATCGCTCATGGATGAACGTACCGTTTATTCTGAGTGATGCCGGTCTTGACGAAAGTTTCCTGAGCGAGACCAAGGCGGCCGGTCTGGTGCAGCTAAAAGGCCATCGCTCGGTCGGCGGCATGCGTGCCAGTATCTACAACGCTATGCCGGAAGAGGGTGTCGATGCGCTCATCGATTTCATGCAGCAGTTTCAGAAAAATAAAGGTTGAGTCACGTGTTAAAGGTTAAAACGCTAAACAATATTTCTGACAAGGGCCTGGCTCACCTGCCAGGCGACCTGTTTTCCGTCGGCGATGATATCGAGGACCCGGATGCCATCCTGCTTCGCTCGTTCAAGATGCACGACATGGAATTGCCGACCAGTCTCAAGGCAGTCGGGCGCGCCGGTGCCGGGGTTAACAATATTCCGGTCGAGAAGATGTCAAAGCTCGGTATCCCGGTGTTCAATGCCCCGGGCGCCAATGCCAATGCGGTAAAAGAGCTGGTAATTGCGGCGCTGCTCCTTGCCGCGCGAAATATCTGCCAGGCATGGGATTACACCCGCAACCTCGAAGGCGAGGACGCTGAACTACATAAACAGGTGGAAGCCGGCAAGAAACAATATGCAGGTTTTGAGCTCCCGGGCCGCACACTGGGTGTCGTGGGTCTGGGTGCGATCGGTCGTTACGTGGCCAACGCCGCGCTGGAACTTGGCATGAAGGTCATCGGTTTTGATCCGGGCATTACTGTTGAAGGCGCCTGGCAGTTGTCGGCCGATGTGAAGAAGGCAGGCAGTATCGAAGAACTGTTGCGCAACGTCGATTTTGTAACCTTCCACGTTCCGCTGATCGATGCCACGCGTGACATGATCAACGCCGACTCAATCAAGATCATGCGCGATGGTGCGACTATCCTTAATTTCGCTCGCGAAGGCATTGTGAATGATCAGGCGGTCGTGGACGCGATCAAGGACGGGAAGATACATGCCTATGTATGCGATTTTCCCAGCAATATCCTCAAGGGTCAGGATCGGGTTATCGCCCTGCCGCACCTGGGTGCATCTACCGGCGAGGCCGAGGAAAACTGTGCGGTAATGGTGGCAGAGCAGGTCAAGGACTTCCTGCTGCATGGCAACATCAAGAATTCGGTGAACTTTCCGGAGGTCAATTCACCGCAGGAAACCGAGTATCGTGTGGTCATTGCCAACGACAATGTACCGAAAATGCTGGGCAGTATTTCCAACGTAATGGCAGACGCCGGGTTGAATATTCACGACATGGTTAACAAATCGCGCGGTGATCTTGCCTACACGGTGGTGGATTGCGACAGCCAGATTCCGGATGATGTGGTTGCCAAGCTGTCCCAGATCGAGGGCGTGTTGAGTGTCAGGGTGATTTAATAGTTACGTGAGCGAAGATTCCAGTCTGAAAAAAATAAGGGAGAAGATTGACGCCATTGATGAAAAAATTCAGGCGTTAATCACCGAGCGCGCGCAATACGCCAAAGAGGTTGCCACGACCAAGCTGGATGTCGGCGCGGAGAGTTTCTACCGCCCGGAACGTGAAGCGGAAGTGCTGCGGCGAGTAATCGAGCGCAACACGGGCCCGGTGAGTAATGACGACATGGCCCGTCTTTTTCGCGAGATCATGTCGGTGTGTCTGGCGCTGGAATCGCCACTCACGGTTGCCTACCTCGGTCCCGAGGGCACGTTTACACAACAAGCCGCGCTGAAACATTTCGGGCATTCCGTCGAGACTGTCGCGTTGGCTGCTATCGACGAGGTGTTCCGCGAGGTAGAGGCAGGCAGCGCCCAATTTGGTGTGGTGCCGATCGAGAATTCTACCGAAGGCGTGGTCAGTCATACCCTCGATATGTTCATGCGCTCGGATTTACAGATTTGTGGCGAAGTGCAGTTGCGGGTGCACCAACATCTGTTGAGCAATGCCGACCGACTTGATGGTATCCGGAAAATTGTTTCGCACCAGCAGTCGCTGGCGCAATGTCGGGAATGGCTGGACGCAAACCTGCCCAATGTGGAACGCGTCCCGGTAAGCAGTAATGCCGAGGCGGCTCGCATCGCCGCCAATGACAATGGCGTTGCCGCTATTGCGGGTCAGTCTGCAGCAGAAATTTATACGCTCAAGGTGCTGGCCGGTAACATCGAAGACGAACCGGATAACACCACGCGCTTCCTCGTTATTGGTCGACTGCAGACCATGCCCAGCGGCAAAGACAAAACCAGTCTGCTACTTAGCGGCAAGAACAAGCCCGGTGCCTTGTATCAACTTCTCGGCTCGCTTGCCAACCACGGTATCAACATGACCCGCATTGAGTCGCGACCGTCCCGCCAGAATGCCTGGGAGTATGTCTTTTTTCTTGATATCGAGGGGCATGCCGAGGACAAGAAGGTCAAGAAGACGTTATCGGAATTGCAGGCCGAGGCCGCCTTGTTCAAGTTGCTGGGGTCTTACCCGGTCTCGGTGAGATAGCAATGACGCTCGATATCGACGCACTCGCACTCGCGGGTGTTCGCGGGCTGCGCCCGTATGAACCTGGCAAACCGCTGGAAGAGCTCGAGCGCGAGTTTGGAATTCGCGACGCGATCAAACTGGCATCCAATGAAAATCCGCTTGGCCCCAGCCCCGTTGCGCTCGCGGCGATAGCACCGCGTCTTGCCGAGCTGGCGCGCTACCCGGACGGCAACGGCTTCAGCCTGAAGAAAGCCTTGTCAAAAAAATTCGGGCTGGCGCCTGACCAGATTACCCTGGGTAACGGTTCAAACGATGTGCTTGAGTTCATTGCGCGTGCATTTGTGTCACCGGAAAACGATGTTGTGTTTTCCCAGCATTCGTTTGCTGTTTATCCAATCGTGACACAGGCGGTCGGCGCGACAGCAGTGGTGGTGCCAGCCAAGAACTGGGGCTGTGATCTGGAGGCGATGGCAGACCATATTAGCGATCGTACCCGCGTAGTATTTATCGCAAATCCCAACAACCCGACAGGGACCTGGCATCGTGGCGATGAGCTGAAATCGTTTGTTGCCGCCTTGCCGGCACATGTTCTGTGTGTCATTGATGAGGCCTACTTCGAATATGTCGAGGCGGCTGACTATCCAAATGCGATGGCGTGGTTGCCTGAGTTCGACAATCTTGTTGTCACACGGACCTTTTCCAAGATTTACGGTTTGGCAGGGTTGCGCATTGGTTATGGTGTGTCCAGCCCGGCGATTGCCGATATGCTGAATCGTGTTCGGCAACCGTTTAATACCAACAGTCTTGCCCTGGCAGCGGCGGAAGCGGCACTCGCTGATGAGACTCACCTTGAGGCATCGCGATCATTGAATGCGGCCGGAATGAAACAACTGGTAGCAGCGTTTGAAAAAATGGGTCTGGACTATATACCGTCGGTGGGTAATTTTGTTGCAGTCGATGTCGGTCGCAAGGGGGCTGATGTCTACGAACAACTCTTGCACAAAGGCGTTATAGTACGGCCCGTGGCAAACTATGAAATGCCAAATCATCTGCGCATTACGATTGGTACCGAAAATGAGAACAGAAAATTTCTCGAGGCACTGACAGCAGTATTGAATCGCTAGTTGTTTCTTGCACCCTGGATAGAAGAAGTTCGGCCCGGTTACTAAAAAAATTAAGACCAATAAATAATGATAAACAAACTCGCAATAATTGGGATTGGTTTGATAGGAGGCTCGCTCGCCAGGGCGTTGCGACGTGCCGGCCATGTTCAGGAAATAGTTGGTTTCGGACGCAACCTGAATAACCTGAAGCTGGCGGTAGAAATGGGCGTTGTCGATCGCGCAGAGGTGAACCTCGTTGCCGCCATCGAAGACGCAGACATGATCGTGGTGGCGGTACCGGTCGGTGCCATGACCGAAATATTTTCGCAGCTGGCGGGCAGAATTACGCGCGAAACCATCGTGACCGATGTCGGCAGCGTCAAGACGTCTGTAGTTACGATGGCTCGCGAGGCGCTTGGTGCGACAGAGTTCTCACGATTTGTACCCGGTCACCCGATTGCAGGCACCGAGCAGAGTGGCGTTGCGGCATCACGCGAGGACCTGTTTCAGAACCATCAAATTATTTTGAGTCCGGAGCCGGATACCGACCCCGGCGCGGTCGAAACCGTGCGGGCGATGTGGGAGGCGTCAGGTGCGAGCGTTCGTATGATTGACGCACAGCAGCACGATATCGTCCTGGCTGCCAGCAGCCACTTGCCGCATGTGCTGGCCTATGCGCTGGTAGATATGCTGGTGCGGCGCGATGATCATCGTGAGATTTTTGATCTGGCCGCCGGCGGATTCCGTGACTTCACCCGTATCGCCAGTAGTGATCCGACCATGTGGCGCGATATTTGTGTCGCCAATCGCGAACCATTATTGAAATTGCTACAGAATTTCAGCGACGACCTGGGTGAAGTCATGGCCGCCATCGAGGCAGGAAACGGAGAGTGGCTCATGAATACGTTCGAGCGTGCGCGCCATGCCCGGGAAACCTATGTAAAGCCTGCGCCCAGTGATTCGCCGGACAGTGTCGAATAGGCCTGTGTCTCCACGTCTTGCAACAAAATGAGCAAAACATCCGAAAACACGATTGATTTCCTTGTCGAGCCAGGTGGCAGGCTGTCGGGTAAATTACGCGTCCCTGGCGACAAGTCGATCTCGCATCGCTCGGTCATGCTCGGTTCGCTGGCCGAGGGCGTGACCGAGGTAAGTGGCTTGCTCGAAGGCGAGGACGTACTGGCAACGCTTGAGGCGTTTCGCGCCATGGGCGTTGACGCCACGGGACCAGACAATGGTCGACTGGTTATTAACGGTGTCGGGCTGCACGGTTTGCGCACACCTAATAGAACGTTGGATATGGGCAACTCCGGTACGGCCATGCGGCTGATGAGTGGCATTCTCGCCGGGCAGGATTTTGATACCGAATTGACCGGCGATGCGTCGCTAACCAGGCGACCGATGAATCGGGTAGCCGACCCCCTGCGCACCATGGGCGCGGAGATTGATACCGCTGAAGGCGGTCGCCCGCCCCTGAGAATACGCGGCGGACGAAAACTGAACGGGATTACCTATGACATGCCGGTCGCCAGTGCCCAGGTAAAGTCGGCACTGTTGTTAGCTGGCATGTATGCCGAGGGTGAAACCACGGTCACGGAACCTGCGCCTACCCGGGACCATACCGAGCGCATGCTACGCGGCTTTGGCTACCCGGTGGTGAAGAAGGGCTCCGTTTCCAGCCTCGAAGGAGGCGGGCGACTCAAGGCCTGCAATATCGACGTCCCCGCAGACATCTCCTCGGCGGCATTCTTTCTGGTCGGTGCCTCGATTGCCCCGGATTCCGACCTGGTGCTGGAGCATGTGGGCATCAATCCAACCCGTATTGGCGTGCTCCACATCCTGCAGGACATGGGAGCAGATATCACACTGGGAAATGAGCGCACCATTGGTGGTGAACCAGTCGCTGATATTCATGTACGTTCGGCCCAGCTGAAAGGAATTCATATCCCAGAGGACCAGGTGCCTTTGGCCATTGATGAATTCCCGGTCCTTTTTGTTGCCGCCGCCTGTGCAGCGGGCACCACGGTGCTGACCGGGGCGAGGGAACTGAGAGTAAAAGAAAGCGATCGCATTGCGGTGATGGCAGAAGGACTGAAGCGTCTCGGCGTGGCGGTCCAGGAGACCGAGGACGGTATCATTATAAAAGGCGGCTCGATCGGAGGCGGGGAGGTCGACAGCCACGACGACCACCGAATCGCCATGGCCTTTGCTATCGCCGGATTGCGGGCAAGTGGCCCCATCACCATACTTGACTGCCGCAACGTTAATACCTCATTTCCCAATTTCGTGTCGCTGGCACACGAAGCCGGCCTTCGGATCCGTCAGGCCGGCTAGTTGGCGAGGCGATAGCGTCCATGGCCCATTCTTCTGCCCCAGATACGTCAGCGCCGGTGCTCACTATTGATGGCCCGAGCGGCTCTGGCAAGGGCACCATTAGCCAGCTAATTGCAGTTCGCCATGGCTGGCACTATCTGGACAGTGGTGCACTGTATCGGCTGGTGGCGCTGGCAGCGAGAAATGCCGGGATCGATACTGACCGGATCGATGAATTGGAGGCGATTGCACGCAATCTTGATGTCGAATTTGTGCTCCAGCCTGGTGCAATCGCCACCGTCATTCTCGATGGCAAAGAAGTGGGTGATTTGCTGCGGACTGAAGAGATTGGCGAGTTTGCCTCGAGGATTGCAGCGCTGCCAAGCGTCCGGAAGGCGCTTTTTGCTCGCCAACAACAGTTTCAGATGTTGCCAGGGTTGGTGGCGGATGGCCGCGATATGGGCACAACCATCTTCCCAGGTGCGCTGCTCAAGATATTCCTCACCGCCAGCGCCGAGGTGCGGGCAAAAAGGCGCTATAAGCAGTTGATGGAAAAGGGATTCGATGTTAATCTTCCGCGCCTTCTGGGGGAGATCCGTGACCGCGATGCGCGCGATAGTGAACGCACCGCATCCCCGCTGAAGCCGGCAGACGATGCCATTGTCGTTGACACATCGTCCATGACAATTGACCAGGTGGTGGACCATATTGATGGTTTGCTGCAGGACAGGCTTGGGGCTTAACGGGTCTCACTTTTTTAACGATAACCCATGTTGCGGCTGGGCCGGCAAGATTGGCGTCAGCAGTGGTGTGGCAAACAGGGGTGGCTCAGGCCACTAACAGGTTAACCATTTACTAATGTCTGAAAGTTTCGCTGAACTATTTGAACAGAGCTATCAAAACTCCAATTTCAAGCCTGGTGAATTAATCACCGGCGAAGTCGTCTCCATCACCGATGACGTTGTAGTCGTAAATGCCGGGCTCAAGTCCGAAGGCATTATCCCGATCTCCCAATTCAAGGACCACGAAGGCCACGTTGCCGTCAATGTCGGCGATGACATCGAAGTCGTCCTGGAATCACTGGAAAACGGTTTCGGCGAAACACAGCTGTCACGCGAGAAGGCCATGCGCGTCAAGGCATGGGATGTCCTCGAGACGGCGTTCGAAGACCAGTCTATCGTCAAGGGCGTCATGACTGGCAAGGTCAAGGGTGGTTTCACCATCTCCATCGACAGTATTCGCGCTTTCCTGCCAGCCTCGCTGGTAGATGTGCGCCCGGTGCGTGACCCGTCCTACCTCGAAGGCAAGGAACTCGAATTCAAGGTTATCAAGATCGATCGCAAGCGGAATAACGTCGTGGTCTCGCGTCGCGCCGTGGTGGAAACCGAGCTTTCCGCTGACCGTGATGAACTGTTGGCCAACCTCGAAGAAGGCCAGACCGTTACCGGTATCGTCAAGAACCTGACCGATTACGGTGCCTTCGTCGACCTGGGCGGCGTTGATGGCCTGCTGCACATTACCGATCTGGCCTGGAAGCGTGTGAAGCATCCTTCCGAAGTATTGAACATCGGTGACGAGATTGAAGCCAAGGTGTTGCGCTACGACCGTGAACGCAATCGCGTATCACTGGGTCTGAAACAGCTGGGTGATGATCCGTGGGTTGATATTGCCCGTCGCTATCCTGAAGGCACCCGCCTGTTTGGCCGCGTGACCAACATTACTGATTACGGTGCATTCGTCGAGATCGAAGAGGGTGTCGAAGGCCTGGTTCACGTTTCCGAAATGGACTGGACCAACAAGAACGTTCACCCGAACAAGGTTGTACAGCTGGGTGATGAGGTCGAGGTGATGATTCTCGATATCGATATCGAGCGTCGCCGCATCTCGCTGGGCATCAAGCAGTGCCAGGTCAATCCGTGGGAAGAATTTGCTGCGACCCATAACAAGAATGACCATGTGACCGGCACCATCAAATCGATTACCGATTTCGGTGTCTTTGTCGGACTGGACGGCGGTATTGATGGTCTGATCCACCTTAGCGACCTGTCATGGAATCGCCCGGGTGAGGAAGCAGTGCGCGAATTCAAGAAGGGTGATGAAGTCGAAGCCATTGTGCTGGCCGTCGATCCTGAGCGCGAGCGTATTTCCCTCGGCATCAAGCAACTGGGCGGTGATCCGTTTACCGTTTATGTTGCCGAGCACGGCAAGGGTTCGATCGTGGTTGGTAAAGTGACCAGCGTCGAAGCCAAGGGTGCGGTGATTAACCTGGGTGATGACATCGAGGGTTACCTGCGCGCCAGTGAGCTCTCACGTGACCGCGTGGAAGATGCCCGCACCTTGCTGAACGAAGGTGACGAGGTCGAGGCCAAGATCACTACGATTGACCGCAAGAACCGCAAGATCTCGCTTTCCATCAAGGCGAAGGATATGCAGGAAGAAAGCGAAGCCGTTGAAGAGTATTCACGTAAATCAGCAACCGCCACCACTTCACTGGGTGAGGCGCTGAAAGAGAAGCTCGGCGCAAGCGAAGAGGACGATTCCTGATAACGACTGGTTATCGGGTGGGGTGACGCATATGACCAAGTCTGAACTGATTGAAGCACTGGCATCAAAACAGCCACAGCTTGATCACAAAGATGTAGAACTGGCTGTAAAGGAATTGCTCGAGCAGATGTCTGTGGCGCTGGCAATGGGTGATCGGATTGAAGTGCGTGGTTTTGGTAGCTTTTCGCTGCACTACCGCCCTCCAAGGGTGGGCCGCAATCCGAAGACCGGTTCTACCGTTCATGTGCCGGACAAGTACGTTCCACATTTCAAACCCGGCAAGGAACTGCGTGAACGCGTCAAGGATGCCCCCGGGGGAGAGAATTGACAGGTTTTGTCTGGGTTCCCGGACAGGGTAATATTAAAAGGCATCGGGATTCCGATGCCTTTTTTTATAGACTGGATATATCGGTTCTGATTCGGCGGGAGGCGCCATGAAACGCTTGTTCTACATTGCTGTGACGATCGTAATTTTCTTTATCGGTATTACCTTCGCGTTTCGAAATAATCAGAGTGTCGATCTCAACTACTACCTGGGGGTTCACTGGAATGCACCGCTTTCCGTGATTCTGGTACTAACCCTCGCGATCGGTGTCGCCATCGGCTATCTCGTCAGTCTGCGTATGGTGGTAAAGGCACGCCGCAAGCTTGCCAAGGCACGCCGAGAAGTCAAACAGGTGGAGCAGGAAGTCGAGAATCTCCGGTCGCTACCGATAAAAGATGTTATTTAGTTCACAGGAATTACTGTGGCTGTTATTGCCGGTAGCTGCAGCATCCGGCTGGTTTATGGCGCGCAGGGAAGGCAAACGTAAACCAACGGGGCTGCAGGATCGTTTTGATTTGCCCGAGGCCTATTTCCGCGGTCTCAACTTCCTGCTGAATGAACAACCCGACAAGGCTATCGAAGTATTTATTAAGGTATTGGAAGTCAACTCCGAGACGGCAGAGACCCACCTGGCCCTCGGCAACCTGTTTCGTCGACGTGGTGAAGTGGAACGCGCAATCCGAATTCACCAGAACCTGATCGCCCGACCGACGCTGGATCGCGAGCAGCGTTCGCTGGCGTTGCTTGAATTGGGCCAGGATTATCTGAAAGCAGGCCTGCTGGATCGAGCCGAAAACCTTTTTTCCGAGCTGATCGAAAATCGCATGTATAGCCAGCAGGCCTTGCGCTGGTTGCTGCATATTTATCAGCAGGAAAAGGAATGGGAAAAAGCAATTGATATTAGCCGGCGCCTGGCGCGCGTGACCAAAACTCCCATGGACGATGTCATTGCGCAGTATTACTGCGAGCTGGCGGAAGCACGATTTACCGCCGGAAATGACACGGATGCAAGGACCTATTTACGCAAGGCCTTTGCCAGCGATTCAAAATGTGTGCGCGCCAGTATCCTGTTGGGAGATCTGGAGGCATCGGAACATCGCGACCCGGAAGCAATCAAGGCATGGAAACGGATCGAGGAACAGGATCCACTGTTTCTGGGCGAAGTGGCGACGCGTATCGCAAATGCCTACCGTCGCCTGGGCGACGAGACAGGCTTGTATGAATACTTCGATGCTGCGCTGGCGCGTCAACAGGGAAGTGGCCTGATGCTGGTACTGGCAGACATCATCAAGGACAGGGATGGCATCGATGCAGCAGAAAAGTTTGTTGCGAACTGGTTGCGACAAAATCCATCGGTACATGGCCTGACCCGCTTGATCGAGCTGAACATGCTTCAGTCCGAAGGCGCTGCTCGCGATGACCTGGTGATGCTGAAAGGCATCATCGAGCACCTCGGCGAACAGCGGCAGGGCTACGCCTGCCAGCATTGCGGCTTCAGGGGTAACTCGCTTTACTGGTTGTGTCCCGGTTGTAGTCACTGGAACACGGTCAAGCCGATAGCAGAGCAGGTTGAATAGTCATGGCGACCACACCGAATGCAACCGAAAGAGAACCACGTGTCATTGTTGCTCTTGACTATGACAATGCTGGCGATGCCCTGGCATTTGCTGACGCCGTTCACCCCTCCGATTGCCGACTAAAAGTCGGGCTCGAGCTTTTCACACTTGCCGGTCCATCGCTGGTAGAGAAACTGACGTCACGCGGGTTCGACGTATTCCTGGACCTGAAATTCCACGACATTCCGAATACGGTCGCCCAGGCCTGTCGCGCGGCTGCACAACTGGGCGTGTGGATGCTGAATGTTCATACGCTTGGGGGTCCCAGAATGCTGGCCGCGGCGCGTGAAGCAATTGACGGATGCCCGGATAAACCATTACTTATTGGCGTTACCATTTTGACCAGCCATAGTGCAGAGGAATTGCCGCAAATCGGGCTGACGAAATCGCCGTCAGAAATGGTAGTAAATCTTGCGTCGATGGCCCAACAGGCCGGCCTCGACGGTGTGGTTTGCTCGCCGCACGAAGCGGCCAGTCTGAAACAAACACAGGGTGATGCATTCGTGTTGGTTACCCCCGGCGTCCGCCCGGCCGGATCTGACAACAATGACCAAGCACGCATCATGACGCCGGCCGAGGCAATCAGTCAGGGGTCGGACTACCTGGTAATTGGTCGCCCGATCACCCGCGCGCCGGATCCGGTAGCGGCACTGGCGGAGATCATTGCGTCGATCAGCAGCTAGAACTTGCCCGTCGAACGGTTGACATCAGTCACACAATAAATATTATTAGACAACGTCACATGGAGTGACGTGATAAGGACTTTAATCTAACCATTACAAGGAGGTTCCAGCATGAAGCTGATCCAGGTAATTTTCGTTTCTATTTTCCTTTCCCTTGCCAGTCTGTCGCTTCAGGCAGAACCGGTCGACATCAATACAGCCGATGCCAAGGCGATTTCCAAGATTATGAAAGGAGTTGGCATCAAAAAGGCTGAGGATATTGTTGCCTATCGTAAAAAACACGGCGACTTTAAGTCGGTGGATGACCTGGCCAAGGTCAAGGGAGTTGGTAAAAAAACGGTGGCCAAGAATCGCAAGAGTTTAACCGTCGGTAAGCCGAAATAGTCCTTAAGCTGCAAAACG
>JAJDNE010000060.1 GCA_022340825.1 Acidiferrobacterales bacterium | reverse complement strand
GTCGGGTGAGGTGCTTTTTGCCATGGACACGCCCTGTTCGCCATCGACGGCAATTACCACCTCGAATCCCTTGCGTTCCAGGCGCCGTGACAGCATGTCACGGTTCATTTCGTTATCCTCAACCAGCAGGATTTTTGGCATCTCGTGTTCCTGTCAGAAATCTTGAATATTAATAAGTATAGGAAAGGAATCTCGCAATACCGAAAACGGGAATCTCTTTCTATATAAGGGTTTTACCAGGGGATGTTAGGAACTAACACGCTAAAGTGCGTCCTGATACTCAACCCGGATCCGGGCAAACTCGTCCTCGGTTGCCAAAAATGCATCCACTACATCCGGATCAAAATGCACCCCACGATCGTTAATGATTATCTTTCGCGCTTCATCTGTCGCAAAGGCGTCCTTGTAACAACGTTTCGACGTCAGCGCGTCATAGACATCCCCCAACGCCAGAATTCGTGCCGCCAGTGGTATTTTCTCTCCCGCCAGGCCGAATGGATAACCACTGCCATTCCATTTTTCATGGTGGGCTTCGGCAATCTCGATTCCAGTCTGAACGAAGGCATTTCCAGGGTGTTGACGATCCACTTCCCGGAGGGTTTCTGCACCGACAATAGGATGTGTCTTCATAATGATCCATTCGTCAGCGGTAAGTTTGCCGGGTTTGCACAAAATAGCGTCTGGCACGCCTACCTTACCGATATCGTGAAGCGGACTTGCTGCATAGATGTTGTCGACAAAGTCATGATCAATGGTATCTGCATACTTCGGCATTCCACGCATCTGGTTCGCCAGCACCCTGCAATACTCTCGCATTCGATCAAGATGCTCACCGGTTTCCGGATCGCGCGATTCGGCGAGTTTTGACATGGCGAAAATCGCACCAAGTTGCGCGGAAGCAATCTCCATTACCTGTTCCCGCACCCGTTCACTTAAAACCATATTGTTCTGTTCGATTTTACTTCGATACTCTGCCTCCATATCGTGCAGACGCTTTTTTTCAAGCGAAGCACCGATACGTGCCCGAAGCAGAACAGGATTGAAAGGTTTCGGTAAATAATCTTCAGCGCCCAGCTCTATACATTTCACTGTGCTATCGATTTCGTCGATCGCGGTGATCATGATAACGGGGATTTTCTGCAACCTGGGATCGGCCTTGATGCGCTCGAGAACCTGGTAGCCATCCAGCTGCGGCATCATGATATCCAGCAATACCAGATCGACCTCGTTGACAGCCAGCATCTCGAGCGCCATGTAGCCATCGCTGGCAAGAATTGCCAGATAACCTTCGCGTTCGAGACGGCGGGAGAGCATATCCCGGTTCAACTCGTTGTCGTCAACGACCAGAATGGTTGCTTTTATCGTATTGTCAGAAGACATCGACATGCCTTGTCACGAATTGGACTGGATCCAAGCACCGGTTCCTATGGTACTCAACGAAGATCGGCGTCCCGATTAAGCCTAAATCAGGTTGCACCCGCGCCGACCGTCTGCCAGTCATTATTATTAGTGGGTAGTCTTTAAATAGCCTAACACGCGACAAGCGTCAATTGTGCGCTTAATTGGACAACTGATAATAAGCGTAAGCGCCGGTTACGATTCGACATCTTCTGGCACGCCGCTACCAAGCAATACTGCAATCCAACGGGTATCCTCACGATTTTCAAGCGCCAGCTTGGCCAGCATCGTCAGGGGCACAGACAATATCATGCCGATCGAGCCAAACACCCAGCCCCAGAATATCAGCGACACAAATACCACCAGCGCCGACAGACCCATGCCTTTACCCATGATGCGGGTTTCCAGCAGATTGCCGAAAACCATATTGATTACGATATAGCCACCCGCGACACCAATCGCCGGACCAACACCAAACTGTATCAAGGCCAGTAACACTGCCGGAACCGCAGCGATAATAGAACCGATATTCGGAATGTAGTTGAAAAGAAAAGCCATCAGGCCCCATAGCACCGGAAAATCGACACCGATAATCGCGAGCATCACGGTCACCGTTAAGCCGGTCGCCAGACTGGTGAGGGTCTTCAAACCAAAATAGCGTTGGACGCTTGAAAAAAACTGGCCGGTATAATCGGGACCGCCACTGATGTGCACTTTTACGGCCTGGAGTTTTCTCGGAAAGTCAGATGCCTCCAACAAAATAAACAGTACAGTAAAAATGATAAGGAAGGCATTGGTAAACAAGGAACCTATTCCTATAAGCACCTGATTCACCCAGCGAATCGCCGATCTTGGATCAAAGGCCTCGGAAAATCCGTCTTTCGATACCTCGACGCCGAGTTTCTCAAGAAATCCTATAAAGGAATTAAACTGGCTCTGCAAATTGGCCTGATAGCCGGGGAGTGCTTGAGTAAACTGTTGAATCGATGTACCGATAGCGACACTTACCAGAGTTCCGATAAGTATTATTCCCAGCAAGATAATGATCACCGCAATAACATTGGGGACCCGGTGACGGGTCAGCCAGAGTAGTACCGGGGCACAAATTATTGCGATGAAAATCGCGAAGATAAACGGGACGATGATCTCCGAGGCAGCCTTCATGCCGGCGATCAGCACCACGACAGCAGCAAGCGTTATAAGTACAGATGTTGCTTTGACAGAAGCCTCAGACATAAATCAATTTATGTTGAATAGTTATTTAAAAAGCATTGTGCCTGATGGCACATTCAAAATCACCCGCAACAAAAAAGGCCCTCGTCTGAGGGCCTTTCTGGTTTGGCGCGCCCGGAAGGATTCGAACCTCCGACCACCTGGTTCGTAGCCAGGTACTCTATCCAGCTGAGCTACGGGCGCGAATTCAGTGCTGATGCTCAAGGGCGGCGCATTATCACGAAGTGCGCAACCCGGTGTCAAGAAATGGGTATGGCGGAGAGAGAGGGATTCGAACCCTCGATGGAGCTATTAACCCCATACTCCCTTAGCAGGGGAGCGCCTTCAGCCTCTCGGCCATCTCTCCATGCAAAAACGCCGGCAAGGATACCTTCTCGATATAGTCAGGTAAAGAAAGGTAGCCCTTGTCTATTCGGCTTCGTGACTGCGCTCCTGTTTGATGCGCTCATAAATCTCTTCTCGATGAACCGGTACATCCTTTGGTGCATTAATACCCAGGCGAACCTGGTTTCCTTTTACCCCCAAAACGGTAACCTGAATTTCGTCACCGATATTGAGCGTCTCTCCGATACGACGAGTTAAAATCAGCATCTTGCTGTTCTCCTTCTTATTCCAGTCCAATGCCCGTTACATGGGCAGCTATGTTTGTCCATTACGTCTGATTATTAACCCGTTTCAGGGCCTGGCCTGATGACGTTTCAGGTCAGCTTGTCTACCTCATTATATGACGAATTCCGGCGCATGCTCCGGCTTTGCCAGAATCCGGTAAAAAATAGTGGAAAATTGGCCCATTCCCTGTGGAGAGCGAGAATTTGCCCCGGCTCCCTGCATGTATCGCAGCGATTAAGCTAATTCCAATTTAGCCCGCGGCGGCCTCACCTTCCAGTCCAAATGCGCTGTGAAGGGCCCGAACCGCCAATTCCAGGTATTTCTCGTCCACCACTACTGATACCTTGATTTCCGAGGTGGAGATCATCTGGATATTGATGCCCTCGTCGGCCAGCACCTTGAACATAGTATGGGCAATGCCGGCGTGGGATCGCATCCCGACACCGACGATAGAAATCTTGACGATCTTGTCATCCCCGGTAACTTCCCGCGCCTTCAGCGTTTTTGCCTGCTTTGTCAGCAAGTCCAGCGCTTTGGCGTAGTCTGCTCGATGGACGGTAAACGTAAAATCGGTGGTGCCGTCACCCCCGACATTCTGCACGATCATATCGACATTAATATTGGCGTCGGCGATTCCGCCAATTATCTGATGGGCAATGCCAGGTTGGTCGGGTACACCCCTAATGGTCAACTTGGCCTCATCGCGATTAAACGCAATACCGGAAATTAGTGCCTGTTCCATATCCTCTTCCTCATAGGTGATCAGGGTGCCGGGGCCGTCTTCAAATGAAGACAGCACGCGCAACGGCACCCGATACTTGCCGGCGAACTCCACCGAGCGAATCTGCAAAACCTTGGCACCGAGACTGGCCATTTCCAGCATCTCTTCAACGGTGATGCGGTCGAGCCGTCTTGCCTCGGGCACGATTCTCGGATCCGTGGTGTAAACGCCGTCGACATCGGTATAAATCTGGCATTCGTCTGCCCCCAGGGCAGCCGCCATCGCCACTGCCGTCGTATCCGACCCGCCGCGACCCAGGGTGGTGATATTGCCGTCTTCATCAACTCCCTGGAATCCGGCAACAACAACCACTCGACCCTGTTCCAGGTCGCTGCGCACACGGGCGGCATCAATATCCTGGATACGCGCCTTGCCATGAAAATTATCAGTGCGAATGTGGACCTGCTGTCCGGTATAGGATCTGGCCGGGCAGCCGATGCCCTCAAGCGCCATACTCAGCAAGGCAATGGTTGTTTGCTCGCCGGTGGCGAGCAGGACATCAAGCTCGCGCGGCGGCATGTCGGGATTCACGGCCTTGGCCAGCTCCAGCAGGCGATTGGTTTCTCCGCTCATGGCCGACACCACAACCACCAGTGAATCGCCCGCAGCACGCTCTGCCGCCACCTTTTTGGCGACAGCCTGAATCCGGTCTGGCGACCCCACCGACGTGCCGCCGTACTTCTGAACAATAAGTGCCATGAATTCGTTAACGGGAAACTAAAGGGCGGAGATTAAACAAGGTTTACGAGCGTGAGTAAACCGGATTTGGCCAGATCATCAGGAAGCCAATTGCTGTCTTACCCAGTCCGGAATATCGCCCAGGGCAGCATCCAGTCCGGCGGGATCCTTGCCACCGGCTTGCGCCATGTCCGGCCGACCGCCACCCTTGCCACCGACGCGGCTCGCTACTTCGTTGATCAATTTACCTGCATGCAACCGGTTCGTCAGATCCTTGGTCACGCCAGCGACCAGGCTGACCTTGTCACCCTCGACGGTTGCCAACACGATCGCTGCACTGCCAAGTTTGTCTTTCAGTCGGTCAAGCGTTTCGCGCAGATCTTTCGACTGCATGCCATCAAGCCGTGCAGCCAGCAACTTAATACCATCAATTTCAATGGCCTGATCGGTCAGGTTGTCGCCCTGATTTGAAGCCAGTTTTGCCTTAATCTGCTCCATCTCTTTTTCGAGCGTGCGCACCCGCTGTGCCAGCTGCGCGACCTTGTCGCGAGCGTCGTCACGACTGCCCTTAACCAGGTCGGCAATTTCTGCCAGTGAGTCGTCTGTATCATTTATATAAGTCAGCGCCACCGAACCGGTCACCGCTTCAATCCGACGTACGCCAGCTGCTACGCCGCTTTCGGACACAATCCGGAAAATACCGATATCACCGGTACGGGCAACGTGGGTACCGCCACATAGCTCCGTGGAAAATTCACCCATCCCGACCACACGAACCCGGTCTCCATATTTCTCGCCAAACAGGGCAACAGCGCCTGAGTTCATTGCCTCTTTCAGATCCATCAAGGTGGTTGCCACCTCATGGTTGGCACGAATCTGTTGGTTTACCAGGCGCTCGATTTCGCGAAGTTGCTGCTTCGACACTGGCTCAAAATGGGAAAAATCAAATCGCAAGCGCTCCGGTGAAACCAGCGAGCCTTTCTGCTGCACATGATCGCCCAGCACTTTTTTCAGAGCGGCGTGCATCAGATGGGTGGCAGAATGATTGTAGGCGGTGGCCTGACGTTTCTCGACATCCACCTCACACACCACCTTGTCGCCAACATTCAACTCACCTTCAGTGACGGTTCCGATATGCGCATGCGCCTTCAGCGTATCATCCACGCGAAAAATGGTCTGGTTTTCACGCAACCATCCCTGATCCCCAACCTGGCCACCGGATTCAGCATAAAATGGCGTACGATCCAGAAACACAACGCCGGTTTCCCCGGCAGTAAGTACCTGCCGGTCTTCCTCACCAACTCGAATCGATTCGATAACGGCTTCGTCCTCGGTGGTCACGTAGCCGGTAAATTCGGTGGTATCTTCCCGTGACGTATCAAGTGAGACGATCTCTGCCGACTTGAAAGACGACGCCGCACGCGCCCTGTCCCGTTGTGCGGCCATTTCCTCGTTGAATCCGTCCATGTCGAGTTTTAAATTGCGTTCGCGCGCGATATCGGCGGTCAGGTCCACCGGAAAACCGTAGGTATCATATAATTGGAATATTGTTTTGCCGGAGATGGTGTCGCCGCTCATCCCGGCAATGTCCTGATCCAGGATCTTTAATCCGTTGTCGAGTGTCTCGGCGAAGCGCTCTTCTTCCTGTCGCAACACTTTTTCGATCTGGGCCTGACTGCGCGCCAGCTCGGGATAGGCCTCGCCCATCGAACCTACCAGGGTCTTTACCAGCTTGTAGAAGAATATGCCTTCAGCGCCGAGTTGATGACCATGACGGATCGCGCGCCTGATAATGCGGCGCAAGACGTAACCCCGGCCTTCGTTTGAAGGAAACACGCCGTCAACGATGAGAAAAGAAGATGAACGAATGTGATCGGCAATGACATGCAGTGAATGGCTCTCAGGGTGCTTGTCCATATTCAGCAACGCGCCGGCGGCAGCGATCAGTTCCTGAAACAAATCGATCTGATAGTTGCTATGCACGCCCTGCATCACGGCAGCGATTCGCTCAAGACCCATGCCGGTGTCTACCGACGGCCTGGGCAAGGGATCCATCTTGCCGCTGGCGTCGCGATTGAACTGCATAAACACCAGATTCCAGATTTCAACGTAGCGATCACCATCCTCTTCCGGTGTGCCGGGAGGCCCACCGGGAATCGCTTCACCATGATCGTAGAATATTTCGGAACAAGGTCCACACGGACCGGTATCACCCATGGACCAGAAGTTGTCCTTTTCGCCCAGCCGGGAGAATCGATCGGCATCGACACCGATCTCCTTCAGCCAGATATCGGCAGCCTCGTCATCATCCTCGTAAACCGTCACCCACAACTTCTCTGGCGGTAGTCCGAGATCATTGGTCAAAAACTCCCAGGCAAACCCGATTGCTTCACGCTTGAAATAATCGCCAAAACTGAAATTGCCCAGCATTTCAAAAAAAGTATGGTGACGGGCGGTGTAACCCACGTTCTCAAGATCGTTATGCTTGCCACCTGCACGGACGCAGCGCTGGGAGCTGGTCGCGCGAGTGTAGGGACGCTTTTCCAGACCGAGAAAGGTTTCCTTGAATTGCACCATGCCGGCATTGGTAAACAATAAGGTCGGGTCGTTGGCAGGCACGAGCGGACTACTCGGCACTACCTCGTGGTCATGCCGGGAAAAATAATCCAGGAATCTTTTTCTTATTTCTGCGCTTTTCACTTTATATATAACCACGGCCTGTTGGATCTAGTTCAATACAATTCATCATCATTCAACACCCGCCGAATCTGTTCAGCGGTAAATCCGCGCGACTGTAAAAAACGCGCCTGGCGGGCGCGTTCCGTGAAATTACCGGGTAATTCATCGCCAAACTTTTGTCGACGCACCTTGGCCAGAATATCGAGCCAGTCTTCTGCCCGCTCATCCAGCCACGGTTCGATACTGCTATCAGCAATACCTTTCTCACGTAGATCATGCCGGATTCGGACCGGTCCGTGGCCCTGATTGCGTCTCGTCTGTACCAGGCTTTCAATAAACCTGTCTTCTGACAGCAGCCCATCCTGCTCGAGCTCATCCAATGCCAACTCGGCGATTTGTCTGGAGCACCCCTTGGTTAACAGCTTGGTCAGCAACTCGTGGCGACTATGCTCTCGCCGCGCCAGCAAATCCATGGCGCGTTTGCGCGCCATGGATTGATCCCATTCAACTGCTTCTTTTTGCGTCCGATCCGGAATCAGGCCTCGGCCTCTTCCGCGACTGGCTCTTCATCGCCACCGGCTGCGGTGCTGCCGCCATCCAGACCGTAGGCCTGACGAATACGGGATTCGATTTCCGCGGCGGTTTCCGGATGTTCTTTCAGGTAATTCCGGACATTGTCTTTGCCCTGACCGATGCGGTCTTTGCCGTAGCTGTACCAGGCACCGGCCTTGTCGACGATGCCCTGCTCGACGCCGAGATCGATCAACTCACCTTCCTTGGAAATGCCTTCATTATAAAGTATGTCGAATTCGGTCTTCTTGAACGGCGGTGCCACTTTATTCTTGACCACCTTGACCCGGGTCTCGTTACCGACCACCTCGTCACCCTTCTTGATCGCGCCGATTCGGCGAATATCCATACGCACGGAAGAATAGAACTTAAGGGCGTTGCCGCCGGTAGTGGTCTCGGGATTACCGAACATCACACCAATTTTCATTCGGATCTGGTTAATGAAAATCACCAGGGTGTTGGACCGCTTGATATTGGCGGTGAGCTTGCGCAGCGCCTGCGACATCAGGCGTGCCTGCAGGCCCACGTGACTGGCGCCCATCTCGCCCTCGATTTCGGCCTTTGGTGTCAGCGCGGCCACGGAATCGATCACAACTACATCGACTGCACCGGAACGCACCAACATATCGCAGATTTCCAGGGCCTGTTCACCAGTATCCGGCTGCGACACCAGCAAATCGTCGACGTTTACACCAAGCTTTTCAGCATAGGTCGGATCCATCGCGTGCTCAGCATCAATAAATGCGGCCGTGCCACCCAGTTTCTGTGCTTCCGCCACCACGTGTAGTGTCAGGGTGGTTTTACCGGAAGACTCCGGGCCGTAGATCTCGACCACGCGACCGCGAGGAAGGCCACCAATACCAAGTGCTATATCCAGTCCCAGCGAACCGGTGGGGATCACGTCAATGTTCGGTGCGACGGTCTCGTCACCAAGACGCATGACCGAGCCCTTGCCAAATTGCTTCTCAATCTGGCCCAGGGCCGCTTTCAGTGCTTTACCTTTGTCGTTATCCATTTATCGCTCCTATTCCAAGTGGCATTCCTGATCCGATCCATGGACCAGCGGTTTAAGTATCGGCGAATTATTTCATACCGGCGGTACAGGGCCTAGCCCTCGTTTGGCCGAAAAACCACTGAAAAATCGATAACTTTTTGATTCTCAACGGAAGGTGCGCGGGGAGGACTTTTCGTCCCGGGATTATGCGCCAATAAAGGCTAGCAGCCCCTTCAGTGCCTCTTCCACGGCTTGCTGGCGAACCGCCTGACGATCACCATCAAACTGAAGGCGTTGTGTAATCGTCTCCTGGTTTTCACCGGCCCAGGCAAAGCAAACCGTACCCACGGGCTTTTCTTCGGTCCCGCCACCGGGACCGGCAATACCGGTAATCGCCAGCGACACCTGGGCACGACTGCGTTCCAGGGCGCCTTCGGCCATGGCGCGTGCGGTTTGTTCGCTCACGGCACCGAAGCGTGCCAGCACATCAGTACTCACACCTAGCAATTCGCGCTTTGAATTATTGGTATAGGTAATAAAGCCGCATTCATACCAGTGTGAGCTGCCGGGAATTGAAGTTACCACTTGTCCAACCCAGCCGCCGGTACACGACTCGGCGGTGGCAAACATGAGGTTTCGCTCTCTGAGTTCGCTACCGATTTTTTGCGCTAAAGATTCAAGATCCAATCTGATTTCTACCCACGCTCGTCAATGACACTAGATTACACAAGCACGGCCATCATCACCATGCCGTCGGAGCCGGTGAGTCGCGTAGCGAAAAAAAGAAAAACAGCCACCGAAGTGGCCGTTTCCCGTTTCATTCAACCAGCATCTTTGCCGGTTTCAGGCGATGCCCGAACTGGTGAACCATCAAACCGACGGTGATCAGGCCGGCCCCGTACCAGACTTCATTGCCAACGACCTCATCATTCAATAGCTGACCCAGAATCAGTGCCGTTGCCGGCGTAATCAGTGTCACCAGTGTCAGTGTCGCTACCGGCAGGCGCTTTAACAAATACATATAGAGCGCAAACCCGACCGTGGTACCGAGCACACCGAGATAGACGATCGATCCCAATGCGCGAAGTGGTATCTCCGACGGCAGCTCGCCGTCGAACACTACCCACACCAGTAGATACATAGCTGATGCAATCATTAGTCCGCCAGCATTGGCAGCGACAGCGTGCAAATCTGAACCATGGCGTTTGACGCCAACACCGCTAATCGAGAACAGCAACACGGCGCCCAGCAGGCCCAGAACACCCATGATGCCGTTTTCACCAAGTGTAATGGCTGAACGAAACATGACCGCCAAACCGGCAATACCCAGTAATACACCGAACACCTTGGCCGGCGTCAGGCTTCGCTCACCCAACCAGATCCACGCAAGGACCCCGGTAAAAATCGGTGCCAGCGCAAACAGCACTGAAATAAAACCGGACGGGATAAATTGAGCCGACCAGTAGATAGTAAACATGGCGCCAAACACACTGAGTGAGGAAAACAGGTAGGTCTGAATGGCCTGCTTGTGCCATGGCACACGCACTCTCAGCGCTGCCAGTAGTAGCAACGTCAGCACAGTGCCTATCAGCATGCGACTGGTTACACCGAATAAAAATCCCGGGCCCTCGCCACTCCATTTCACTGCGAGCGGCGTCGTGGACCAGAGAATTACGACTGCCAAATAGGCTGCAGGAACCGCCATGTTTCACCATCCTTGTTGTGCGACACAAAAACGAAAAGGGCCGCAGGTTAAATGCCTGCGGCCCTTTTCGGTATTACGAAATTTAATTCAAACTAACGCATCAAATTCACTCCGGGCTCGCAGAAACGCGACAGCATCGGGCGCACCCAAACACGGGTGTGCTCACAATCAATCTGGCGCAGTTTCTGGTTCCGAATATTCATGGTTCGATCATGCTGAAGCGCAATATTGCTGTCAAGCAGTTTTGCATTTGTTGCGAAATCTAGATTCCGAAAAACAAACTGACACCTATCAATGCAACACTCAACACCAAACCACCAACGGGAACCCAGTCAGGAAAGAAAACGACACCCTCTGGCCGTGGCTCGCGTCGCTTGATTCGAATGAGCGACAAATTGACCAGAGTGAAAACAATCAGCAACAGTAAACTGGTAATACCCGCCAATGCCACCAGCGGCACCCAAAGCGCGAACACGATTACAAAGAACACGACCAGGGCGGTGGCCAGCAATGGTGTGCGTGTGGTGGAATTAATGCGCCCGAAGCCTGTGGGAATCCAGCCTTGGCGGCTCATCCCGTAAAGCACGCGGGAAACCATAATAATCTGAATAAGAGCGCCATTAATGACTGCAAACATACCAATCACACTGATCACAACCGGTTTGCTACCGGTAGCGTGCTCAAACACCAAGGCCATGGGTGCCGTACTTTGTGCCAATGCAGCTTGGGGCACGGCTAGTACAGCCACCAGCGCGACTGCCGTGTATAACAGCGTGGATATCACCAACGCGATGACGATGGCTCTGGGCAAGTTGGTACGCGGCTCCTTAACCTCCTCGGCGACATTCACCATGTCTTCGAAGCCCAGGAATGCATAGAACGCCAGGAATGCACCGAGAAGCACACCACCCCAGGCAGCGCCGCTGCCAAGCGATGCCGCCATCTCCGGCAGGCGCTCCGGAAAAGTTGAGAGGCTGGGACTAGCCGCACCGATTACCAGCAACAACCCGCCGACCTCGACAATGGTAAACAGGCTTGCGACTCTCACTGACTGGGTAATGCCCCAACCCGCCACCGTACCCAGAGCCAGCAAGAGGAGCACGATAGCCAGCCAGTCAGGGGTGGTTACAAAGACATGCAAATAGCCGACAAAACCCTTCGCGATTGCAGCTGACGAGACCATCCCGGCCATGCTGATGAAAATGCCAACCGCTATCGACAGCGGTCGCCAACCAAGACCTCGCTGGATATAGACCGCTTCACCGGCACTCACCGGGTAGCGTGATGCCAATTCGCCGTAGGAAAACGCACTGAATGAGGCGACCAGCGCAGACAGCAGGAATGCCAGGGGTGCCAGCATTCCGGCAGCGCCTGCCACCTTGCCCACCAGCACATAAATCCCCGCGCCCAGGATATTTCCCAGGCCATAGAATACGACGAGCGACAGACTGAGGCTGCGGCGAAGCTGGGTGGTTTCAAGGCTGTCGGGCATGGATTTCTCCGGTAAAACCGCGCGGTGTTACCAATTCAGGGCTTGCTAGCGCCCCTTATACCAGACGCAGGCAGCAAGCGGGCAAACCGTCTCACACCTGACGTCAGGCGGCATGGCGATGGGCGAAAATCGTATCCAAAAACGCCCGAGCGATGCCTCGCCCTGCAATAGGCATAACTTTTATTCTTTTAGTATCAACTAGTTATCTGAATGGCACAGATCTTGAAGGTGAATATTTCACATTTTGTGACCAATTCCCGAATCATGGGGCCGCGCCGGAGCGAGAAATACAGCATGATCAAACCAGATACTGAAAGACAAACGGCAGAGCCCGAAAACAGCACCCCGCTAGGTTATATGAACACCTTTGTTGGCATACTGTTGCTGATCGTCGTTCTGGTCATTGCCATACCGTCCATCGCCTCGGCGAGCAGCAACGCCAACCCGCTGGCTTATCGCAGCATCCAGAACGACGTGGCAGAGGTTGGCCTGTTTCCGCACACGTTCGAGGCCGGTCTCAAGGCTTTCAACCATGGCAACCACGCCCAGGCATTGCGTATCTGGCGTCCGATCGCAGAATCCGGTCATGTCCTCGCACAATATAATATCGGAATCGCCTATTCGCGGGGTGCCGGCGTTAAAAAAGACATGGTCCTGGCCAGCCGCTGGTGGAAGCGCTCTGCTGTGCAGGGTCATCGCGACTCAGCCTACAACCTCGGTCTCGTCTATGCCCGCGGCGATAAAGGTTTGCCGCAGGATATGGTTCTTGCAGCACACTGGTGGCAACAGGCGGCAATCCATGGTGATGCCATCGCGCAGTTCAACCTGGGAATGATGTATGCCCGCGGCGAAGGCGTAAAACAAAACATGGATGTTGCCATCCGTTGGTGGCAGATCTCGGCGAGCAACGGCGTTACTGCTGCCGTCAAAATTCTGGACCATCTGGCTAATGAGTCCGCGAAGCTCGAGAGCTACTAATCACGTCTTGTACAATCAAGATCGGAATAGTCGTTGACCCATGCGCTATCGGTTATAAAATGAAATTATGAAACCGGTCGACGTATTAATTCATTTTCGCCACCGTCCCGACG
>JAJDNE010000035.1 GCA_022340825.1 Acidiferrobacterales bacterium | reverse complement strand
GTATTTGACTATTTAGTACGGCGTGAATATCCCGAGGCGTACGCAAATGATCCCGGCTGGGCGTGGGCGCGCGAGCGGGCGCCACGGCAACCCGACGGCAATATGCGGGCCATTGCCAACAGCCTCTTTGGCAAAACACTCGCTCGCGAAGAGTGGCCGTATCAGGCGCCAAAAATTGGTGAGTTTATCTCGCGCCTGACCCAGGAGCAGTACGACACTCACCGTTCCAGTAAGTTTCTCAAAAGGGTTTTCACACTTAAAGACGGTGATCAGTTGAGCTGGTATTACCCGCTGACATTGCGCGCAAGCAATCGCTTGTTGTTGCTGGAAAAGCGAGAGAGCAAAGTCCACCCGGATGGCAAGTTACCAAATGTCGGGCTGGCGCTGGGCGCCTTTGTCACACACTCCTATGTGCGAGAAGAGGACTTTACGTTTAACAACTCTACCGCACCCGATTATTCCTGGCAGGCGTGGCTGCCCAATGAGATTGCAGTCGATGCGAGAAACGGTGGACTGGATGTATCGTGGGAGCCGTCAGTGAATATTGGAAACCGGGGTTTTGCATTGGGTCTCAAACTTACCCCGATTCAGTTCAATCGCTACGGCGGGAACGAAATCTGGTTTTCCCATGCCGATTTGTTTGTTGCCTACAGGCGTCGCGGCATTGTCAGCTCCTTCGGCGCTGGACCGACACTGACCTATACATGGGAAGAATGGTCAGGGCACCCTCGCGCCAGTGTCGGTGCCAGCGCTTATGTTGGTTTTTTACAGGACAAGTTGCGCATTACAGCAGGCACCCTGTCCTACAGCGGAGATACATTCCCAGGCGATAAAATCTATCTCAATTTTGGTCTCACCGATATTCCCGGGATTGTTTACTGGCTGTCGAAGGCGATGTGAGGGAGTCGCAGCCGGAGGTTTCGGTGGTACTGTTGGCGAGCGTATACTGGCAATGTAGAGACAAGCACGAGCAGTTTGACGATAAACCGCAATGAATTACCTCGCCCATGCCCTGTTAGCCAGCGAGTCACCAGAAGTGATGGTCGGCGGCCTGATGGGAGATTTTGTGAAAGGCAGGGTCCCGCCAGATCTGCCAGCGTCGATACGCCATGGCATCGTCATGCACCGTCGCATCGACACCTTTACCGACACACATGAACTGGTGCTGGCGAGTAAAAGGCTGGTCAGCCCGGGGCGTCGTCGATTTGCCGGAATCATGGTTGACGTCTTCTTCGACCATTTTCTTGCACGTCACTGGCAACGATACTCATGCAATTCTCTGCCACAATTCACCTCCGATGTTTATCGCATTCTGTATCGGCATTGGCTTGTGTTGCCGACGCGGCTACGACGAATATTGCCATTCATGGCGGGTGAGGACTGGCTCGCTTCCTACTGCGACATACAGGCGATACATGCATCCATTGACGGTATTTCGCTGCGCCGCCTGAGGCGCGAAAACTCTCTGTATCAGGGAGCCAATGAACTTGAGCGACGTTATTCGGAGTTTGAGCAGCATTTTTTCCAATTTTTCCCCCAGCTAGTCGATTTTGTTCAGGCGCAGGACAATATAGACCGAAGCAGTACAGGGTAGTGTGTTACTTCCACCCCGAGGATATGCTTCTATACTCAGAGAAATCGGATAAACAAGGACTGTGATGAGACTGGCGATTGTTATCTACTCGGCAGTACCGGAAGTGGTCTGGAATGCATTCCGGCTCGGCATCCTTGCGCGCAGCTGTGAGGATGAAGTCACCGTATTTCTGCTTGCCCAGGGCGTCGAGGCCGAGTTCAAGGATACCGCTGACTTCAATATTTCCGAAAAGATCCTGGAGTTTGTCGACAGTGGTGGAAATATCCTGAGCTGTGGCACCTGCCTTAATCTGCGCGACCAGACCGCTGCTGAATATTGCAAGGCGGCGACCATGGGAACCCTCTACGATCTCATCAAGACAGCTGATAAAACCGTTACCTTCTGATCCTGCCCTGAAGCTCGTGCACCCAAGACCCACCGCCGTACCGGTCTTTCACCGAATGGATTACTATTGATTGATGCGGATAGCAGCCATTGTTGAATATGACGGCTCACATTTCTGTGGTTGGCAGTTGCAGGACGATGTTCGAACAGTGCAAGGCGATATTGAGCAGGCGCTGGGCATTGTTGCCAACGAGCCGGTCCGGGTAATCACTGCCGGGCGAACAGACACCGGTGTTCATGCCAGCGGTCAGGTGATTCATTTTGATGTCTCGGCGCAGCGCCCGGCGCGCGCGTGGGTGCGTGGCGCCAATAGCAATCTGGCTCAGGACGTCGCGGTAATCTGGGCGGAAGAGGTGGATCCCGATTTCCACGCCCGTTTCTCGGCAACCGGTCGACATTATCAATATGTCATTTTCAATCGGCCGGTACATCCAACTTATCTGAACCGGCGTGTTACCTGGGACTATCGACCGCTTGATGTCGATCGCATGAGAGCTGGTGCAGTGCACCTGGTCGGCACCCACGATTTTTCCTCATATCGGACCGTTCACTGTCAGGCGAAAGACCCGGTGCGTGAATTACGGTTGCTGGAGATACATCGGCGTGGCGATTTTATTTTTTTGCATGTCTACGCCAACGCATTCTTGCACCACATGGTGCGCAATATCGCAGGGGTGCTGATGACCATTGGCGCTGGTGAACGTGAACCGGAGTGGGCCAGGCAGGTGCTGGAGGCCTGTGACCGCACGCAGGGCGGTATCACCGCGCCCCCGGATGGGCTTTATCTGACTGCCGTCGAATACCCGGAAAAGTTCAATATTCCTCAACTTTCCCCTGACTCGGGGCTTTGGTAAGCTGCGCCGTTTCCGGCAGGGCGTAAGCATGCGGATTCGGGCCAAGATCTGTGGAATCACACGTGAACAGGATGCGTTGGCGGCGGCGGAAAGCGGCGCTGACGCCATTGGTCTGGTTTTTCACCAGCCCAGTCCTCGCTATATCAGCGTTGAAACCGCGGTCAGCATTTCTAAAAGTCTGCCACCATTTGTGACTCGCGTGGGACTATTCGTCGATGCAGACGTATCGACGATCGAGTCAGTGCTCGCGAGCGGCAGTGTCGATCTGCTGCAGTTTCATGGCAGTGAAACACCGGAAGACTGTCAGCGCTATGGCATGCCTTATATCAAGGCGGTGGCAATGCGCGAAGAAGTCAATTTACCGGATATCGCCGAACGCTATGCTGATGCTGCGGGCATGCTGGTGGACGCTTACGTGCCCGGACTGGAAGGTGGCAGCGGCCAGACTTTTGATTGGACGCGTATTCCTGCCAACCTGGGCAAGCCAGTCATCCTGGCCGGGGGGTTGACGCCGGATAATGTCAGCGAGGCGATTCGCCAGGTACGACCCTACGCCGTTGATGTGAGCACCGGCGTTGAAAGCAGCAAGGGAATCAAGGATGCCGCGCGTATTGCGGCATTCATGCAAGAGGTAAACAAGAGACTATGAGTTACGCCCTACCAGACGCGCGCGGTCATTTCGGAGTCTATGGCGGCATGTTTGTCGCGGAAACGCTGATGCAACCGCTGACCGAGTTGCGTGAAGCTTACGAGCGCTATCGCGCCGATCCGGACTTCCTGCGCGAATTCGAGCGCGATCTGAAACTGTTTGTTGGCCGACCGTCACCGTTGTATCCGGCAGAACGCTGGAGCGACGAGCTTGGCGGCGCTCGTATCTACCTCAAACGCGAAGACCTGAACCACACCGGCGCGCATAAAATCAATAATACCGTCGGGCAGGCCCTGTTGGCGAAGCGCATGGGCAAGACCCGCATTATTGCCGAGACCGGTGCCGGTCAGCATGGCGTTGCCTCGGCGACTGTCGCTGCACGTTTTGGACTCGAGTGCATCGTCTATATGGGTACCGAGGATATCGAACGCCAGGCAATCAATGTCTACCGGATGAAGTTGCTGGGTGCCGAGGTCAGGCCGGTGTCGTCCGGGTCGAAAACACTCAAGGATGCCCTGAACGAGGCGATGCGCGACTGGGTAACTAACGTCGATGATACCTTTTATATTATTGGTACGGTTGCCGGGCCTCACCCATACCCGGCAATGGTGCGTGATTTTCAGTCAGTCATCGGGATTGAGGCGCGCGAGCAGATTTTCGAGGCAGAAGGCCGACTTCCTGATGCACTGGTTGCGTGCGTGGGCGGTGGATCAAATGCCATGGGTCTGTTTTATCCGTTTATTGATGACGAGAGCGTGCAGCTGATCGGCGTTGAGGCAGGCGGGGACGGAATCGAGACCGGTCGTCATGCGGCGCCACTGTGCGCCGGCAAAACCGGCGTGCTTCACGGCAATCGAACCTACTTGATGGAAACTGCCGACGGACAGATTATCGAGACGCATTCTGTCTCCGCCGGTCTTGATTATCCCGGGGTCGGGCCCGAGCACGCCTGGCTGAAAGACAGCGGCCGTGCCCAGTATGTTTCGATCACGGATGATGAGGCGCTGCAGGCGTTTCACGAACTCAGCCGCACCGAAGGCATTATGCCTGCCCTCGAATCCAGCCACGCACTGGCTTACGTGAAGAAGCTTGCACCGCAAATGGGTCGCGACAAGGTCATCGTGGTGAATCTCTCGGGTCGAGGCGATAAGGATGTGCATACGGTTGCTGCACGCGAAGGAATCTCGCTCTAATGTCGCGACTGAAATCAAGATTTGATGCCCTGAAGACGGCGGGGCGCAAGGCACTCATCCCGTTTGTGACGGCAGGTGATCCACAACCGCAGATCACCGTGCCATTAATGCATGAACTGGTGAAGGCAGGAGCTGACGTGCTTGAACTGGGTATCCCGTTTTCCGATCCAATGGCGGAAGGGCCCGCGATTCAGCGCGCCTGTGAACGTGCCTTGATGCATCACATCACGCTGACGAATGTGCTGGATATGGTGCGCCAGTTTCGCGAGACAGATAGCGACACACCGGTCGTACTCATGGGGTACCTTAATCCAATCGAGGCAATGGGCTACGAGACATTTGCCGAGCACGCCGTGGCTGCTGGCGCCGACGGTGTAATTACCGTCGATTTGCCCCCGGAAGAGGCCGATGACTACCTGGCGGCATTCAACCGGCATGGGCTCGATCCGGTGTTTCTGCTGGCGCCGACCAGTACCCCTGAGCGGATTCGACGCGTGGCAGAAGTCGCCGGCGGTTTCGTTTATTATGTTTCCCTGAAAGGCGTAACAGGCGCCAGTAATCTGGATCCGGTCGAAGTGGAAGCAAAGCTGGCAGAAATAAGAAAACAGGTGTCCCTCCCGCTGGGGGTGGGCTTCGGTATCAAGAGTCCCGAAATCGCAGCAGCGGTTGCCAACGTCGCTGATGCGGTGGTGGTGGGCAGCGCGCTGGTGAATCGCATTGCCGAGCTTGCCGACACACCGGAAGAAATCCTGAAGACGGTGCCTGCTTTCGTTGCCAGTCTGCGCGACGCCATGGACCAGGTTGAGGTGAATGCATGAGTTGGTTCGATAAACTGATTCCACCGAAGATCAAGAGCCAGGGCACAAAGAAATCGATTCCCGAGGGCTTGTGGAAAAAGTGCCCCTCCTGTTCAGCCGTGCTGTACTGCGTCGAAATTGAAAACAATATGAATGTCTGCCCAAAGTGCAGTCATCACATGCGCATCGGTGCCCGCCGGCGCCTTGATCTCTTCCTCGATCCTGAGCCACGCGAGGAAATTGGCGAGTCGCTGTACCCGACCGATCCGCTGAAATTCAAGGACAGCAAGCGCTACAAGGACAGGATTACCGATGCGCAGAAAAACACCGGTGAACATGACGCGCTGGTCACGATCAAAGGGCAAGTAAAGAATCTGCCGTTGGTGGCCGGGGCATTTGAGTTTTCGTTCATGGGCGGCTCCATGGGCTCCGTGGTTGGCGAGCGATTTGTTCGTGCGGTTCATGTCTGTCTGGAAGAAGAGATACCGTTTGTGTGTTTCGCAGCAAGCGGTGGCGCGCGCATGCAGGAAGCGTTGCTGTCGCTAATGCAAATGTCGAAGACCAGCGCCGCCCTGGTAAAAATGGGCAAGCGAGGCATACCATTTATATCGGTACTGACGGACCCGACCATGGGTGGTGTTTCCGCCAGTTTCGCCATGCTCGGTGACACCATTGTTGCCGAGCCCAAGGCCCTGATTGGTTTTGCCGGCCCCCGCGTGATCGAGCAGACCGTACGCGAGACCTTGCCCGAAGGTTTTCAGCGTTCCGAGTTTCTGCTGGAGCACGGAGCGATTGATATGATTGTCGATCGTCGCGAGATGCGTGATCGCATTGCGGCTCTGCTCTCGATGTTGATGCATAGCCGACGCGAGGGCACGAAGAAGAAGCCGGAGGTGAAAGCCAGTGTTCCCGCTCCGCATGGCGCTGCCCCGGAAGAAACCTGAAACTGCAAAACCTTGATTCCTGGCTCCAGTACATTGAGGGCCTGCATCCCGAAAGCATAGAACTGGGCCTTGATCGCATTCGATCAGTCGGCGCTCGCATGTTTCTGGACCGCATCGCCGGGAACACCATTCTGGTTGGCGGCACCAATGGCAAAGGTTCGGTGGTCGCCCTGCTGGAATCCATTTATCTCGCTGCCGGCTACTCTGTCGGGAGTTATACCTCACCACATCTGCTGCACTACAACGAACGTGTCCACCTTGGCGGCGTGGAAGTCTCCGACCAACAGCTCTGTGATGCATTCAATACGGTGGAAACGGCGCGCGCAGATACGCAATTAACCTATTTCGAATTCGGCACACTTGCAGCGGCGCATATCCTGCAATCACAAAATCCTGACGTCGCTATACTGGAGGTGGGTCTCGGTGGCCGACTGGATGCGGTAAACCTGTTTGATGCCGATGTCGCAATCGTGACCACGGTTGATATCGATCACAGTGACTGGCTGGGTGAAGATCGTGAAAGTATTGGTTACGAGAAAGCAGGTATATTCCGAGCGGGGAAACCGGCCATATGTGGCGACATCGCTCCGCCGTCGAGTCTTGTTAAGACGGCAGACGATCTGGGTGCGGAACTGTATGTGCAGGGTCGCGATTTCTCCTTCGACTGTGAACAGCTTGCTTGCCGGTTTCATGGGGGCGGGCTCGAATGGACCGGGTTGCCGCAACCCCGACTGGCAGGACAGCACCAGCGATTGAATGTTGCTTCGACACTGATGGCGGTCGCAAGCTTGCAGCCTCGCCTGCCAGTAACCCGGGTCCAGGCCATCGCGGCGATCGCCGGGACGGAGGTGGTTGCCCGGTTTCAGATTGTCGCGACGGAGCCGGAGGTGATCCTCGATGTTGCCCATAATCCACAGGCAGTACGAGCCCTCGCCCGGACCTGCGGTGAGAGAGCAGTAAAGGGGCGCACTATCGCCGTGGTTGGAATGATGCGCGACAAAGCCATTGCAGAATGCCTGGGCGCACTGGGAGCAATGGTAGATAAATGGTTTCTTGCCAGCTTGCCCGGACCGCGTGGCGCAGATGCCAGCGTGCTGGCAGATGCACTCTTGATCAGCGGGATCAAAGAACCGCACGAACAATTTGCAGATGTTACGATGGCCTATCACGCAGCGCTGTCACATGCGAAACCGGAGGACCGTATTCTGGTCTTTGGTTCTTTCGTTACGGTCGGTGCTATAATGCACGCGCTTAACTGAAGGCACATAAATGGCGACGCAGGAAAACGATAACGACTTTGAACCAAGACATCGCATACTGGGTGCAGTCGTTCTGGTGTCGCTGGCCTTTATCCTGTTTTCGGTCGTGCTGCATGAGCAACCTCAATTGCTCGGTCCGGATGACAAGCAGGTCGCGGTAACGCCTGATACCAAGGTCGTGGTAACACCCGTCCCGTCTCCTCAGGCGTCAACTGGGCTAAAATCGGTTCCCAAAGTCGTTAACAATCCGCTTGCACCCAAGGCGAGTATTAGCCCCGATACAGCGCCTGCGCCAAGTTCAGTGGCGCCAGCCAAACCTGTGGCCAAGGCCGAACCAGAACCGAAGGCGCCATCATCCACAGCCACCAAACCGAACACCGAGAAACCGGTCGTCCAGGGCAACTGGATGGTACAGGTGGGTACGTTTTCTGATCCGGCTAACGCAAGGCGACTGCGTACCAAGCTGGAAGCGCAAAAATACCAGGTTTCGTTAAAGGTCATTGCCATCAAGAGTGGTCAGGCGGTTCGCGTTCGCGTCGGCCCGTTTGCATCCAGAGACAGCGCAACCCGTGCACGTGACAGTATCAACACGAAACACGGCATCAAGGGAGTTGTGCTGGAAGCGAGCTCGTAGTGATGCCGTGTCACGCCGTACTCAGCGAAAGGTAACTGCCGGAAGATGAATATTTTTGACCTGATAATCGCTCTCGTCGTCGGTTTCTACGCCTCAATGGGTGTCCGCCGCGGTTTGATTCGCGAGTTGTTTTCGTTTGGCAGCTGGATCCTGGCGGGTGTGTTGTCCTGGATGTTTGCCGACAACGTGGGCAATCTGTTCAAATCCAGTATCAGCGAGCCGACGGTCAGGCTGATTGTGGGTTTTGTGATTATGTTTGTCGTGGTATTTGTCGGCGGCAGTATCGCCGCCCATATGCTGCACAATATGTTTGTATCCAAAGCCTGGTTGAAGCTGCCCAACCTGATTCTGGGCGGCGTCACCGGTGCGGTGCGCGGTTTGTTCATAGTCCTTATTGCGGTGCTGCTAATGGGGCTAACGTCGGCACCGAGTCAGAGCTGGTGGAAGGGATCGGTATTTGCTCAGCCCCTGGGCGATTTAGCGCTGACGGTAAGCAAGTATTTGCCGAAAGATGTTTCCAAACATATCCGCTATAATTAGCAGCTCTCAGGGGTGATTTGGAGCGATCTCCTGACCTGCAAATGATTGATCAGAGGTAGAGAATCCAATGTGCGGCATTATCGGTATCCTGGGTAAGGGTCCGGTCAACCATTCTATTTATGAAGGGCTAACGGTGTTACAGCATCGTGGCCAGGATGCGGCCGGCATTATTACCAGTGATGGCCACAAGGTCTATTTGCGCAAGGATAATGGCCTGGCTCGCGACGTGTTTAATGTGCAGCACATGGTCAATCTCAAGGGCCATATGGGCATCGGTCACGTTCGTTATCCTACCGCCGGTTGCGACTCGGCTGCTGAAGCCCAGCCGTTCTACGTGAACTCACCTTTTGGTCTGGCCCTCGGCCACAATGGCAATCTGACCAATGTTGATGAGCTGAAAGAAGAAATCTTTCGCGAAGACCTGCGCCATATCAACACAGAGTCTGATTCCGAAGTCTTGCTTAATGTGCTCGCGCATGAATTACAGGTGCAGGGTAAATTGCGTCCATCAGCCGAAGATATCTTTCGTGCGGTCGAGGGTGTGCACCGTCGCTGCAAAGGCGCCTACGCGGTCACCGCCATGATCGTTGGTTCCGGTATCCTGGCCTTCCGTGACCCGTTCGGGATTCGCCCACTGGTGTACGGACGTCGCGAAACCGATCTGGGTACCGAGCACATGGTGGCATCGGAGAGTGTTGCGCTGGATGTGCTTGGGTTTGATCTGGTGCGTGATATTGACCCCGGTGAAGCCATCTTTATCGATATGGAAGGACACGTACACACCAAGACCTGTGCCAGCAATGTGCGGCATGTACCATGCCTGTTTGAATATGTGTACATGGCACGTCCTGACTCGATGATAGATGGCATCGCGGTGCACAAGACGCGCCTACGCATGGGTGAGAAACTGGCAGCCAAGATCCAGCGTGAATGGTCGGACAAGGAGATCGACGTCGTTATTCCAATCCCGGACACCAGCCGTACTTCTGCACTACAAATGGCGTATGAGCTGGATATCAAGTATCGGGAAGGTTTTATCAAGAACCGATATATTGGCCGCACATTCATCATGCCCGGTCAGGCAGAGCGTAAAAAGTCGGTTCGACAAAAACTGAACGCAATTGACCTGGAGTTCAGGGATAAGAGCGTGTTGCTGGTAGATGATTCGATTGTGCGTGGCACAACATCGAAGCAGATTATCCAGATGGCACGCGAAGCCGGGGCACGAAAGGTCTACTTTGCGTCAGCGGCGCCACCGGTGCGTTACCCCAATGTCTACGGCATCGATATGCCGTCGGTCAACGAGCTGGTTGCCTACAATCGTAGTGATCAGGAAATTGCCGCCGAGATTGGCGCCGATGCGCTGATCTATCAGGATCTCGATGACTTGATCGAGGCAGCGCATGAAGGCAATCCCAACATCAAGGAATTTGATGCATCCTGTTTTAATGGCGTCTATGTGACTGGTGACGTGCATCAGGAGTACCTTGATCGCATCGAGGCGCGTCGTGCTGACAGCGCAAAGACCAAGGGCAGTGCCAATGACCTGGCATTTACCGAGGCACAGACCTACCCACAGTAGACGTTTGTCGATTCAGTGAGTATCAGCCGGGGATTGTATTTGGCCAGGCCGCAGTCTGTTGACAGCGTTGTCTGGCTCAATTAGTGTTTAATTAGTGGCGCCGATTTGAGAAATCAGCTTGCGGGCGCCGAATATAAATGCAGCTAAAGCGAGAACGACCCGCTTTGGCCGCGTCTTGAGGTCAGGAACAGCGGGTTTTTTTGCGTCTGCTGTCCGTGGCATCGACAGAAAGGAGATGCGGAATGTCTAAAAACGATCAAGAGGAATGGGGGCTAGCGACCCGGGCCATTCGTACCGGGCAGGTGCGCACGGCGGAAGGCGAACAAAGCGAACCCATTTTTCCAACTTCCAGCTATGTTTTCGGTTCAGCAGCAGAGGCGGCAGCGCGATTTTCGGGCGAAAAGCCGGGCAATATTTACTCGCGCTTCACCAACCCGACAGTCAGGACCTTCGAACAACGCCTGGCCTCACTCGAAGGCGGCGATCGCTGCGTTGCAACCGGCTCGGGTATGTCTGCTATCCTGGCGACCTGCGCCGCACTGTTAAAGAGCGGAGATCATATTGTCGCATCAAACGGGATCTTCGGTACGACCACCGTATTGTTCAACAACTATCTCGGGAAATTCGGTATCGAGACGACAGCCGTCTCGTTGACCGATCTGGCAGCGTGGGAGTCTGCGTTGCGACCGGAAACGCGCATGTTATTTGTTGAGACCCCGTCCAATCCATTGCTCGAGGTCGTTGATATTCGCGCGCTTGCGGAGCTGGCCCATACTAACGACTGCCTGCTGGTGGTAGACAACACACTGTGCACCGCGGCATTGCAACAACCACTTGCTTTGGGCGCAGATATTTCAGTGCTGTCTGCAACCAAATTTATCGATGGACAGGGTCGATGCGTGGGTGGGGCCGTGGTCGGTAACGAAGAGCTGGTCGGTAAGGAGATCTATGGTTTTCTGCGTACGGCCGGTCCCTCACTGAGCCCGTTTAATGCCTGGGTATTTCTCAAAGGTCTGGAGACGCTGTCCCTTCGCATGAAGGGTCATAGTGATAATGCGCTGGAGCTTGCACGTTGGCTTGAGCAACAGCCATTGGTCGAGCGGGTAAACTATCCGGGATTGTCGTCCCACCCGCAACATACGCTCGCCAGCGAGCAGCAAAATGGCTTTGGTGGATTGTTGTCGTTCGAGGTCAAAGGGAAACGTGAACAGGCGTGGGCATTAATCGATGCGACGCGATTGATTTCCATTACGGCGAATCTCGGGGATACCAAGTCCACCATCACCCATCCGGCAACCACCACCCATGGACGTTTGACGCCGGAACAGCGGGCCGAGGCCGGGATCACGGATAACCTGGTGCGGGTTGCGGTAGGCCTGGAAGATGTGGAGGATCTGAAACAGGATTTGCTGCGCGGCCTTCATGCCATCCAGTGAGCCACGCCAGCAGCTGTTACAAATATTCCTTGATGCCGTCGCCGCGGTTAATGGCCGTCGCGTTGTCGTTGATGCACTGAAGACTGCACCTGCGGTTGGCCCCCAGGCGCTGATCGCGGTGGGCAAGGCCGCCGTGGCAATGGCAGAGGGTGCCCGGGAGCAGTTGGCCGGGCAGATTACCAGGGCGCTGATCGTAACCAAGCATGGCCATGAAGGACCGCTCCCGTGGCCGGTCATGACTGCCAGCCACCCGCTTCCCGATGAGACCAGCCTCGCTGCGGGGGCGGCAATGTTGGAGTTCATCGATGCGTTGCCAGAGGCACAGGATGTGCTGGTACTCTTGTCGGGGGGTGCTTCCAGCATGGTTGAAGCCCTGCCGGAAGGCATAAGCCTGGCGGAACTACGGCGACTCAATCATTGGTTTCTTTCCAGCGGCATCGATATCGTCAGCGGTAATGAAATCCGCAAGCAGTTGTCGCTGATCAAGGGAGGGCGCCTGGCGCAACTGCTGTGGCCGCGCAAGGTCCGCTGCCTGCTAATTTCTGATGTGCCAGGAGATGATCCCGCCAGTGTTGCCTCGGGACCGCTGTCACCGCCGCGTCCATTCGTCCTCCCCGATTTCGCACCGCCATGGCTGGCAGATGTAATAGCAAAGGTGGCGCCGGTTAACGTACCGACGCGTTTTGATCACGTGGACATCGAGATCATTGCGTCGATTCAGGAAGCAATGCGTGCTGCCGCGGACGCTGCCAATAGACTCGGGTATGATGCGGAGATTCACCGTGATTTGCTGCAAGGGGATGTATTGCGCGCTGGCCCGGCGTTGGCGCAGATGCTGGAACGGTCTGCAGCCCGAACAGTTCATATCTGGGGCGGCGAGACAACGGTGCGGCTGCCGGTTAAACCCGGGCGCGGCGGCAGAAACCAGAGTCTTGCGCTGGCAACCGCAATTGCCATGGCCGGGCGCGGCGATGAGTATTTTCTGGCCGGCGGTACCGATGGCACCGATGGCCCGGGCGAAGATGCCGGTGCCGTTGTTGACGGTGGCAGCGTGAGTCGGGGACTATTAACTGGTATCGACGCCGCGAACGCGTTACAGCATGCGGATGCGGGTACGTTTCTTGAGGCGACCGGCGATTTGTTCACCACCGGCCCAACCGGCACCAATGTAATGGACCTTGCGATTGGTATGAAATATTAAAGTGGAAACGAGATGAAAATGATCCAACGACTATCCTGGCTAATCCTGATAATTCTTGCTGGCAGTGGAGTGTTAACCGCGTGCTCTCCGGTTCAAGACGCGACCATTGTCTATTTCGATGAACAGGAGGGTAGCAACGAGCCCTATCGTACGCGCATGATTGTCACGCCAGCCTACATCCGTTTTGACGACGACGATGATAACGGCGATTTCGTGCTTTACGACCGCAAGCAGCGTGTGATCTACAGTACAAACTCGATGGACAAGCGTACGCTGGTAATCCGGTGGAAAGATAGCCAGCTGGCGATGCCGGAAAATATCAGCAATCGGGATGAAAAACTGAAAGAAACCGTACCATCAGTGGGTGGTCGCGTTGTTAGTCATTATCGCCTGCATACCAACGATTCACTCTGCTACGACCTTTATGCAGCCGAAGGATTGCTGCCTGATGCGGTTGCGGCAATGAGCGAGTTTGCGCAAACGCTGAGTGTCGAACATGCAGCTTTCTTGCAGGCTGCGCCCCAACCAGGGGCATCACCGTGTGATCGGGTAAACAATGTTTACAAACCGGCGCGCTATCTCAAGTTCGGTTTCCCGATTCATGCACGCGACTACCTTGGACGGGCACGCCTGCTTGCAGATTATAAAACCGGACAGAAAGTGTCTGCTGAATTGTTTGTGTTGCCGAAAGATTATCAGCAGTTCACCACTGAAGAGATCAGGGGCAATAAGCAGTCCGGTCAGTGAATGTTCTATATTGTGGAATTAAGAGGCATCCCGCGCAGGGAGCAGCCTTCAGTATCGCAACTTAATACACTGCCCTGGTCATACCAATCACCAAGAACAATGCGTTGGGCCGGTTTACCGTTGATGGTCAACTGGTGGACGTGGGGACGATGGGTATGACCATGGATCATGCGCTGAACACCGTGCGCCTGCATTTGCTCTGCCACTGCATCTGCATTCACATCCATAATATCCATCGATTTTTCCAGTGAATTGGCCATGCTGATTTCGCGATACGTCTGAATAATCGCCTCCCGCTCCCCGATATCCTTGGCCAGGAAACGTGCCTGAAACTCCGGGTCCCGAACCATTGTGCGAAATTTCTGATATTCCTCATCGTCGGTGCACAGATAATCGCCGTGACTAATTAGCGTCGGTTCACCATAGAGATCAATTACCGTGGGGTCTTCCAGCAGCTGGCAGTGGCTGGCCTGCTCAAAACCCTTGCCCAGCAACAGGTCGCGGTTGCCGTGAATCACGTATACCGGAACGCCGGAATCGACCAGCGTTCTAAGTCCC
>JAJDNE010000126.1 GCA_022340825.1 Acidiferrobacterales bacterium | reverse complement strand
GCCGACTTTCACCGAGTAATCCACACCGCCCCTGGTGAATGGCCAGACACCACCGGCCGTATGGGCATACAGCAAGCAGTCGTGCTGCTTCAGGTCCTCGGGGGTTTTCAAGGCGGGCTTGTTTGCCAGGTAATCCGGGGCGGCCACGATCACATGGCGACAACGGGCCAGGCGGCGGGCGATCAGGTTTGGATCGACATTGTTGGTAATGCGAACGGCAAGGTCATAACCCTCGTCGACCAGGTCCACCGCGCGGTCGCTACATATCATCTCGACCTTCACCTCAGGAAAGTCCCGGGTGAACCGGGCAACCAGGGGCAGCAGGTGTAGCGACGCGAAATTGGTCGGCACACTGATGCGCAAAATACCCCGTGGCTCCAGCGCCAGGCCGGCAACCGCGCCATCGGCCTCTTCCAGGTTATTCAGGATTTCGCGGCAGCGTTCGAAATACAGGCGCCCGGATTCGGTCAGGCTGATGCGGCGCGTGGTGCGATTGAGCAGGCGCCCGCCGAGGTGGGATTCGAGCTGCGATACGTATTTACTCGCCGCCGCCCGTGATAACTCCATTTTTTCGCTGGCGGCCGAGAAACTCCCGGTTTCCACCACATTCACGAACACCTTGATGGCAGTGAGGCGATCCATAGGCAGGATTGTATACGTCTGGTTAACAATATATCAACCAAACTGCTATTTATGCCACATATAAAGACTAATAGACTGATCTCCACTGAACCAAACCAATAAGGAGCACAAAAATGGAGATGAGAGCGATGAAAACCGACGTAGCGGCAACAGGCCACGAGCAACCGAACCCCGGCCATATCATGCAAACGGCGACGGCATTCTGGGCGTCCAAGGTACTGTTGACGGCAGTCGAATTTGACCTGTTTACGGTCCTCGGGGAGCAGGCGCTGACCGCTGACCAACTGGGCGACCAGCTCAACCTGCACCCGCGCGGTCGCTACGATTTCCTCGATTCGCTGGTCGCGGGGGGTTTCCTGCAGCGGGACGGCGACGGTGTCGAGGGCAGGTATCACAACACCGCCGATACCGGCACGTTCCTCAACAAGAACAGCCCGGCCTACATCGGCGGCATGCCCGAGATGATGAACGCGCGCCTGTTCGGTTTCTGGAACCACCTGGGCGAGGCGCTGCGCACCGGCCAACCCCAGAACGAGATCAAACACACCGGCAAACCGATCTTCGAGGAGATCTACGCCGACCAGGCCAAGCTCGGCCAGTTCCTCGAAGCGATGACCGGGTTCCAGGCCGGCAACTTCATGATGCTCGCCGAGAAGTTTGATTTCACGAAGTACAAAACTGTCAGCGATATCGGCGGCGCCCTGGGGCTGCTGTCGCGAATCGTCGGCCAGCGTCATCCCCACCTGGCGCTCACCACGTTTGATCTGCCACCGGTCGCGCCCCAAGCGCAACAACGGATTGATGAAGCCGGCATGACGGATCGCATCAAGGTGGTCGCCGGCGATTTCTTCGCCGACGCGCTGCCAAAGGCGGATGTCATCACCCTCGGCAACGTCCTGCACGACTGGAACCTGGAGCGTAAAAAGGTGCTGATCAAGAAGGCCTACGACGCCCTGCCGGAAGGCGGCGCGCTGATCGCGATCGAGAACCTGATCGACGATGCACGGCGGGAAAATCTCTTCGGCCTGTTGATGTCGTTGAACATGCTCATCGAACTCGGCGACGGCTTCGACTATACCGGCGCTAATTTCAAAGACTGGTGCAGCGAGATCGGTTTCAAGCGCTTCGAGATCATCCCCCTGGCGGGACCGACCAGCGCAGCCGTGGCCTACAAGTAAGTTGCTGCAATTATTCAGATCGGCCGCAACAAAAAACGGGCAGAGGACGAATCCCTCTGCCCGTTTCTATTTCATGGTTTGCCGGGCATGGCCCGCCCGTCTCGAGGATCTTTCCTGCTGTAGTTCCCTTCAATTAAAGGGGTCGGAGCAAATAATAGGGGCCTGACCCCGTTTAAAGTCCTAACGCTGACCAATCGCCGGCGGCTCGCCGCGCCAGGGATTTTTCTTCAGACCGAGATCGTAACCTGTTTTGAATAACCGGTTCATCTCGAGGGTGTTGAACGAGTCCTTGTATTGCGGCTTGTACTCCTTGGGGATCGCGATCCAGTAAAAGCCAAAGCCCTGCTGATGGGCAAAGTGGTGTACGCGTTCCAGGTCGCTTCGCGCCTGCGATTTAAGCAGTTGCGTGAGCGAACGACCCATTATTGAATTCAGCTTCCGTGGCACCGGTTCGGGTTCCGGGCCCACGGTTGCGTTTCGAACAACGTAGAGCTTGGTGCTCTCCTCGGGTGTTACTTTTAACCCAAGCTTTCCCCGGACCTGCATCATATTTATCGTCGCGGCGGTCAGAAACAACTGTGCCTTGACGCCACCGTCAACATGCATCTCATCGTAGGATTTGCCATCCACCGTTACGTTGATCAGCACCGGTGGGAAGGTAACCGGGATAGACGACGAAGCGAGAATGATCTTGCGAATCAGTTCCAATGCACCCGGTCGGCCGCTGGCGGCAATCGCCCCTATGTTCCACACCACCAGGCGATCGGCATCAAGATTTGCGGTACCAATGTAAAGCCGCCGGCCCTGACGGTGGGCATTCGCCACCGCCCGTATCACATCGTCAGTAATGTATTTTTCTATCAGGGCCGCCAACGGCGCGGAGTCCAGCAGGGAATCACTCCAAAGCGCACTTAAACCGCGCTTCCGGTAAATGTTCCGGGGGCCAATGGTGGTGAACCCTTCTTTCAGAACCGGGTCATATGTCGGCCCAAGAAATGCGAATGGCGCAATCAGCGCGCCGGCACTGATCCCGGTCACGAACTTGAAAACCGGCCGATTCCCGGAGCGAGTCCAGCCGTTCATAAACCCGGCGCCGAAGGCACCGTATTCGGCGCCACCCGAGAGGGCAAGGATGTTGATGATGGGTGCCTGGATTGCACCGTGTTGAGGTAACGTTCGCATTTCCTGGCGAACCGATTCGACCAGATCCTCCTCGAACTGATCGCTGAAACTTCCTGCCCACGCGCGAACCGCCGGCACACCGGGAAACACCTGCGCACGATAAGCCTGGTCGAGCGGAACGGGGTTGCGCGCCGGCATACTGCTGCATCCACCAGCAATGACTGCGACCCCTAGTAAAACGATCAAGCGTGCCAGGCATTTCATTCGTGGTACCCCGGGTAGTCGCTACCGGAAGCGTGCGGCCAGATGCAACGACGGGATTCCTGCCCTGGCCTATTCAGCAGATGTGACCTTGCTTATTCTACTGAAATCTCATGATAAAACATTATGCTATGAAATCCGGCATACCCGATTCTTGATACCGATCAACTGTCTCTCACCTGTGCTGCCGGGCAGTGGGGATTAATGGGCGTAGATTTAGGGGCGCAAAATTTCCGTTGAGCTGGCTGCTTTTGGCCACAAGCGATCATTTTTGGTCTTATACCAGATAAGAACTGAGCCAGGTCTACCGGTCAACTTTCCCAGGCTTGTC
>JAJDNE010000025.1 GCA_022340825.1 Acidiferrobacterales bacterium | reverse complement strand
GTCTCCCGACAGCCGTCCAGAGCTTTGGCACCAGTGTGGTGCCCGCTGGCTTAATGAAACCCGGGATGTCTATGGCGACAACCTGAATGCGGTGCGCCTTGTCGAATTTATTGATGACATGGCCGATGCCTATCGCTGGGCGGATGTCGTGCTGTGTCGATCCGGTGCCATGACCGTAGCGGAACTTGCTGCGGCCGGCGTCGGTGCCATCCTGGTGCCATTCCCGTATGCCACCGATGATCATCAGACTGCCAATGCACACTATCTGGTGGATCACGAGGCGGCGATCCTGTTGCCCGAGGCCGAATGTACCAGTGAAAAATTGCAGGAACTGTTTATCACGCTAGGCAAGAACCGCGACGTCACCCTAAAAATGGCACAGCATGCGCGTGAATGCGCAATGCCTGATGCCGATGTGATGGTGGCCCAGGTGTGCGAGGAGTTAGCCCATGCGTAAGTGGGTAAACAATATTCATTTTGTCGGCATCGGTGGTGTCGGGATGTGCGGTATCGCAGAAGTGCTGCATAACCTGAAGTTTTCGGTTTCCGGTTCCGATATTGCAGAGAGCGCCAACACACAGCGACTTCAGGGCCTGGGCGTAAACGTCAGCATTGGCCACCACGCCGGCAATGTCGAAGGTGTTGATGTCGTGGTGGTGTCATCGGCGGTGGACGAGACCAACGCCGAGGTAGCAGAGGCGATCAAGAGCAAGATTCCGGTTATTCCACGCGCAGAAATGCTTGGTGAACTCATGCAGTTGCAGCGCGGCATTGCGATTGCCGGCACCCATGGCAAGACCACGACTACCAGTCTGGTTGCCAGCCTGCTTGCCGAAGGCGGCCTGGACCCGACCTTTGTTATTGGCGGCCGCCTGAACAGTGCCGGCACCAATGCACGTCTTGGCAAAGGCGAATACCTGGTGGCCGAGGCAGACGAGAGTGATGCCTCGTTTATGCACCTGCACCCGTTGATGAGCGTGGTTACCAATATTGACGCGGATCACCTAAGTACCTACGGCGGTGATTTTTCAGTTCTCAAACAGGCCTTCATCGATTTCCTGCACAACATCCCGTTTTATGGCGTGGCCATCATGTGTGTTGATGATCCGGTTGTCAGGGAAATCCTGCCAAGGCTCCATAAGCCGGTGATGACCTATGGCACACGACCCACTGCTGACCTGCGCGCGAGCAATATTGAGCAGCACGGGGAGAAAACGAATTTTAGCGTGTCACTGCGCGATCAGGACAACTGGATGCAGGTCACGCTCAATCAGCCAGGAAAACACAATGTGTTGAACGCCCTGGCCGCGATAGCGGTGGCCCATGAGGTCGGTGTCTCCGACGAGGCGATCAGCAAGGGACTCAGTGAATTTGGCGGCATCGGTCGGCGTTTCCAGATGAATGGTGAAGTCGAATTGCAGGGCGGCAACGTATTGCTCGTGGATGACTATGCGCACCACCCGCGTGAAATTGCGGTGACTCTGGATGCAGCACGCAAGGGATGGCCGGATCGTCGACTGGTGGTTGTGTTCCAGCCACACCGTTATACGCGTACCCACGATCTGCTCGATGACTTTGCGGCGGTCTTCAGTGATCAGGATCCACTGCTGGTTACCGAGGTATATGCCGCCGGTGAAAAACCCATTCCGGGCGCTGATGCGCGTGCCTTGTGCCGCACGATTCGTGCCCGCGGACTGACGAATCCGGTATTTGTTCCGGACCTGAAGACATTGCCGCAAACACTTCAGGGCCTGTTACAGCCAAACGATCTGTTGCTGACGATGGGTGCCGGCAATATCGGACATGCCGCCGCGGCGCTGCGCGATCAACTGTCGGAGGCGGTATGAACATGGCTGCCGAAAAGAACATGTTGCGCGGGGTACTCAAACACAACGAATCCATGGCACGTCATACGAGCTGGCGTGTTGGCGGTCCGGCAGACAGCTATTACCAGCCGGCGGACATCGAGGACCTTGCCCTGTTTTTGTCACAACTACCGGAAGAGGAACCGGTGGTGTGGGTTGGCCTCGGCAGTAACCTGCTGGTGCGCGACGGTGGCATCCGCGGAACCGTTATCGCGACTACCGGCATGCTCAAGGATCTATCTCTGCTGACGGAGGATACGGTTCGTGCCGAAGCCGGAGTTGCCAGTGCCAAGGTCGCACGCTTTGCCGCCGAGCAAGACCTTACCGGTTGCGAGTTCCTGGCAGGTATCCCGGGCAGTGTCGGTGGTGCATTGGCGATGAATGCCGGCGCCTTCGGTGGCGTCACCTGGGATATCGTCGCTTCGGTCGAGACCATGGATCACCGTGGCGTGATTCATACGCGCATGCGTGATGAATTCACCGTGGGATACCGCTCGGTCAAGGGACAGGAAAACGAATGGTTTATTGCTGCTCATTTTAAGTTGGTAAAAGGTGCGGGCAGTGATGCCAGGGCCGAGATCAAGCGCCTGTTGGCAAAACGCGGTGCCTCGCAACCGATGCAGACCGCGAACGCGGGTTCCGTATTCAAGAATCCTGAAAACGATCATGCGGCGCGCCTGATTGATGGTCTCGGACTCAAGGGAACTTGTGAAGGCAAGGCCTGTGTCTCGGACGTGCACGCAAACTTCATAATCAATACCGGTGGTGCAACTGCGGCAGAGATTGAGCGACTGATTGAAACCATTCAGTCAAAGGTTGCGCGTGAGCATGGCGTGGAACTGGAACGCGAAGTACGAATTGTCGGGGAGGCGCTATGAACGCGGCGGACTTCGGCAAGGTGGCGGTACTGATGGGCGGGCCCTCGGCGGAACGCGATGTCTCTCTCAATAGCGGTGCGCGAGTACTGGCGGCGCTGAAAGCGAGTGATGTCGATGCTCATGGTATCGATGCTGATCCAACCGTGTTGAAGCAGCTGCGTGAGGAACAATTTGATTGCGCCTTTATTGTGCTTCATGGCCGCTGGGGTGAAGACGGTGTGATTCAGGGTGCCCTGGAGGTGCTCGGTATCCCCTATACCGGTAGCGGCGTACTTGCCTCCGCGCTGGCCATGGACAAATGGCGCAGCAAGCTGATTCTGCGACAGGCAGGCATTCCGACCGCGGATTTCGAGCTGGTGAAAAGTATTAGCGATCTCCCGGGGGTAGCTGAACGTCTCGGGCTTCCTCTCTTTATCAAGCCGAGCCGGGAAGGCTCAAGTATTGGCACGGCCAAGGTGCATAACCTGGAAGAAATGGAGCAGGCCTGGCGCAAAGCGCGCGAATTTGATGATGACGTATTGGCAGAGACATGGATCGACGGACCGGAATTGACCGCAGCCATATTGGGCGACCAGGTACTGCCGTTAATCCGCATTGAAGCGGCCAGTGGTTTTTATGACTACGACGCCAAGTATGTTGGTGATGATACCCGGTACCACTGCCCAACCGGGCTCAGCGCCGAGACAGAGCAACAGGTGTCGCAATGGGCAAAGCAGGCCTTCGATGTGCTCGGTTGCCGTGGCTGGGGACGCGTCGATTTTATGCTCGACAAGGACAACAAACCGTTCGTACTGGAAGCCAATACCATTCCCGGTATGACCGATCACAGCCTGGTACCCATGGCAGCAAAGTCGGCCGGCATGGACTTTCAGCAACTGACACTACGCATACTGGAGCAGGCACGTGTCTAGCGCAGAACCGACACTGAACTGGAGCACACCCCGCCTGCTGTTTACCGGCGGTCTCTATGCCTTCTGGTTCCTGGTGGCAATCTCGCTGACCTTGTTGGGAACTGACTGGCTGATGAAGCCCACGACTTATCCGGTGCAAAACGTACACTTTGCCGGCCCGTTTACGCACGTCAGTCAGGCGGAGCTGGAGAGCGTTGCACTACCGGGACTCATGGGCAGCTTCCTGACCGTAGACCTTGATGCCGCGCAGCAACGCATCGAGGCATTGCCCTGGATAGATCGTGCCTGGTTGAGTCGGCGTTGGCCGAACGCGATTTATGTTCGCTTCACGGAGCAGAAGTTCGTCGCGCGGTGGAATGATGACGCCTGGCTTGGCAATACCGGTCCGGCAGTCGTGCTGCCCCACCACGACGGGCCGCTGGATGTAGTCCAGTTGCGCGGGCCGGCTGGCGCCGAGGAACAGACATTGTCGACCTATCGGCAGTGGAGCGAGCAGCTGGCCACGATTGGACTGTCAATTGACGAGCTTCAGTTAACAGAACGACGGATGTGGGCGCTCCGGTTGAACAATGGCGTTGAACTTCTGATCGGCCGTGACCGTTTGGAGGAACGTATTCAGCGTTTCGTGAAAATTTATCCGGTTTTAGTCAACGAAGGACGGCGAATTGGTCGTATCGATTTGCGCTATGCCAACGGCGTTGCCGTGGCCTGGGCAAAGGGTCGACCAACATTCTCTCGCCAACCTGTCGCGAGGTAGAACATGTCAAAGAAAGAAGATGAACGTCTGATTGTTGGGCTCGATATCGGTACTTCGAAGGTACTGGCGATCGTAGGCGAAGTTACGGCCGACGGTGATGTCGAAATCATCGGAGTCGGACATCACCCGTCACGCGGACTGAAAAAGGGTGTAGTGGTTAACATTGAATCCACGGTCCAGTCGATTCAGCGAGCCGTCGAAGAAGCGGAATTAATGGCTGGTTGCCAAATACATTCGGTGTACGCCGGAATTGCCGGTAGCCATATCAACAGTTTCAACTCTCACGGCATTGTCGCAATCAAGGACAAGGAAGTTGGCACAAACGATGTCGATCGCGTGATCGAGGCGGCGCGTGCGCTGGCCATACCTGCCGACCAGAAGGTCCTGCATATCCTGCCCCAGGAATTCATTATCGACAAACAAGAAGGCATTCGCGAGCCAGTTGGCATGTGCGGCGTACGCCTCGAGGCCAAGGTGCACATCGTGACCGGTGCAGTGAGCGCAGCACAGAACATCGTCAAATGCGTACGCCGATGCGGTCTTGAGGTTGATGACATTATTCTCGAGCAGCTGGCGTCCAGCATCGCGGTATTGACCGAAGATGAGAAAGAGCTAGGCGTATGCCTGGTGGATATCGGCGGTGGTACCACTGACATTTGCGTGTTTACAGACGGGGCGATTCGACATACTGCCGTGATTCCCATCGCCGGAGATCAGGTCACCAACGACATCGCCGTTGCACTGCGCACGCCGATGCAGCATGCCGAAGATATTAAGAAGCAATACGGTTGTGCGCTTACGCAGCTGGCGCATGACGATGAAACCATAGAAGTGCCGAGCGTTGGTGATCGTGCACCACGCACGTTGGCACGCCAGACACTGGCCGAAGTCATTGAACCACGCATCGAGGAACTCTACACCCTGGTCGCTGCTGAATTGCGTCGCAGCGGGTTCGAGGACCTGGTGGGCTCCGGCATCGTGATAACCGGCGGCAGTTCAAAACTACAAGGCATGGTTGAGCTGGCTGAAGAGGTATTTCACATGCCGGTTCGTCTCGGTGTACCGCAGAATATTAGCGGTTTGACGGGCGTGGTTGAGAATCCAATGTATGCCACCGGGGTAGGGTTAGTGCAGTTCGGTGCCATGCAACGGGAGGGTTCGGATTACACGAAACGGAAATCCGGATCCACAGCAGGAGTTCAGGGCGTCTGGGATCGCATGAAGAGTTGGTTCCAGGGCAATTTCTAGATGAACAACAGAAACATTAACCGGGTAAGCAAGCAAAGGAGAAGCCGTCATGTTTGAGTTGATGGATACATATGGCCAACAGGCCATCATCAAGGTGATCGGTGTGGGAGGCGGCGGAGGTAATGCCGTTGATCACATGGTCGAAGCCAATATCGAAGGTGTTGAGTTTATTAATGCCAATACGGACTCACAGGCACTTTCCAAGTCGGGAGCACGCACGATCCTGCAACTTGGTACGAATCTGACCAAGGGACTGGGTTGCGGCGCCGATCCTAACGTTGGTCGTCAGGCCGCGGTCGAGGATCGTGAACGCGTGGCTGAGGTGCTTGAGGGCGCAGACATGGTTTTCATTACCGCCGGCATGGGTGGCGGTACCGGGACCGGTGCTGCGCCAATCGTGGCCCAGGTTGCGCGCGACATGGGGATCCTCACCGTTGCTGTGGTCACCAAGCCATTCCCGTTCGAAGGGCGCAAGCGCATGGGGATTGCCGAGCAGGGTGTAAAGGATCTGGCGGAATATGTCGATTCAATTATCACCATCCCGAACGAAAAGCTGCTGACGGTGCTTGGTAAAGAAGCGACGCTGCTGGATGCCTTCTGCAAGGCCAATGAAGTGTTGCAGGGTGCGGTCCAGGGCATTGCCGAACTGATAACCCGTTCAGGGCTGATTAACGTCGACTTTGCCGATGTCCGCACGGTGATGTCAGAAATGGGCATGGCAATGATGGGATCGGCCGTAGCAAGCGGCGAAAATCGCGCCAGCGAGGCAGCCATGGCAGCGGTCTCAAGCCCGTTGCTGGAGGACGTTAACATCTCCGGCGCGCGCGGTATCCTGGTAAACGTTACGGCGGGGCCGGATATGTCCATTGGTGAATTCGAGGAAGTCGGCAATACCGTGAAGGATTTCGCTTCCGACGATGCAACGGTGGTGATGGGTACGGTAATCGATCCGGAGATGCACGGTGAAGTACGCGTTACCCTGGTGGCAACCGGGCTGGGTGTTGAAAAGCGGCAGCAGCAGAAGCCGTATCGTGTGGTTCGGACGGGCACCGGTACAACCGACTATGAGGAGCTGGATACGCCTACTGTAATTCGCAAACGACGTGATGACTCGGGATTGAATGATGATTCGGTAGAGTATCTGGATATCCCGGCATTTTTGCGCAAGCAGGCTGACTGAGATTCGGTCGTCTGCGGCCTGCTACCGGTTGCAGGTCTGTCGCGGCAGGCAAGGACGCCTGCCCGTCGCGTTCCCGACGGCGCAACGAATTTTTCCGCAGATAAATCACCATTTTTGTATGGAATCAACGGCTTCTCTCGTCCAGCAAAGTGCATCGCCTCGCCAAAGTGGTGCATTCGTGCCCGATTCTGACTTGTAAGGCATCTTTCTATTGAATAAAACGTCACAAATAATTCATAAAGAACAGTCGGTTATAGATAATCTGTTCTATTCGCGCTTAAGCGGTACAGGAATTGCAGAATCAGTCACAGGTCCTGGTTAAAATCGAACGAGAAAAGCGCTCATTCGCCAGGTATTTTTAGCCGTCCCGTTTATCGGTAACGATGCACCGATCAGGTGCCAGTAATTGGTAAACTACTGGACAGGAAAGGGAAATTGCCTTTAAATGCATCTAGATAAGCTGATTTTTCTAATCGGATTGTGCCATCCTGAAGTTAATCTCATGTCCTGGAAATCAGGGCAGGGAGTGGTTTCCCGATAAAAAAGCAACGGGCAAAAAGAATTAAAAATAGTGAATAAGCAAAGAACCTTAAAAAACACTATCAGGGCGACTGGCGTTGGCCTGCACACTGGTGAAAAAATCTATCTAACCCTGCGTCCGGCACCGGTCGACTCCGGAATTGTTTTTCGTCGCGTCGATCTCGAAGAGCCCGTCGATGTTCAGGCTTGCCCACAAAATGTTTCCGACACCCGCTTCTCGACGACCATCGAAAAAGATGGCGTACGAATATCCACCATCGAACACTTGATGTCCGCATTTGCCGGTCTCGGTATCGACAATGCAATTGTTGAATTAACCGCACCAGAAGTGCCAATTATGGATGGTAGTGCGGGCCCGTTTGTGTTTCTACTGCAGTCTGCCGGTATAGAGGTGCAGTCAGCACCCAAACGTTTTCTCCGAATCAAGAAGCCGATAAAAGTCGAAGTAGACAATAAGTGGGCGAGCTTCGAGCCGTTCGACGGATTCAAGGTTTCATTTACAATTGATTTTGATCACCCGGCTTTTGAGGAAACCGGAAAAGCCGCCAGCATGGATTTTTCCACCACCTCTTTTGTTAAAGAAGTGAGTCGTGCGCGTACTTTTGGTTTTATGTCAGACCTCGAGACCCTGCAAAGCAGCGGCTTTGCGCGCGGCGGCGGTTTTGACAATGCCATTGTGATGGATGATTTTCGCGTGCTCAATGAGGACGGCCTTCGATATGAAGACGAGTTTGTAAAGCATAAAATTCTTGATGCTATTGGCGATTTGTATCTTCTCGGGCATCCCCTGGTAGGAGAGTTCAAGGCATATCGCTCAGGCCATTACCTGAACAATCGGCTGTTAAGGGAATTGCTGGCGCACGAAGATGCATGGGAGCTTGTCAGTTTCGATGAAAGTCACGAGGTACCGATAGCATTTGTTAGTGGTAGTACCGCTACCGCAGTATAAAAATATCAGGCGCCTGGCGCCTAAGAAAAATAAGCAGTTGGAGGAGAAGGTTAAGCTGTTATGAATATTATTATTGTTGCAGATAAAGGCGGAGCAAATCGACATGCCAGCTTGTCACACCGGCATGTACTGGTGATCGCGCTCGTGGGTCTGTTTTTTCTGCCAATATTTCTCGGCGGAATGACCTATCAGATTCGCTCAACACTGGATCGCCACAGCGGCACCATGGATGCTGACCTGGTCGCACAACAACAAGAAGAATTGCAGGTACAGCGAGTTGCCATTCAGACCGCTCGACGTGATGCCGAAAATCATTTGAATGCATTGGCCCAGAGGCTGGGTCATTTACAGGCGCAGGTGCTCAGATTGAACGCTCTGGGTGGGCGCCTGACGAGCATGGCAGGTCTTGATCCACAGGAATTCGATTTTACCGCACAGCCTGCAATGGGTGGTCCAGCCGAGCCGGCTACGGCGCAAGATGCCTCACTGGTACTCTCCTCACTCAGCGAGCTGGATCAGCAGGTAGCCGTACAAAAAGAACAGTTAAGTGCACTAGAGACTTTACTAATCGATAAACAGTTACAAAAGGCGTTGATGCCGTCCGGCTGGCCGGTAAACGGTGGCTGGGTATCGTCGTCATTTGGATTCCGCGCAGACCCATTTACCGGACGCCGTTCCATGCATCAGGGTGTTGACATCGCCAGTCCGCTAGGATCAGCGATACACGCGATGGGTGACGGCGTGGTGACATTTGCTGGCGAAAAGCGCGGTTACGGCAACATGGTAGAAATTAATCATGGCCAGGGATACAGCACCCGTTATGCGCACGTTGCTGAATGGCTGGTGAGGGTCGGTGACCGGGTGACTAGAGGTCAGACGGTGGCAAAGGTGGGTCTTACCGGTCGCTCAACTGGTCCGCATCTGCATTTTGAAGTATTACGCTCGCACCATCAGGTAGATCCTGTGAGCTATTTGAATGGCCCCCGCAGTCTGGTAGCCCACAAGTAGCTAGACAATAATTCGAATAAAAAGCCGGTACTGGATTCAGTACCGGCTTTTTGTTGCCTGATATTCAGCTTTCGGTGGCGATGCGGTACACCGTTACCGAGTTGCCACCGCGACGCTTCCGTCCCTGTGCAGTGACCCACAGCTGGTGCCCGTCTGGAGAGACTGCCATGCCGACTGGATATGAGTTTGCCGGCAGCTCCAGCAATTTCTTAAGTGTTTTTGCCTCCAGCACAACAATTTTGCTTTCCTTGTTAACGGCAGCAAAGATCAATCGATCATCCGGGCTGATAGCGATCGTGCGTGTTGCCAGACCGGTATATTCCTCGCGCAAAGGACGTAATATTTTCTGGTTCCGTTGTGCGGCGGCGATCAGGTCACGGGTTCGATAGGCCGATACGTAGCCTTCGAAGCTGGAACTGAGAAATAGAGTCTCTCCATCAGATGAAAGAACCAGGTGTCTTGGTGTTTGGCGCATGCCGCGGACTGTGCCAATGTAGCGTTGATGCTGCGTATCAATAACGGCGATGCCGCCCCCACCCATTCGCGCGACCAGCAAATAACGACTATCGTTGCTGAATACCGCCCCACGCAAGCAAAAGCCACAACCGTGATCACGGTCAGTTTTCTCGATCCGATCAAGATTGATGCGCTTGCCTACGGTGACCAAAGCCGCATGGCGAAAGCTTTGAGGACTGCCACTGCTGACGTCAATCAGGCCGACCGTGTTGTCGCCCCAATGAACAACGGCCAGCCACTTCCCGTCTGGTGACGACTCAACATATTTTGGAATCGGTCCGGTAGACATTACCCGAATGATTTTGTCACTATGTGTATCTACCACTGCCATAGCCGATGGCATGACGCTGAAAGCGTCGTAACTCCGTCGGTAGTAGGGTATCCAGAGATATTTTTCGTCGGTTGACAGTGCCGATTCGACTGGCTTGCCATCGAACTCGTTGGGTTTCTCTGGTGCCTCAGGTGGGAAAGGAAGCCACGGACTGCCTTCGTTCTCCAGGAACAACTGCGCATTTTTTTGATTGAATCGGTGGATAATGACGTTTGTTCGTTTGAGTCGCTGCGGGTCGTAAACGACGGTTGCAAAGCCTTCCAGGGCATTAACGTAGGCCTTGGAGCCGTCTGATAGAAAGCGCACTGATTTTGGCGAGAAAATAAATCTGTCAAAGTGGTCGTTTGCGTCAATCGGTCGCGGATTGTAATGCTGAAACCTGGCTATCAATTCCAGGCTGACTTTCCCCTGGGTGTCAGACCACCCGCTGGCTGAGGTGCCGATCGGCGGTTGGACCAGGGGTTCTTCTTGCCCTTCAAGATTGCGGCGGGCTTCGGCAAGGTATTGCGACGCGCTCGCGGGCAAGGAACCGAGCTTTCGTGCGGTTTGCCAGTGTTCTACCACTTGCTGCCAATCGCCCAGTACCCAGTAACTCCAGCCCAGTTCGTAGTGGGCGTTACCATGTTCCGGATCCAGACTGATGGCTTTCTGGTAGGCTTGAATTGCCTCTTCAGTCCGTTGCTCCTTCTGCAGCGCAAGACCACGCTGGTAGGCTGTGTCGGCATCGCTTACAGCGGCATGCGCGCCCGGAGCGATCGTTACAAGCAGAACCAGTAACGGTAAGGCGCGTAAAAAATATCGAGGATTGGGTCTCATGTTCGTATTGCCAGAAGGCTGAAACTGGATTAATTCAATTGGCTGCTGGCCAGGTTGCTTGTATTTCGTGTCGTTGCCCTCCAATAGTACCTGAATCAGAAGCCGAAAGGTCGGCTGTTATCTTCAAGTGGAGCCACTTTTCCGACATAATGCCCCCTTTTTCGGATCCTGCGGAAGCAAGCTTTTATTATGGTAAAGACAGTATTCAAGAAGATTTTTGGCAGTCGTAACACACGGCTGGTAAAACGCATGCGCAAGCAGGTGTCCCGCATCAACGCCCTGGAAGAAAACCTCACCGGGCTCGACAACGAAGCGCTGCAAAGCAAGACTGACGAGTTCCGCGGACGGATTCAACAAGGCGAGACGCTGGACGAGCTGTTGCCCGAAGCCTTTGCGGTGGTTCGAGAAGCCTCCCGACGTGCACTGGGCATGCGACATTTCGACGTACAGTTGATCGGTGGCATGACCCTGCATCAGGGCAAGATTGCCGAAATGCGAACCGGTGAAGGTAAAACGCTGATGGCGACTTTGCCTGCCTATCTCAATGCCCTGGCTGGCAAAGGCGTCCATGTGGTCACGGTTAATGACTACCTCGCCAGACGAGATGCCGAATGGATGGGTAAGCTTTACCGTTTTCTGGGTCTGACCGTCGGTGTGATCGTATCTGATCAGGATCCCCAGGAGAAACTTGCAGCTTATCGGGCCGATATCACCTATGGCACCAACAATGAATTCGGTTTCGACTATCTGCGCGACAATATGGCGTTCCGACCGGAGGAGCGATTCCAGCGTGGACTCAACTTCGCGGTAGTTGATGAGGTCGACTCGATCCTGATTGATGAGGCGCGAACCCCGCTGATCATCTCCGGGCAAGCCGAAGAAAGCACAGACCTGTATATCAAGATCAATACCGTCATACCCAGACTGGTGAAGCAGGAAGAGGAAGATGGTCCGGGCGACTACTCGGTCGATGAAAAGTCCCGGCAGGCGTTCCTCACTGACGCTGGCCATGAGAAGGTTGAACAAATGCTGGAACAGGCCGGCCTGCTTGAAGCGGGCAGCAATCTCTATGATCCGGCCAATATTGCACTACTGCACCATGTGAATGCTGCATTGCGCGCCCACGCGCTGTTCCAGCGTGAGGTCGACTATATTGTAAGAAATGACGAAATCGTCATTATCGATGAGTTCACCGGTCGCATGATGACAGGGCGGCGCTGGTCTGAAGGATTGCATCAGGCAATCGAAGCAAAAGAAGGCGTCACCATTCAGCACGAGAACCAGACGCTGGCGTCGATTACATTCCAGAACTATTTCCGCCTCTACAACACGCTCTCCGGAATGACCGGTACAGCTGACACGGAGGCGTTCGAGTTCCAGCAGATTTACGGGCTTGAAGTGGTAGTGATTCCTACCCACATGCCAATGATTCGAATTGACCATACTGACCAGATTTACCGAACTGCGGCAGAAAAGGACAATGCGGTCCTGGCCGATATCATTGACTGCCACAAGCGTGGCCAACCGGTGCTGGTTGGCACCATTTCCATTGAGTCCTCCGAGCATCTTTCCAGGTTACTCGATCGGAACAAGATTCCGCATGAAGTACTGAATGCAAAACAGCATGAGCGAGAGGCTCACATCGTTGCCCAGGCGGGACAACCCGGTGC
>JAJDNE010000015.1 GCA_022340825.1 Acidiferrobacterales bacterium | reverse complement strand
ATGCCGGTGCTTAGCCCACTTGGCCTCGACCCGGCCCATCCATTTCCACGCATCCTCAACAAGAGCCTCTGTTTTATCGTATCACTGAAAGGCAAGGATGCGTTTGGCCGTAGCGGTGGCTTCGCCGTCGTACAGGCGCCGCGTTCATTGCCGCGAATCATCCAGCTTCCGGCCAGGCTCAAGGGTAACGGGCCGTATGACTTCGTCTTCCTGTCCTCGGTGATCCACGCCCACGTGGATGCCCTGTTCCCGGGAATGAAGGTAACCGGTTGTTACCAGTTCCGCGCAACCCGCAATAGTGACCTGTTTGTTGACGAAGAAGAAATCGACGACCTGTTACGAGCCGTCGAAGGTGAGCTGGCTTCCCGTCGCTACGGTGCCGTGGTGCGCCTCGAGACCGCTGACGATTGCCCGGATGACCTGGTGCAGTTCCTGTTAAGTCAGTTCAACCTGAAGCCGGAAGACCACTACCGTGCCAATGGCCCGGTTAACCTTAATCGATTGTCAGCCGTATGCGACATTGTTGATCGACCCGACCTGAAATACCCGGGCTTTACGCCAAGCCTGCCGGACGAATTTGCGGCGAAAAAGAATATCTTCGAAGTCATCCGTCGCCGGGAGGTGCTGTTGCACCACCCATTCCAAAGCTTTCTCCCGGTAGTGGACTTCCTGAAGACTGCGGCACGCGACCCCAAGGTACTGGCGATCAAGCAGACCTTGTATCGAACCGGACCGGAATCCGCCGTGGTTGATGCGTTGGTGGACGCTGCCCAGGCGGGCAAGGAGGTGACGGTGGTCATCGAATTACGCGCCCGGTTCGACGAGGCGGAAAACATTACGCTGGCCAACCGCTTGCAGGAAGCCGGGGCACAGGTCGTCTACGGCGTTGTCGGTTACAAAACGCATGCCAAGATGATTCTCGTGGTACGCCGTGAAGGTAAGGGTCTGCGCCACTACGTGCACATGGGAACGGGTAATTATCATCACCGTACCGCGCGCCTGTACACTGACTATGGTCTGTTTTCGGCTGACCGCGAGATCGGTGAAGATATACACAACATATTTCTGCAGCTCACCAGTATTGGCAAGGTATCAAAGCTGAACAAGATTCTGCAATCGCCCTTTACTCTTCACGATACTTTGATTCAAAAAATTCAGCGTGAAACGAACAACGCCCGCGCCGGCAAGCCGGCTCGTATTATCGCCAAGTTCAATTCGTTTGTAGAGCCGCAACTGGTCCAGGCCTGCTACGAAGCCAGCCAGGCAGGTGTTGAAATCGATTTGATTATCCGGGGTGTCTGCATGCTACGTCCCGGTGTGCCTGGCGTTTCAGAAAACATTCGCGTTCGTTCAGTTATTGGACGTTTCCTGGAACACACCCGCATCTACTATTTTGAGAATGGTGGTGAACCCGAAGTCTATGGAGCCAGCGCGGACTGGATGGGGAGAAATATGTTTCGACGCGTGGAGATCGCCTTTCCGTTCGAGATCAAGCGAATTCGTGAACGGGTGATCAAGGAGCTGAATTACTATCTTGAGGACAACACCCAGGCCTGGATGCTTCAGGATGATGGCAAGTATACACTCCAGCCACCTGACGCCGGAGAAGCAATCCCGGCCTTTAACGCGCAGGCGGCCCTCCTGGATGAGCTTGCCGAAAACTAGAAATGCACGCTAACTGAAGGTCAACTCGTAACCGAGAGCCTTTTGGTATACCACTTCTTCCTCGAGATCGGCGTTCGTCAGGGGATGCTCGCTGATCCAGCCATCGGGAAACGTTAGCGCGACCGTCCGCTTCCTGGCCTTGATACCAATCTCCGGCAATGGATTGTCACTGCGATTGCGGTGCAGCAACACCGCCAGACGCAACAGAATCACCATCCGCTCGACTGTTTTATGCTCGTCCTCAGGAAGCTCGTCGAACAGCTCCTTGACGATCTTTCGCCGGTGCAGACGTACAAGCAACGCCAGCAAGTGTTGTTCCTTGCGCGAAAATCCTGGCAGGTCGGCGTTGTCCAGTAAATATGCGCCATGCTTGTGATAGCCGGACCGGGCCACCTGCAGACCCATTTCGTGGATGTCGGCAGCCCAGCGCAACAGGTCCTCGACTTCAACTCCCTCCAATGACCACGAGCTGCCAACCTTGCCCAGCAAATCAGCGACGGTCTCCCTGACCATTGCCGACTGCCGGGTGTCGACCTCATAGCGACTCTCTAGCCCCTTGATGGTTCTGATTCGCGTGTCCTCATGCCGTATGCGTCCGAGAAGATCATAGATAAGTCCTTCTCGCAGCGCCCCGTCTGCGACTTCCATGTTTTCAATCCCGAGCGCTTCGAATGTGGCGGTGAGAATAGCGACGCCACCCAAAAATACGGGTCGTCGCTCATCAGCAAGTCCGGCTATTTTCAATTTGTCGATGTGACCGGCCGCAAGCAATTCCTCGACCAGCCGATCCAGTGAATCGCGAGTGATGCCGTGCTGGCTCCAGCCGTTTTCCATTGCCACTTGAGCCACCGCACGAATCGTGCCCGAGGCACCGACTGCGTGGTTCCAGCCGATATCGCGATACGCTGCCTCGTGCGGCTCCAGTTCCACCCTCGCCGCCATGACCGCCTTGCGCCATCGCTTTTCGTTGACACGACCATCATCAAAAAACTGGCGGCTCATGCTAACGCAACCCATGTGTAGACTGCGCATATGGAGCGGCTCAAACATTTTGCCAATGATCAGCTCGGTGCTGCCGCCACCAATGTCCATGACAAAGCGCTGGGTCTCATCGCCGGCAACGCTGTGGGCAACGCCTAGATAGATCATGCGCGCCTCTTCGACACCTGAAATAATCTCGATTGGATGCCCGAGTGCAGCTTCGGCCTTATGCATGAACTCAGCGGAATTTTTTGCCTTACGCAGTGTATTAGTACCCACCGCCCGCACCGAACCGGGTACCAGGGGTCGAACACGCTGGCCAAAGCGCTCCAGACACGCCAGCGCCCTGTCCTGCACTTTCGGGTCCAGGTTGTCCTGTTCGTCAAGCCCGCCACCCAGTCGTACCATCTCACGCAACTGGTCGATTACCTCGATATCGCCGTCACGCAGCCGTGCGACAATCATATGAAAACTGTTTGAACCCAGATCAATCGCTGCGACAGTGTCAAAGGGCTGCTTGGAAAAGAAAAACACGGATAGATGATTCCTGTTTTAATCGGCGGGGATCCCGTACAAAGTTGATACACAGGACAACTACACACCGGCGCGCGACAAATCGCGCTCGATAGCGCAATACAGGTTAAAGTATCTATTTTCTGCCGAGGTGGCGCAACTACTGCGATTGCAGTCGACTCAGATTCTGAAAGGATCCTGATGCAGCATCGGCTGGTTAACTGCGGAGGTTGCCACCCGGACTGATTCCGCTGGTATGCTAGATAATCAACACCATGGGTGCGGTCAGCTTTCCGTGCTTCAGGGGCAATGACCGATCCTTGGCAAAGTCGTTCGGGGTATAGAAGGCCGACGGCCTTTCGAGTCGCAGCAGGCGCATGCGCATATACGCTTCGGCAACGAGCTGACTGCAAAACGCGCAATTTGCAGCTCGACGATTACCCCGGATACCAATATTAAGATATTCAACCAGGTAGTTGCGATAGGGTGCGCGTCTTAGTCGCTTGAATAACCAGCGAAAGCGTTTCATCATTTTTGCATTGCGTTCAACACCCTCGAGAAATCGTACCGCAGCAATGCCATTGTAGGATCTTAGCTTTTCTTCCAGGCTGACCAACTGTACTCCTCGAGGGATATGCCCGAATTCAACGTCCGATATCGTATTGTTTGACGTGGCCTCCCACAAAAACAGGTCATCCGAAGCGACGTCACGCACGATAATTCCAATATGCGACCATCGACCCCGGGTAAACAATCTGATCAGGCGACTGATCAGGCTCCGGCCCGAGAACAACAGGATATCCCCTGTCTGGAGTTGGTGGCGAATTGCATCAAAGTCCGCCACTCTGTCCTCACAAATTGATGGCGACTCCTGAGCATGCCATCGCCGAATTACGCCTAGACCGGCGTTCAAGTATCTTCGTGTGCCGTTATTCAACATCTGGCGACCCAATGAGGATGCTCTTTACGATCCGTTAAACACGATCCTGGCAGACGTGAATGGACATGTTTGTTTCTGTCACTTCACTCCGCCCTGTGTAGGTAAAAATCACGAAGAAGAGTACTTGCAGAAATACCAGCATCAGCGGCGCCCAAACCACGGCGATACCGGACAGGAGATTCGCTACTGGCATTTGCGAACTGCTCGCGATCGCGCCGAAGCCTGTGGCGTATATTGTCGATATGACCGCCATCCATTGATACGCCGTAATCCTGTTGCTGCCACGATAGTCAGCACGAAGGAATTCCGATACGAGGCGCCAGAGCTGGGTCACAACAATTGCAATCGTTAGCGAAGGCAAGTAGTAGCTATTCAGATACAACCATGTCGATACAAGACCGGTAATCACATAGAGTACTGCCGTTATCGCCTGTACAGGAACTACCTTGACACCTTCGAGGCCACTGGCATAGGAAATCTTCTTTGTATTTCCGAGAAACTCAAAGTTCCAGTTGTTAAATACTTTCTGCATCGGGGGCGACAACGTCGACACTGTACGTCCATAGCAGCAGCCAAAACTGATGCAGGCAAGACGACCGAGACCTTCCCCGAAGGCATACGCCGTCGCCATAGCAGCCATCATTGGCAATACCGGAATGTCGCTACCTACCCATTCATGGGTCTGGCTGCTAACCAGCCAGATTATCGCGGGTGCGGTGATCACACCCACAAAAGACGCCCCGGCAACGGTAAACGTGTGGCGTTTGCGTTCGACAATCATGGCGACAACTCTTGCCGCCGGCATACACAGAATCGACCCGATCACGATGACGGCGAATGCCTGAATCGGTGCGACGCCGGCCGAGCCCGCAAGCACCAGCAATATCGCCGTCGCGACCACATAGGCAACGGCGGTAAACAGGCCGTAATAGGTAAAGTTCAGCCCGCGCCATTGCCCGTCCTCACCCTTGAGCATCGGAACCGCCGCAATAATTTGCCAACGCTCACCCGGGAGTTTCTTGAAGCCCCATGCGAGTAACGCAAAGAATATTACGCCCAGCATTCCCACGAAGATCTCGTTCACGTTGATCACCTCTATTCTGTTAGATACATTGGGAGATTCGCGTCCGACCGTATCAATACCGCCGCACCGCCCGCGCTATTGACGACCTGACCCGAACATCGGTTTCTACCAGTTGCATGCCAAATCCTCTGGAAAAGCGACTGGTGGCATGTTGGTTGTACATATTGCTTACCAGGTCGCTATCAAACCTTACCCGGCCGCGCTGAAAAATAAGTACATCGGTACTGCTGCCTGGACGATAAAGGCTCTTGGGCGCCCCTTTTCTCAGGAACTGGCCGACACGGACATTACGAGGATTGGCGTAGCGCTCGTCGCTATATGCCTGCACGATTTCACCTATCATCAGCGCCACCACCTCGACCATTGCCACCAGACCGACGCCAGTACCGTTCGGCACATCGGTGTCGATAACGGTAACAACGCGCTTGTTCTTGGAATAGGGTGTTGCCAGTGCAACGATGGCGCCGGGATTGCAGGAGTGATAACCACCCTCGAGTTCATATATATCCACCACTTCACCTGCTACCGGGCTATGATTGTAGTGATATTTTTCCGGCGTCAGTCGAAACACGGCAAAATCGCCACGGTGAAACTCGTCGAGCCAGTGACGCCGGTCTTTTCCTAACAGTTCCTCGAAGTCGAAAAACTTGTCCTTGATAAACAATGCCTGTTGATCGCAAAGTGAACCGACAAGCACCTTTGCGTCCGCCGGGGAAACAACGACTGCCGGATCATTCGGCATTTCGCGCTTTCTCCAGTAGCAGATCTTGCGTTCGAAAATTGCCCGGGGCGTGTTCAGCGTATGCAACGGATCGACGCATTCGTTCAGGTCAATCCCCAGCGTTTCGATAAATCTGGAGTTGCCGGCCAGTTTACTGCCGAGTGAAAAATCATAATTGACGTAGCCAAGCACGCTTGACATGCGCGCGCCGGTTAATGCCTTTAGCAGGACCGGAACCGTTTCACGCGCCTTCGAATACAACAGATTGACGATACGATCCGCGAAAAGCGTTTCAGTTCGAACTTCTCCAGTCTCACGCGCTACGTACTGATGTTGCATTTTGTCCTCCGGGTGTTGTGAACATGGAAGACTCTGCTGAGTCACTATCATTCCGAATGATCAGGATAAGCAAATTGATAAACCGCGATAACTCGCCAGGCGGCAACGATGACCCCAGGACCTCTTTACTGACGCGCTTCACATATTCTGCAACAGGTTGCTCACCGAGCAGATCACGTATTGCCGAGGCAAAGTCCTTGTCGACTGCTGCTCTCCGGCCGAGTGTCACGGCATCGACTTGCATGGTTTTGATTGCCTGTTCCAGGTTCTGGTTACGCAGTTCATCGCGGTAGTAATTTTCTGCTGCGGCGTTGAATTCTGCTGCGGACAGATCGAAAGGCGACCGAGCATTGCATTGTTCGAGTATCTTGCGGGTTAATTTTCCGGTCGCGCTATAGCGCTTTGGTTCTTTCAGCCGAAGACGGAGTTTGTCTATTGTGTCGCGCATACCCAGCATTTCCACCAAATCGGCGCCCTCGCACTCAATAAACTTTAACAAGGCTTCGCGGTAGTCGGACAAGTAGACCTTGCGATAGCCACGATAGCGATTGCTGGTACGGCTGCGTTTTGTATAGGAAAGCAGGTGCTCAAGGAATCTGTTACCGCCGTTCTTTTTAACGTAGACAGAATGGATACCCGCGGCCGCGGCGAAGAAGAACTGCCTGCGCTCGCTTTCAACCAGACGGTGATCGGGAATTTGCCCATGCGTCACCTCTTCCGCCAGCACCAGTTTGTTAGCGAGTGCCGTTAACAGCACCTGTATGTTTACTGCCTCGGCCATATCGTCGGAATCGGCAAACTGGCTGTGAACCCGGTTTTCAAAACCGCTAAAACCGGCGAGGTGGGTCTGGCGAAGCTTGTAAGGCAAATAGAGAGACATGCTCTCATCAAACACGCCCATATCAGCCAGGTCCTGCTTCAGCCTTTCTTCGCTTTCCAGTGAGCCATCCAGCGCTGGCGCACGATCCGTACTCGGTAGCGCCACCAGGTAATCAAGCAAACGCATATCGGGAACAAAGTCACCGCGCAACTGCAGCAACGTTGCCAGCGCCCGGTCCAGCCAATGCGGTCCCATCGGCGTCAATGGCTTCTGCATAAAGCGAATTCTCGACTTCTTCTTCCATGCGCGCCACAACATTCGCAGGTGCCGATGCGCCAACTGGTGCGGTAAATAGCGCAATACGCTCTCGGGATGCATATCGCTGAAATCGAGACGGTGTGGTGCCGCACTGTAAATTCCAGCAAACAGCGGCAGAAAGTGCTCGACAATCTTGATAGAGAGATCTCCGAGATATTTTTCCTGGGCCATACCGAAGCCGCTGTCAGGATCGGCTACGGCGCTGCGCAGACGATTGCTGCCGATACTGATATGCATCCCGTTGTTGGACAGACTGGCAGTAGAGTTCTTGGGCAATACAATCAGGTTCCGGGTAATGACTCCGGCGTCCTGTAGTGCCTTGACCGCATGGAGCGAACTGCGACTTAGCACCTCGTGACAGTGGACCATATAGCGAGCTTTCTCCTCGCCGTTTTTGAATCCGGACAGGCAAGGGTTGATATAGAGTTCGCGATAGTAGGCATCGGACAGGTGATTCGCCAGCTCGGTCTGACGCATCGGCGTGTTCGGCGCCATGTAAACGATTGGTCTTTGTCCCGTCGCGTTCAATCCAAGTGCCGTGCCGGCGTACTGTAAAAGCAACTGCGAAAGCAGCAATCGTTTTCCGGTTTCCTCGGAAACCGCTTTACCGGCGGCTCCGCCGGACTGGAACGGCTGAACATAGAATGACAGTACCTCCGGCGAACAATTATCGTTCGTATAACTGCCCATCAGCCTTGTTGCGGTCTCGCGCACCAGGGTTGGCGCACCATCGCCGATGACTTGCGCCAGGGCAAGCTTGAACAAGTAACTGATTGGTACACGGACCTGCTGATCACCTCCCGGCTCACGCACGAAAAAGCGCGCATAGTCTCCACGTACACCTGAATTCGGCTCGCCTGCCTCCCGAAGCAGGTCCCTGGCTAGCACACTACTTGCAACATCATTCAGGTAGCGCTGCGGTATTCGGAGCCAGCTGTTTTCCCAGATCTCGTTGGGATTATTGCCGAGAAAATCCTCCAGCCCGGAGATGGCCCGACGCGGTGTATCCTGGCAAGATACCCGTTCTATCAGGTTGGCAAAGTAGTTTGAACTCTCGATCTGTTGCGGCAGGTCGACATTCTCCCGATGTCCGTAGACCGCTGTCTGGAGCTCGTTTTCGCAACCGACAGTGGTATCACCAGGCGCGAAAGGGAGCGTTTCAATGAAGTCTGATGCCTCGGGTTCAGAGGTGCCCAGCGCGGACCTGAACCGTCGCACGTCCATCCGTGATCTGTCTGCAACCGGGGCAATATGTCCGAGGTCCCATAAGAGCGTCGCACTACGCAGTGGTGTCATAATTCGCCCCGGCAACCCAATGGATCAACAAGAATCGATAGCAAGTACACTCTCTCATTGGTGCCGAATTCTGGCGAGCCCAGATGAATTGATTGTTACAGCGGTGTTAAGAGTTTGAGACAGACAGCCGGTATCAGTATAGCTGGCCAGGCTAATTTAAAATGCTCGTATTGCTACTTCGAACAGGATACGAATATTTCAAAATGAACTTTTCCTAACAGATTCAATATCGCTATAATTACCCGGTACTTGAATGAACTTCCGAACTATCCGATCAAGATTTATGTGTTGTATTTCCCCGCTTGAAGCTCCCGGAAAGCGCTCCACCCAGATCGACGATTCTGATTCGCGTATATATTAAGGTATTAGAGAAACATGCCCCATCGAAAACTGACTTACGTTTCCCAGTCTCCTATTCACGGCAAGGGCCTGTTTGCCAGAACCCGAATATCAAAAAGTACCTATATCGGCACATATGAGGGTCCAGAAGCCAAGCGCAATGGATCACATGTGCTCTGGGTTTATGAAGATGATGGAGAGATTATCGGCCGCCGTGGTCTGAACAAGATGCGCTATGTTAATCATAGCGACAAGCCCAACGCCGAATTTGACGGTTTCGACCTGTATTCGATTCGGGCAATCAAGCCTGATGAGGAAATTACGATCGATTACGATCCGTTATAGGTTCAGGCTCCCCGCGTTCTGACACCAGGCAACTGATGCCCTGGCTACTCGCCAAATCGATTATTCCTTTTCTTCTTCCGGCGGCAACCAGCTCTCCAGTGCCGCGATTATCTTGCGAGCCTGATCGGCGCTGGAGATATTGAACTTGGATTTGGGTTGATACTGGCCGTTGCGTTTCTGGTAGCGACGGATACTGTATTTGTCAGGACCATACTCTTCCTTGCTGCGGTTCCAGTCCTGATAACGATAGATTATGGTAGACCAGGCGCCCTTGGTTAATATCTGCTTGTCCAGCTCTTTTACTACCAGCTGACCGTCTTCTTCATAATTGACAGTCAGTTCATCTACTTCGGAAGCCATGCGTAACCTCTCTTTGTTCTCAGTATCATGTACCCGCAACGCATTGTATGGGGCACTAGGAAGACTTTCAATAATATTGTTCTGATAACCGCCTTGCCGCTACAACAACCGACACTTGTTACGGAGGCTGTCTGGCGCAATAATGATATGCAACTTGACCTATTCACCGTTGTCAGGGGTCCGAATGCCAACAAGAAAAACGAAGCCAAAGCGAATAGACCGGATCGAATTTGAGCCTGGTGAAATTCTGGTAGATCGATACGAGATCATTCATCGGCTGGGTTCTGGCTGGGAGGGTGAAGTCTACCTGATCCGGGAGCTCACAACCGGTATTGACCGAACGGCGAAATTTTTCTTTCCCCATCGCAACCTGAAAGATCGCTCGGCGCAATTTTACGCCAAAAAGCTGCACAAGCTGCGCCATTGCCCGATCGTTATTCAATATTACTCGCAGGAACACATTCTCTACGAAGGTACCCGTGTTGCCATGCTTATCTCCGAGTTTGTTGAAGGCGAGATTCTGAGCGAGTTCCTGAATCGGCAACCGGGCAAGCGACTGGCGCCATTTCAGGCGTTGCATCTGTTGCATGCCCTCGCGAGTGGCATCGAGTGCATCCATCAAAGCGGCGATTATCATGGTGACCTGCATACCGACAATATTATTGTTCAGCGTTTCGGCCTGGGATTCGATCTCAAACTGCTGGATATGTACCAGTGGGGAGCCGCCAAGGGCGAGAATATTCGTGAAGATGTCATCAACATGGTACATATCTTCTACGAATCTCTGGGCGGGAAAAAAACCTACGCCAGTCAGCCTGCACCCGTGAAAGAGATCATCTGTGGTCTCAAGCGCTCGCTTATCCTCAAAAAATTCCGCCGCGCGGGGCAGCTACGCACTTACCTGGAGACGATGGCCTGGGATTAGGTTTGCCTTACACGCCAACAACTATGCAAACCAAGCCAATTTTTCTTAATCGGGAAGATCGGGACGCCCCCGTTACAGCGCCAACAACTTGCGGTCAGGTGGCTTTTTATACGCACCGCTCACCAGACAAGGATACCGACAACGAAGATTCAATTGTGATTCTGCAACCTGCGCCTGATATCCTGGTGCTGGTCGTGGCTGACGGACTTGGTGGTGAGCGCGCAGGCAGTGAAGCATCTCGGATTGCTGTCGAATCCATGTATGCGTCGGTCAGAAGCGTTGACCAGGCAGATGGATTGCGTGAGGCAATCCTGAGTGGATTCGAACAAGCCAACAGCGCGGTCCGGGCGCTCGGGATCGGCGCAGCCACGACCCTGGCGGTTGTCGAAATTCGCGGGCGCCAGATGCGCGCCTACCATGTGGGCGACTCGGCAATCCTGGTTTGCGGACAGCGCGGCAAGGACAAGTTCCAGTCACTGGCCCACTCTCCCACCGCGTACGCGGTGGAGGCCGGACTGCTCGACGAATCTGACGCGATGCAGCATGAGCACCGCCACCTCGTATCCAACGTTGTTGGCTCCGAAGAAATGCACATCAGCATGGGACCACTGATTAAGCTCGCGAAGCGTGACACGGTATTGCTCGCCAGCGACGGTTTAACCGATAACCTGTACTACGAAGAGATTGTCGAAATTGTGCGTCACGGCAAGCTTGATATCGCAGCATCTACATTATTGGCAGAAAGCATCAAGCGGATGCGCGGAGAAGAGGCTTCGCACCCCGGAAAACCGGATGACCTGACGTTCATACTTTTTCGTCCAACCTTGCCCGGCTGATGCCGGTTACATGCCCCGTTTTTCCTTTATCAGTTCGTATGCTTTTTTGATCTCCTGCGTTTTTTCTGTCGCCAGTTTCATCATCTCTTCCGGCAACCCCTTCGCTACCAGCTTGTCCGGATGGTGCTGATTCATCAGACGACGATAGGCCTTTTTTACTTCCGCATCACTCGCACTGCTGGAAATGCCGAGCACGCGATAAGCATCCTTCACTAAATCGGCGGGCGGCGTTCCGGGCATGTCACCGGCAAAGTGCTGCTGCCCCTTCACCATCGCAACCAGCCGCTCAAACCAGGGACGAGGAAATCCCAGTCGGTCACCGATATGGTAAAGCAATCTTTCTTCGCTCGAGTCCAGTGTTCCGTCGGCCAGCGCTGTCGAAATCATGATTTCAAGGAACATCTGGACAAGGCTAACGCGGCGATGGCACTCAACACGAAACTGCTCTAGCACCTCGTCCAGTGGAAATGCATCGTCCTTGCCTTCATTGAATAGATTGATCGCCGCCTTACGTTGATCGGCACCAAGCTGCATGCGTGACATCACTTGTTCAGCCAACGCGATCTCGTCACGTGTTACCTGGCCATCGGCCTTGGCCAGGTGGCCCATCACCGAGAATGTGGCGGTAAAAAACGCCGCCTGTATCCTTTCCTGACCCCCGGCACCCAGCCGCTCACGGCGAGCACCGGCAAGATTCTGATCAACATTGCGTCCCAGGGCCGCGCCCAGTACGGCGCCCAGCGGTCCACCTATGGCAAATCCCAGCGCGCCTCCGACCAGTGTTCCCCACCAACCCATATTTCAGTACTCCTGTTCCTGCTTAAATTTTTTCAATGAGAATTCGGCAGCAATCACTTTAGTACACGAAGGCGCCTGATGTTATCGGCGACCACGACCAATGCGGTGAAGCCAGATATCCACCTGGCCCCAGAATTTCTCCCGGAAGCGCAATGTTCTTGGACGCTGCAACCACTCGTCAGCGTGGATCTCGACGCTGTCGTCAAAGTCTCGCTCAAACATGCTGATAGCGGCTTCGGTAAATCGAGCGTCATCGATGGATTGATTCGCTTCCAGATTCCATCGGAGATTCCAGCGGTCAAAATTACTCGAACCAACTGAAACCCATTGATCACAAATTATCGCCTTACTGTGCAACACCCGCGGTTGATATTCGAATATCCTCACACCGCGCTCCAGTAGAGCACTATAGAATCGCCGCCCGGCCAACCTGACTGCAGGGTGATCGGTTTTAGGGCCGGGTAACAGCAAGCGCACATCAGCGCCTTTACTCACTGCATAGCGCAATGCGCGTCGGAGTTTCCACGAAGGAACAAAATAGGCTGTGGACAGCCAGACTATTCGCTCTGAGGCATGCACCCTTTTTACCAATGTCCGCATAATACCCTGGGCGCGCAGACCGTTTGCCGTTGCTACGCGACCTAGCATGCCATCTGCTATCGGTTCCGGCTCTGCATCCACCTCGATTGTTTGCCCGGTTGTTTCGGCCCAGACGCGATAGAACAGTGCCTGCCAGTCTGCAAGCACGGGCCCGCGAATCTCCACCATGGTCTCACGCCATTGACGCTCAATGTCATCGGGTGGCGCAAATTCATCGGTTATCCCCGCGCCACCAACAAAACCTGTTTTACCGTCAACCAGCAATATCTTGCGGTGGTCTCTGGCCATGTTATTTAGTGACTTGCCGAAACTAAGCCGATTATAGAATGCCACCTGAACGTTGGATCGAATAAGGCGCCCGAGATCGTAGTCGTTCAAGCCCAGCGAACCGTAATCGTCCAGCAACAGATTCACCACTACACCGCGCTCCGCTGCATCACAAAAGGCATCGATAAAACTAGTCGCAACCGCACCCGACTCGATCAGGTACATTTCCAGTAGCACGGTTTCATTGGCATTCGCGATCGCGTGCAGCATGCGCGGAAAAAACTGTGCACCATCAACCAGCAACGCGAAGTGATTGTCTTCACGCCAGGGGAAGTGGATATTAGCGGGGATCGTGTCAGTCATTCCGAAACCCGAACTTTGAACTCCGGGTAATTGCTCCGGATATAGTAGCGATAATTAATCTTGAAGTTTGTATCGTGTGCGATTCAGGTACTCAATCACCAACTCCATGTCGGCCTCACTCCATTCAACCCCTGCCAATCCGGCAAAGCGCCTGGTGTATTGTTCCAGGTCCGCATAGGACTTTACTTTCCTGGCTTCGCGTATATGCACAGTGCTTTCGTGACAGGCTACGCAATGATTTTGATATAGCATTTCTCCCCGGTCCTCACTGAAGGCTGTCATCGGCAGTAACAGCAACATTAGGCTGATTAGCTGTACCTGAATTTTCTGCGTCGCTATCATTGCTGCTGCCTCCGTCACCGGTTCGTGACCTGCTGAATGGGTATCATTTTAGGGGAGGCGCAAGACAAATGCATCTGTTCCCACTATTCGGTTCGCACTTTCTGCCGCCACCACAATACGCTGTACGCGACAATATTGAAGACCAGCACGGCCCAGCCTAGTCCCACCTGTATTTCCCGTGTCAACCCGGCCGGATA
>JAJDNE010000010.1 GCA_022340825.1 Acidiferrobacterales bacterium | reverse complement strand
ACACCAGCGACATTTAATCCCATTACTTTCGCAGCCTTGACTGCAGTAGCGCGTTCCGTCGGTGTGATTTTTACCAGCGTAGCGGTGCCGCCTCGGTGAAGATTGGATCGAAACTCGCCCGCCAGCGCCTGGCGTTTCATCGCCGCGACGACCTTGTCGCCAATGACAAGACAGCGAATATCGGCACCACCAGCTTCCTTGATGTATTCCTGCACCATGATGTTTGCCTTGAGTCCCATGAACGCCTCGATCACGCTTTCCGCAGCCTTCTTGGTCTCGGCCAGTACCACGCCGATACCCTGTGTTCCTTCCAGGAGCTTTATAACCAGGGGTGCGCCGCCAACCATCTTGATCAGGTCCTGGACGTCATCGGGATGGTGGGCAAAACCCGTATTCGGGAGCCCGATACCTTTGCGCGACAGCAGCTGCAGTGACCGAAGTTTATCGCGGGAACGACTAATGGCCACCGATTCATTCAGCGGGAACGAGCCCATCATCTCGAACTGCCTGAGTACGGCAGTACCATAGAAGGTGACTGACGCACCGATACGCGGGATGACGGCATCAAAGGTGGGCATGGCCTCTCCCTTGAAATGCATTTCCGGTCTGCTCGGTGCGATATCCATGTAACAACGCAATACGTCGAGCACGACCGGTTCGTGGCCATACTCTCTGCAGGCCTCTGCCAGTCGACGTGTTGAGTAGAGATTCCGGTTTCGCGACAGTATAGCGATTCTCATCGTGCTCTCATCTCCGTCGATTAACGATATTGATCGTGACCATCACGATAATTTGTTTTACTGGGCTTTGCATCAATTATACACAGGGCCAAACCGGTTATCTTGATATTTGAGGCTAACACAATGTACGAACAGGACCTGGATTTGATGGACGAAGACGACGCGTCGGAAATTTCGGCGTCGTCAGCAGATATGGCTGGACTTTCGGCCAGCGCCGCCACCACTGCGCATTCGTCAAAGGCAAAAAGTGCCACCGCAATGCAGAACAGTGCGCGGGTGCGACTGGAAGCAGTGCGTGAGGAGCGGGCCTTGCGGAAGGCGATCTATGACGATTTGTACTTTATGGACAGCGACGATTAGGTAAGCAGTGCCAGGGCGTGTTCGATCGCCTCGCTGTTATCAGAACGCTCCGGGTAGACAGCAAAAGCAGGTCGTTCGATAGCCGGCGCATCCTCGACCAGATACAGGCGCTGGTCTTCCAGGTCTTTCCTTACCATCGGTTCCGCGAGGTAGGCACTTCCACCCTGGTTCAATAGGAAGTCGTAAGCAATTCGTCCAAGCCCGACCCGCAACCTGGGTGACGGGCAATCCTTGAAATTCTTGGCGTGGGTGGTCAGGAACGACGTGCCCCAGTCTACCAGCAGGTAATTCTTCGCCAGCGCGTCAGAGACGCCCAGCCCTTTCTCGCTGGAGACCATAACCAGCGGAATGCTCTTGAGTTCTACCACGTTCAGGCGCACAACTTGCGGGCTTTCGAAGGTGAGCGCCATATCGATGGTGCCTTCCAGCAGACGGCGCAAGAGCTCGTTGGGTCCGGCGACATCAGCGGTCAGCGCTACGTCGGGCATCTTCTGGTAAATCTTTTGTAGCCACTCCTGCATCAGGATGTCCCACATGCTGGGTGTACCGCCAACGGATAGTGATTGCTCCATGTCCGCGCCCAGCGTGACTTCCTGCCGTGCCCGGTGCCATGCAGTGACAATACTTTCCGCATGGGGCAGCAGGCGCTTGCCGACAGCAGTCAGGCGTATATCGTTGCGATCACGGGTAAACAAAGGCGCGCCAACCTGATCCTCCAGGTGGCGTATTCGGGCGCTGATGGCGGACTGGCTGAGGTAGAGATTTTCGGCGGCCCGGCCAAAGTGACGGGTGCGATAAACCTCGAGAAAAGTCCTTAAAAGATCAATATCCATGGCGTAAAGGGCGATCAAAAAACGTGGCCAAGTTGATCACAAATATTTGATTTACGCACCAGTTTTTTTGCCATACATATCGGCGCGTGCCGTTAGCCGGGCAGGCACAACCTTTGTTGCCCGGGTCTTTGGAGATGAAAAACATGATCAAGAATTTTCGCCAGGCTGTATTCGCAGGCGTCGTTGGTTTGGCACTGGCCGGTATTAGCGGCTTTGCGGTTGCCGAAAGTGAGCAGGACGCTGTTAAGGCCGAGTGCATGGCCCAGGCGCAGGAAAACGGTCTTGAAGGCGCAGAACTGAACCAGTTCATCCAGGAATGCGTTGGTGCAGCCGGTGGCCAGGAAGCAGGCGCGGAAGGCAAGTAAGATACCGCCCGGTTTCGGACATTAGTAAGCAAGCGAGATACCTAATTTCGCCTGGAGCCCCGGGGTGCATCCGCATCACCGGGGCTTTTTATTGGCTCATTCATTCCCTTGCCATGAAATAGTGCGCAAGTTCTGATAGCGTATAAAACTGTTTTTTCGAGAGTCTTGTCCGGTTTTTAGCGAGGAGGATTTATGGCATTTCCCTTAGGCGCTGTGCTGGCTGCAGCACCCGGCATTATTACGGCAGCAACAGATATTATTAAGGTTATCCGCGAACGTAAAACCCAGGCGCCGGAAGCGGCGGACGACAAGCTTGCGCAACTTGAATCGCTTATCGAGAAACAGGCAATCGTTATCGAGGAGCTGGCGATAAATAATCGTACGATGGCAATGGCGGTGAGGAACAACCGCGTCATCTCGGCAATATCACTCGGGATCGCGATTACTGCCTGCGTACTGGCGGTGACTTACTAACTTGCTGCTAGTGGGTTGACCGGTACAGGTCCCAGAGCGCAAACAGACAAATCAGAATCAACATGCCCCCGAGGATGCGCTTGAATAGCTGATCGTTCCTCAGAATCTGATCGTGCGCCTTCAGCCCAAGCACATGCCCGATTGCAGCGATGGGCAATAGCATCAGCGAACTCTCCAGGTGCAGATTGATACCCAGCGCAGCGAAGGTGCTCATCTTGATCGTCACCAGCACAAACCACAGGACAAAGAGCGTATTGCGTAGTTGATCCATGGGGACATTGCGCATGAATACGGCCACCATTAGCGGCGCGCCGGTAAGGGAAGTGCCGGCAATGTAACCGCCGATTACGAGCAGCACTTTGTCGACCCATTCGTTGGTGCTGTGGATCGCCCAGTTCATTACCCAGATCACGGCGTAGAAGAGGGTAACGGTGTAGATAAAAGTCACCAGCCACAAGTTCGGCAGATTGATCAGCCCGAACACACCCACCAGTGCCGCCGGCACGATGAACAATGAAGATCGCTTAAGGTAAGCCCAACTCACGTTGTTTAGCCGGGTGCGAAGCGTCAGTCCGGAAAAAAATAAAAGATGCGAGCCGATGATCGGTAGCCAGAACAGTGGCTGGTTATCGATGAACAGCATCAGCGGCAACCCCAGTGCCGCGCCGCCAAACCCGAGCCCGGAGCGAACGAAACCGGTCCACACAAATATCAGGCCGATGAGTACGATCTGGAGTGTGCTGAATTCGAGTAGCATTTTGCGCA
>JAJDNE010000004.1 GCA_022340825.1 Acidiferrobacterales bacterium | reverse complement strand
CCACCGCACCGGGCTCTACTTCCGGTGGCGGTGGCGGCGGATTCTCGGGTGGTGGTGGCGGTGGTGGCGGTGGTGGCGGCTGGTAGCAGCCGCGTCCAAGTCACAAATGCGTCGGCTTTCTGGCCAGCTCAATCAGGCTGGCAACTACGGGGGCCCGACCTCAAACGTCGTCGGTATCCATCTGGCCGCTAAGGCGACGACGGATGTGTGACCAGGAAAGGCCGGTGCTGAGTACCATGGCAATCAGGATTTCAATCAGATATTTGATGATGCGGATGTTATCAAGCGAGATCTTGGCAACATCAATGACCAACCAGATCAACGTTCCAAAGAATGCGGTTGCCAGGGTAAGCCCGATAATACCCAGTGAACGCAGCGCGGCACGAATATAAATCGCCCAGCCGACAACGAGAAGGATGCCGGTAAATGCCTTGAGTGCACTGATATTCGGGAATTCGTTTTTTATCCAATGAAAGTAGGAATAGCCTTCCGGGTTATAGGTAGCGAATACCAGCACCAATCCTGCCGCAAACCGGAGCAGGAATCCCTGCCAACCGATATCGATCGTTCGCGTTACAGTTTTCTCCCGAGGTTCCTGCTGGTTTCTGTCAGTCATTGGAATCTGTTCCTTGTGGCCGGTAACTAATGGTAATCCGGAATCCGGAACGGCTCCAGCATCACGCTGGCTACCTGCCTGTTCAGGAGTTCAATTTCACCACGGTAGCGTGCACTGCCATCGCTGCTGAATTCAAACAGGTATTTTCGGTATACGGAAATTCGACCGCGGGGGCCGCGACGCAAACCCACGTGCTTGAGAACGACACTGTCGTCAAGAAACGTGACCCCATCCTCATAGCATCGCGTCTTTCCTGCCTGTCGGGCCAGCTCCTTGGCCCGCAATGCGTCGAGCCAGTAGAGGAAGGCCAGTACGGCTAACACCACCAACAAAAATTCGACCGGGGTTATCACGGGTGGCACACCGGCCCGGTCTACTCCAGGCCCTGGCTACGCAGATAGTCTTCGTAGTTACCGCCAAAGTCGACTATGCCATCCGGCTTCATATCAATGATGCGAGTCGCCAACGATGAAACAAACTCACGATCATGGCTGACAAAGAACAGGGTACCCGGATAGTTTTCCAGCGCCAGGTTTAACGATTCGATGGATTCCATATCCAGATGATTGGTTGGCTCGTCCATCACCAGGATGTTTGGCTGCTGCAACATCAGTTTACCGAACAGCATGCGCCCTTCTTCGCCGCCGGAAATAACCTTGACCGATTTCTTGATCTCGTCCTGCGAAAACAACAGGCGCCCAAGGGTACCGCGAATTGCCTGCTCGTCATGTTCTGGTTGACGCCATTGCTCCATCCATTCCATGAGCGACATGTCTTTTTCGAACGCTGAGGCATGATCTTGCGCGAAATATCCGATATCGGCATTTTCCGACCACTTGATGGTACCGCTATCCGGCTCCAGGTCATTTACCAGGGTGCGCAACAACGTGGTCTTGCCGATACCATTTGGCCCGATGATGGCGATACGCTGACCGACCTCGACCGTCATCGTCAGGTTCTCGAACAGTGGTTTGTCGTAGCCCTTTGTCAGCTTCTCCACTTCCAGCGCCAGACGATGCAGTTTTTTCTTTTGCTCAAAACGGATAAACGGATTCTGTCTGCTGGATGGTTTGATCTCTTCCAGCTTGATTTTCTCAATCTGCTTCGCGCGTGACGTGGCCTGTCGTGCCTTGGAGGCATTGGCGGAAAAGCGGCTGACAAAGGTCTGCAACTCGGCAATCTGCGCTTTCTTTTTAGCATTGTCGGCGTACATCCGTTCACGCGCCTGTGTCGCTGCTGTCATGTACTCATCGTAGTTTCCCGGGTAAATCTTTAACGCGCCGTAATCCAGGTCGGCCATGTGCGTGCAGACACTGTTCAGGAAGTGACGATCATGGGAGATGATAATCATGGTGCTATTCCGCGCGTTCAGCACTCCTTCGAGCCAGCGAATGGTATTGATATCGAGGTTATTGGTGGGCTCGTCCAGCAGCATGATATCCGGGTCGGCGAACAGGGCCTGTGCCAGCAGCACCCGTAACTTCCAACCGGGGGCAACAGCACTCATTGGACCATTGTGCTGTTCGATCGGGATATCAAGGCCCAGCAGCAACTCACCGGCGCGGGCTTCCGCAGTATACCCATCCAGCTCACCAAATTTGATTTCGAGGTCGGCCACCTTCATGCCTTCTTCCTCGCTCATCTCGGGAAGCGAATAGATGCGGTCGCGTTCGGCCTTTACCTCCCACAACTCCTTGTGGCCCATGATGACCGTATCGATCACAGTGTGTTCTTCGAACGCGAACTGGTCCTGGCGCAGCTTGCCGATGCGTTCACCAGGTTCGTAGGTCACGGTACCCGAGGTTGGCTCGAGGTCGCCACCCAGAATCTTCATAAAAGTGGATTTGCCGCAACCGTTGGCGCCAATCAGGCCGTAACGGTTACCTTCGCCAAACTTGACGGAAATATTCTCGAACAGGGGCTTGGCCCCGAATTGCATGGTGATGTTTGCGGTTGAAATCAAAGCTCTGGTCCGGCAGCTGGTTAGAAAAAGCGGGCGCATTGTCGCACAACTGGCAGAACGTTTGCGACTGTTGGAGAGACTTTCTAGTCGTGGTTGATAGTCACTTTCCTGCGTAGCAGCTTGTTTTTGCCGCGCCGCGTCTTCTCGTCAACGCGTTTTTCTTTCGCTGCACGGGTCGGTTTGGTCGCTTTTCTCGCTTTCTGCGTCACGGCGACACTGCGGATCAGTTCGCGCAGTCGCTCGAGCGCCGCGTCCCGATTCTTCTCCTGGCTACGATACTGCTGGGATTTGATAACAATGACACCGTCGCGGGAAATGCGACGATCCTTGAGTTTCAGCAACCGGTCTTTGTAGAAATCTGGCAGGCTCGAACCATGAATATCGAATCGCAGATGAACGGCTGTCGAGACCTTGTTCACATTCTGGCCACCGGCTCCCTGAGCACGAATGGCGCTGATTTCGATTTCGCTATCAGGGATACTGACGTTGGTAGAGATACTTAGCATCGGAAGTTAGTCATTTTAACAATGCTGGCCCGCGACATAGCCGGACGACCAGGCCCACTGGAAATTGTAACCACCAAGATGGCCAGTGACATCAACGACTTCGCCAATGAAGTACAACCCCGGGTGCGCCTTGCATTCCATGGTCTTCGAAGACAAGCCGTCCGTACTGACCCCCCCAAGCGTCACTTCGGCCGTACGGTAACCTTCACTGCCGGCAGGCTTGAGCGGCCAGCCATTCAGGTTGCTCGCCAGTTGCGTCAGCACCTTGTCGGGTATCTCGGCCAGTGGGATATCGGAATACGCCAACCACCATAGCTGCTCCAGCTCGGCTACCAGTTTCGCCGGCAGGTGGCGAGCCAGCAGCGTACGTAGCAGTGCCCTCGGGTGATCTTGTTTGAAGGATTTCAATAATTCCCCCGCTTCGACGCCTGGCAGCAAATCAATCCTGATTACCTGGCCCGGGGCCCAGTAGCTGGAAAGCTGAAGTATTGCAGGACCACTCAGTCCACGATGGGTAAATAGCATGCTGTCAGCAAAACTGTGGCCGTCAGTGCTGACCGAGACAGGCAGCGAAACACCGGAGAGCCGGTCGCACAGATCGCGCGTGGCATCGGTGAAGGTAAACGGTACCAGCCCCGCGCGGGTGGGCAGGACAGACAGCCCGTACTGCCGTGCCAGCTCATAACCGAATCCGGATCCACCAAGCGTCGGGATCGACAGGCCACCGGTGGCAATGACCAGCGACCCGGCCTCGAAATTTCCCTTTTTGGTTAGCACCGTAAACGGCTGCTCGCCGCTGACAGTTTCCACCTCACAGTCGGTTCGAATAGTTGCACCCGCCACCTGACACTCCGCTAACAGCATCGCCAGTATGTCCTTGGAGGAATGATCGCAGAACAGTTGTCCCTGGGTCTTTTCGTGAAACGGGATGTTGTGTCGTTTCACCAGCTCGATAAAATCCCACTGCGTATACTGGCTTAGCGCCGATTTGCAGAAATGCGGGTTTCGGGAAAGATAGCACCCGGGTTCAATATTCAGGTTGGTGAAATTACAACGCCCGCCGCCGGACATGAGGATTTTCTTGCCGACCTTGTTCGCCCGCTCGAGTACGAGCACGCGCCGTCCTCGCTTGCCTGCCTCGATAGCGCACATGAGGCCAGCCGCACCCGCGCCCAGGACAATGACATCGTAGTCGGCCATCAGCTTTCGTTATCCAACTTACCATCCAGATAAAACCACTCGCCCTGTTCTTTCACAAAGCGACTGACTTCATGCAGGCGGTGCGCCTTGCCGTTAACCTTGTATCGGGCGACAAACTCGACACTGCCGTCCGCATCTTTCTCGTTGCCACCCAGCGCCGCGATTAGCTTTAAACCGATCCACTGAGGAGTAGCCTCCTGACCCAGGCCCAGCGATTGTGGACGAGTAGAGGGGTGCCATGTCCTAAGTAGATACGCCTCATCGCCAAGTGCATAAGCACAGTAGCGCGATCGCATTAGCGCAGCGGCCGTGGGTGCACCGGAGTTACCACCAAGATAAACGCCGCAGCATCGGGCAAAGAACTGGCCGCTGCCGCAGGGGCAGTCATCAGATGGCTTCATCGTTAGCATTTTCTACATTGCATACCATATTATATGAGCGTTAACGCAGCGCCTGGCAAATCACATAGCTTTTTTAAACTTTTGTATTGCGTTTTATTCTCTTATAGTCGACTAGTCATCCCCATCTTGCCGGCATTAGCTTCGGGCAAGGACAGGAACCATGGAATACACCATCGAGATTCACCCCACCCTCGTACAGATAACCGTTACCGGTACGGTGCGTCGCCCGGAGGATTCCAGGCGATTGCAGGAGATATCCGACGAGCTTTTTGAAAAGCACGACGTCAAACGACATCTGTTTGATTTTCTTGGCGCCGAGGTCATATCCGATGATAGTAGCTCTTACGACGCTGGCGCCGCACCCGCGCTCAGGGGAATCGAGAACCAGGGCAGACGCGTTGCCCTGCTGTATCGTGAAATTACCGCCCAGGACCGGATGATGGAACACGTCCTCACCGAATACGGCTACCACGTGAAAATCTTCACCGACCGCGACACTGCCCTGAAGTGGCTGAAATAGCCCGTTCCAGCCAACACTGATTCCTGTCTGTACTTCTCCCCTGCCTCACCCTAATATGGGCGAGCGCTGCCCTGTTGATTCGCCAATAACAAGTCTAAAAAGAATGGACACCTGCCTATGTCGCAAGCCGAATCGATTTTTGAAGAACTGACCGCCGACGATTTTGAGAAAATCAAGGCCCGCGCGGTTGAGAAAGATTTCAAAAAAGGTGAGCTCATTTTCTCCGAAGGTGACGATGCCGATTACATTTATTTTATCGAAGCCGGCCGGGTCGCTATCTACATTCAGAAATTCACATCAAGAGAAGACATCTGCACCCTTGGTCCTGGCGAACACTTTGGCGAGATGGCGGTATATTACAAGAACAAGCGTAATGCCTCTGCCGCTGCACTGGAAGACGCCACCGTACTAGGCATCGAAAAGAAATCGTTTCTCGATTTGGTGAAAAGCGAGCGGGCCATTGCTGACAAGATCAACTTCATCCTGGCCAGGCGCAACGAGGAACTGATCCTCAAGGAAAACCTGCTCGAAAGCACAGGCCTTGCCAGCAAACACCTGCATGTAAGCATCAAGGGTGATCCTTCCCTGCGTGAATCCACGTTCACCCGCGAACGTTACGAAAGCATGGTCGACAAGGTTCTGCCCAAACTGGTTCCACAACTGGAAGAGCTGTTATTAAATCGTGGTGTTTACCAGGTATTTGTCGGTTTCAACAATGGCGAAATCCGAACGGCTTCAGTATTCGATCCGTTCGGCGAGGAATTGCACCCGGTAAACAAGATCATCGATGAGGCCTACGTCGACCGACACTTCCCGGTAATTCCGTACAAAGAGAAGGCCTGGATGATCAAGCGCATCTACGGCGCTATCGGCAATGACGCAAACTTTGATCACCTTGCCGGTTATTTCAGGAAATTCTTCAGCACCTATTATGATCAGTGGGAGCCGATTCCCGTAGCGGAAATCAAGAAGACGCTGTCGCGACTCACTGACCTGCGCAACATCCCGGATTTCTATTTGCGAAATTTTGCTATTAGCATGACACGGGACGCGATTCGTATGCAGTTTAACTGCGACGGTACGCACATTGTCAGCGCTGAAGATTACCAGCAGTTCCTTCAGGACAACCTGGAATAGGTCTCGCCCTACTTGTTCTTCCGCCAGCAAAGAATGCGATTGTTTGCCGGCATTTCGTAGTCCTGTTCCAGCACCAGTCCGGCCGTTTCCGCCAACGCGTTGATATCCTCAAAATTCCGGATACCACTTTGCGGATCGCGCGTCTTCAACCAGTCGTCAAATCGCGCATTGCTCTCGCTGGTATATTGGCCGTTGTAATTAAACGGTCCATAGAGAATCAGTAATCCACTGGCCGACAACAGCTTGCCGCATCCGGCAATCATTTTTTCCACTTCAACCCAGTGCATGATATGCACGGCGTTGGCAGAGAATACGGCATCTACCTCTACCGATGGCCACACCGCCTGGGCGACATCCAGGTTAAGTGGGCCACGAGTATTACTCAGCCCGGCATCTTCCAGCCAGGCGATGATACCGGCGTGATTTTCCTGTCTGTCGCTCGTGATCCACGTCAGGTGTGGCATTTTCTCAGCGAAGTAGACAGCGTGCTGGCCGGTACCGCTTCCAATTTCAAGAACCGACTTTGCGTCCTGCAATAGTGGCTTGATTACCGAAAGGATCGGTTCACGGTTTCGCTCACAGGCTTCCGAAACAGGTTTTTTCATCTATTTCTCCAGCGCTTCGCGTAGCTGAGCCTCGGTGACCGGATAACAAAGCACAGCATGGATCGGAAACAGGGCTTTCAGCTTGGCGACGTGTTCGCGCTCGCTTTTATCTACCAGTATTACAATCCTGGTGTCGGGAGAATATTTTTGCAGGCTGTGCAGAAACACATCCAGATTACTCACATTGATGCCTGCATAGTTATTACCGTAGCCATAGAAAAATTCTGCGACGACAACTTCGGGTACATTCTTTTTCAATGCCTTGATGGCATTGCGCATGGATGTCAGACGAATTTCTTCAAACCCCAGCTCCGAGTAAACAGAGGAAAAGTTGGGATGTGTTGGCGACTCAACGATTGAATATAGTACCGGTCTGGTCATTAACCTAAAGACTGTTGAAATGGTCAATCATTCGTTTTCGCGTTTTTTCGTCTGGCAGACGCCCGATACCCGCACCCATGTTTTCCCGCATATGATCTACCCGACTCGTGGCTGGTATCGCACAGGTCACCGATGGATGGGATACGATAAATTTTAAAAAGAACTGTGCCCAGTTGTGACAATCAATTTCCTTTGCCCAGCCCGGCAAACGCTTACCCTGAACACGATCAAAGAGGTCACCACCATCGAACGGACGATTGATGATGACGGCAGTACCGCGCTCCTTTGCCAGGGGAAGAAGTTGTGCTTCAGCTTCGCGCTCGAGAATATTGTAAGTGAACTGAACAAAATCAAACCGGTGATTGCTCAACGCTTCTAACAGGTCTTCGTGGCGACGTCCGTGTGAAGTGGTGATACCGATATAGCGAATTTTTCCATCAGTCTTCATTGCCTTGAGAGTTTCCAGGTGCGACTCCCAGTCCAGCATATTGTGGATTTGCATCAGGTCGAAGCGCTTGATGCCCCACAACTTTCGCGATAACTCCATCTGGTTAATGCCCGACTTTTTGCCCCAGGTCCAGACCTTGGTGGCGGCAAATAACGTATTGGTATTCTTCAGATGTTTCAGACAATAACCGATCACCTCTTCCGAAGAGCCATACATGGGGGAGGAGTCGATAATGGCACCGCCGTTGTCGAAGAAGGCCCGCAGTACGTCAATCCGGGTCTCCAGTGCACGCCGGTTCGCACCAACGTCAAACGTCTGCCAGGACCCCATGCCGATTACCGGCAGCCGTTCCCCGGTCGCTGGCACCTTCCGCGTAATCACTCCCGGTCTGGCAGCACCTGCTGCGTGACCACCAAACGCCAGGGCGGCGGTCAGGCCAAACAGGTTCCTGAGAAAGGTTCGACGATTGACAGTTGGCGTGTCAGGCAACGTGGACTCCTCGCGGCATTCAGGCTTTTATAACACAAAATGCTAGAATCAATTTCCTGACAAATTCTCGACACTTAACGTAATCAGGTATGTCCCATACCGTCTCACATGCCCCTTATTATCCACCGCCGCCCACGGCACTGGATATTGTCTACCTTGATCACGCGCTGCTCGTGGTAAACAAGCCCAGTGGCCTGTTATCCGTTCCCGGTCGTGGAGACTCCAAGCAGGACTGCCTGGCGTTGCGCGTGCAGCAGGAGTTTCCTGACGCACTGATTGTGCACCGCCTCGACATGGAAACCTCGGGCCTGATGCTACTGGCAAGAAGCAAGGACATGCAGCGCAACCTGAGTCGTGCGTTCGCCCGCCGCGAGGTTGAAAAACGCTACTTGGCCGAGGTGACGGGCAGCCTGGAAGCCGGCACGGGCAGCATCGACCTGCCCCTTATTTGTGACTGGCCCAACCGCCCCCGGCAAATCGTCGATCATGGGCGCGGTAAACCATCGTTAACGCATTACCGGGTCATTGGCTATGACCCGCATCGCGACACCTGCCGGGTGGAATTGATACCGGCAACCGGTCGCACTCACCAGCTGCGGGTACACCTGCAATCTCTCGGGCACCCGATCCTGGGCGATGCCTTGTATGCAGACGAAACCACGCGTGGTATGGCGGATCGACTGTTTCTGCATGCAACCCGGCTCGCCTTTAGCCATCCGCTCACCGGCGAGCAGCTGGACCTTGAGAGCAAACCAGCCTTCTAACCCCCCAATACTTCCTCGACCACACTCGATTTGCGCCGCTGTCCGTTGCGTTCTCCAATAATCCCAATATAAACAATGTGTTAAGTAAATATTCTGCAATACTTGTACAAATAGTGTACACTATTATTTATTATTTTGTATTAATATTCATATAGTTATATTATTTAGAAAATTTTATTGACGGTATCATCAATGAATGTATAATATTTGTACAAGTCTTGTACAGGTAATGAACCGTCAATGAATACAGAGCTCGACAACTCAACCGCGCACTACCCGATCAGCACGGTTTCAGCCCTCACCGGCATTAACCCGGTAACCCTGCGTGCATGGGAGCGCCGTTATGGCCTGATACAACCCCATCGCACCGACAAGGGCCATCGTCTGTACTCGGCCAGCGATATTGAACGTATCAAGCAAATCCTGAGGCTGGTGAATGAAGGCATCTCCATCGGCCAGGTGCGCGATGCGCTGCAATCCAGCTCCTCTGTAGCGGGGGCCAGCTCCAGCGATGACACCTGGAACACTTATCTCAGCCGCATGGTGGCCGCAATCGAACATTTCGACGAGAGCGGGCTCGAACGGGCTTACAACGAAGCGATGTCGCTCTACCCGGTTGAGATCGTTACACGCCAGTTGTTGATACCTCTGCTTACCGAGCTCGGCGATCGCTGGCAGAACGCCACCGGCAGCGTCGCAGAAGAACACTTTTTCGGCGTCTACATGCGCAACAAGCTGGGTGCCCGCTTTCACCATCGCCAGGGAAAGCCACGGGGCCCGCGGCTGTTGGCGGCCTGCCTGCCGGGTGAACTGCATGAATTGGGCCTGCTCCTGTTCGGGTTGGCAGCGCACGATCGTGGCTTTCAGGTGATCTTGCTTGGTGCCGATATGCCACTGGCGGAGCTGCCATTAGTGGTCGAGCGCACAAAGTGTGACGCCATAGTGCTTTCAGGTTCGATCAAGCCATCACCGGAGCTGCTGGCAGAACAGTTGCCAGAGCTGGTCAAACGAGTCGCCGTACCGGTCTTTGTCGGCGGCACAACAGCAACGAACTACACCGATGAAATTACGCGGGCAGGCGCCAGATCCGTAGGCAATGACCTCACTCTCGGCCTGCGCGACATCGACCGTGTACTCGGTGCTTTTGATAACCCATCGAAAAAAGAAATTAATTAACCGCATTCATATAGTGCAGGAGCGAAACCAATGAGCGCAGCAACAGCAAAAGCAATTGACTGGAGTGAACAGGGCCTGATTCCGGATCCATTGATTCGTGCCGGCATTCGCCGCCTGCTGCGCGAACGTCTTCGTGAGCTTGCACCGGGCGACGTCGAGCAGCAACTGGAAATGGAAATGGCTTTCGTCAGGGAGATGGATCGTTCACCGGTGGCATTGGTACCGGAAAAGGCCAACGAACAACACTACGAAGTGCCTTCCTCCTTCTTTGAGCTGGTGCTGGGTGCCCGTCGCAAATACAGCTGCGCTTACTGGCCGGAAAATGTTTCCCGTCTTGACGACGCCGAGATCGAGGCACTCGCACTGACAACTGAACGCGCTGGTATCGAAGATGGCATGGATATTCTTGAACTGGGTTGTGGCTGGGGATCGCTCACCCTGTGGATGGCCGAACATTACCCGAACGCCCGGATCACTGCTGTATCCAATTCAGGTTCTCAAAGGCAATACATTGAGCAACAGGCTCGTGACAAAGGCCACACCAATATTACAGTAGTTACGGCTGACATGAATGACTTCGCTATTGATGCAACGTTTGATCGCGTTGTCTCGGTAGAGATGTTTGAGCATATGCGGAACTATCGCGAGCTCTACCAGCGTATCTACCACTGGCTGAAGCCGGGCGGTCGTTTCTTCAAGCACATCTTTACGCACAATGGCGCACCCTACCCCTATGAAGACAACGGTGATGATGACTGGATGACCCGCCACTTCTTCTCCGGCGGCATCATGCCCAGCGATGGATTGCCTTTGTATTTTCAGGATCACCTGAAACTGGTGCAACGCTGGCGCTGGGATGGCACGCATTACGAGAAGACCAGTAATGCCTGGCTCGCCAATATGGATACCCGCAAGGAAGAGGTCTGGCCGATTCTGGCCGACGTTTACGGTGAGGAAAACACGCAACAATGGTGGATGCGCTGGCGCATGTTCTTCATGGCCTGTGCCGAACTGTTTGGTTTCAACAATGGCCAGGAATGGCAGGTCAGCCACTACCTGTTTGAACGGCCTGACCAGCAAGGCTGATAACGATCCGGAGACAATCATGAATCTGCTAATCAACTTTATCGCGTTTCAGCTGGGCTGGTTTGCCACGGTTTTGGGAGGCGCCAACAATCTCGCCTGGGCCGGAACACTGGCCGCCATGGCGGTGGTGGCATTGCATCTCTGGCGCGTACCCAATCGACGCAACGAACTGCTGCTGGTTGCGATCGTCGGTGCGATGGGTGCGATTTGGGATAGCGCGCTGGTCGCACTCGGCATCACGTATTACCCGTCCGGCATCCTGATCGACAACACTGCGCCGCACTGGATTGTCGCCATGTGGATGCTGTTTGCCACAACGCTGAACGTGTCCATGCGCTGGATGCGGGGCCGCTGGTGGCTGGCACTGTTATCCGGCGCCATTTTCGGCCCGCTGGCGTTTTACGCCGGTCATCAGCTCGGCGGAGTCGCCTTCCCGGATTTCTGGCTGGCAATGATCGTGCTGAGCGCGGGTTGGGCAGCGTTCATGCCGGTGTTAATGGCGCTGGGAGAGAAACTCGACGGGACCGCACACGAGAGAAGCGCTGCCCCGGCACTCAATGAACAGAAGATTGCCTAGAGGAAAACTGCCATGTTTGATTTCAATGCATTTCTTTCCGGCCTGGCGGCGGTGCTGGTATTCGGCGTGGTGTTCTGGATTGTGAGCGTTATCAAGCGCGACGTCAGCATCGTTGACAGCCTCTGGTCACTGATGTTTCTGCTTGCAACCCTGGTCTATATCGCGTCACTTGCCGGTGCTGGCCCGAGGACAGGCATTGTCCTGATGCTTGTTACCGTTTGGTCGCTGCGGCTGTCTATACACATCACGGTGCGCAACTGGGGTGAAGGGGAAGATTATCGGTACCAGCAAATACGCGCCAACAACGAACCGGGCTTCACCTTCAAGAGCCTGTACATCGTTTTTGGATTGCAGGCCGTGCTGGCGTGGATTATTTCCCTGCCCCTGCTGCTGGCCGTCAACAGTACCGCCCCGCTCGGCTGGCTCGATGGGCTGGGCATCGCCCTGTGGCTACTGGGGATGACCTTCGAGGCTGGCGGTGACTACCAGTTACTGCGCTTCAAGCGTGACGCAGGCAATCGTGGCAAGGTGCTGGATACCGGTTTCTGGCGCTATACCCGTCACCCCAACTACTTTGGTGAGGCCTGCATCTGGTGGGGCTACTTTGCCATCGCTGCCGCGGCCGGTGGCTGGTGGTCTGTTTTCGCACCGGCACTGATGACCTTTCTGCTACTCAAGGTGTCGGGTGTCGCAATGCTGGAAAAAGATATCCAGGAACGTCGTCCGGCATACCGTGAATACATAGAGCGCACCAATGCGTTCCTCCCTGGGCCGCGGAAAGCAAACCTGAAATCCCAGGAGGCATAAACATGATTCGCGCTCATGCACATATTCTGTCTGGTCTGTTTCTGTTTTCACTGGTGCTATTGGGCAGCCAGGCAATAGCTGCGGGTCCCGTGCAGGAATGGCGTTTCAAGGTATATCTCGATGATAAGTGGATCGGTTACCACAATTTCCGGCTAACCCCTCGGGACAATGGTCGTCATACACTTGATATCGATGCCAGCTTCGACGTGAAGTTTTTGTTCATCAATGCCTACAGCTATCGCCACCAGAACACCGAGCAATGGCAGCGGCAGTGCTTGCGCAGCATTCGCTCCCGTACCGATGACAATGGAAAGCGTTTCGATGTTACCGGCTCAACCATAGGCAGTCGCTTCCATCTCGATAATGGATCCGAACGTACGACACTGTCGGACTGTGTCATGACCTTCGCCTATTGGGACCCGGCAATTCTTGGCGCCGATCGTCTGCTCAACGCCCAGACGGGCGAATACGTCGATGTCACGTTTATTCCGATGGGTCGCGATCTGATTGCCGTGCGTGACCAGAACATTGCCGCCAACCGATACCGTCTGATTTCGGACCAGGCTGTGATCGATTTGTGGTACGCCGAAAGTAACTCTCGCTGGCTTGCCCTGCAGTCAACAACTGACAGTGGCCGCAAGCTGCGTTACCTGATGGATTAAGTGAGGTGATCGTGATGAAGCCAATTGCACTGCTTGTTTCCCTGCTGTCCATTCTGGGCCTGTCTGCCTGCAGCAGCCCGCATCCGCCGATGAAGACCGTCGACTATGTCGACCTGAATCGCTTCATGGGTGACTGGTATGTCATCGCCGCTATACCGACATTTCTTGAGAAGGAATCGTATAACGCCGTCGAGTCATATGCGCTGACTGATGAGGGCAACGTGGCGACAACCTTTACCTTTCTCGAAGGCGGGTTTGACGGCAAGAAAAAGGAATTCCACCCGATGGGCTTCGTTGTCGACAAGAAATCCAACGCCCTGTGGGGCATGCAGTTTATCTGGCCGATCAAGGCCGACTATCGGGTGGTCTATCTGGACAAGGACTATCGCCAGACAGTCATCGGACGCGAGAAGAGAGACTACGTCTGGATCATGGCGCGCGCGCCGGAAATTCCGGAACAGGACTACACCAGGTTGCTGAAGTTCCTGGCCGATCTCGGCTACGACACCGGCAAGATCAGGAAAGTCCCGCATCGCTGGGACACACGCGAGAACCAGTCATGAAATCGACTGTGAAATCAAAGAGGTTAATATGAAAATTGCTGTTATCGGAACCGGCATTGCCGGCAACGTTGCCGCGTACCATCTGTCGCGCGATCACGACGTTACTGTTTATGAAGCCAATGACTACATCGGCGGACATACCCATACCCATGATATCGAGTGGCACGGTAAACAATATACCGTTGACAGTGGTTTCATCGTCTTCAATCAGGAGACTTACCCCAATTTCATTCGCCTGCTGGACGAGCTGGGGGTCGAAGCCCAGCCGTCAACCATGAGCTTCGGAGTGAAATCTGAACGTACCGGACTGGAATACAACGGTGGCAGCCTGAATCAACTATTCGCCCAGCGCCGCAATATTCTGCGCCCGGGCTTTTATCGCATGCTGCGCGATATCCTGCGCTTCTTCCGGGAGTCCCGTGAACTGCTGCAAGCCTGGGACGAGTCGCTGACACTGGGTGATTACCTTGAGAAGAATTCCTACAGCAAGGAGTTTATTGACCAGTTTATTGTCCCAATGGGTGCGGCAATCTGGTCCACCGAACCGAAATTGATGTTCCGGTTCCCGGCGTGCTATTTCGTGCGGTTTTTCAAGAATCACGGATTGCTTGGTGTCGACGAACAGTTGCAGTGGTACGTGATCAAGGGCGGGTCAAAGACTTACGTGGAAAAACTGACAGCATCGTTTCGGGACAATATTCGCCTGAACTGCCCGGTGGTCTCGGTAAAGCGTTTCCCGACACATGTGCAGATTACGAGTGCCGACGGACACGTGGAGCGTTTTGACCAGGTCTTCATCGCCAGTCACAGCGATCAGGCGTTGCGCATGCTGCAGGATGCGTCACCGCTGGAGCGGGAAGTCCTTGGCGCAATCCCCTACCAGACCAATGAAGCGATACTGCACACCGATCACACGGTGCTACCGAAGTCGCGTCGGGCCTGGGCAGCGTGGAATTACCACATCTTGAACGGTGAACAGAGCCATGCAGCACTGACATACAACATGAACATCCTGCAGAGCCTGCCGGTATCGGATCAGTTCTGTGTCACGCTGAACAACACCAGCGCAGTGAACCCCGACAAGATCATCAAGCGCATGGTCTATGACCACCCGGTTTATACGACTGAAGGTGTCGCAGCACAGGCGCGCCAGGGCGATATCAACGGTGTTAACCGGACCTATTTTGCCGGCGCCTACTGGCGTCACGGTTTCCATGAAGACGGTGTGGTCAGCGCCTTGCACGCACTCAATCACTTCCAGGAGCGAATCAATGCAAAGCTGCCTTTACGTCGGGCAAGTTAGGCATCGGCGTTTCGCCCCGCGCGAACACGCCTTTGCCTACAAGCTGTTCCAGGTCTACCTGGATCTGGATGAACTCGATACCGTATTCAGCAAGCGCTGGTTGTGGTCAGTCACGCGGCCGGCATTGGCCCGCTTCAGGCGCGAGGATCACCTGGGTGACCCGGAAAAACCGCTGGCCGAAGCGGTGCGCGACCTGGTGCAGAACGAGACCGGTCGACGCCCTGCCGGCCCGATTCGCCTCCTGACCCACCTGCGCTATTTTGGCTATGGATTCAATCCGGTGAGTTTCTTTTTCTGCTTTGACCGCAAGGGTGAATCAGTCGAGACCGTCGTGGCCGAGGTCAACAATACCCCGTGGGGGGAACAGCACTGCTATGTACTGGACGAATCGATCAACTTCGGCAGCAGAACCAAGAAACGCTATGAAATTGAAAAACAGTTTCACGTCTCACCGTTTATGGATCTCGATATGCGTTACCTCTGGCGTCTGTCGCAACCGGAGGAGCACCTGCTGGTTCACATTGAGAACGAGAAAAACAGCAACAAGGTCTTTGACGCAACGCTGACACTGCGTCGCCGGGAGATTACTGGCGCCTCGCTTGCCGGGGTACTGATACAGTTTCCGTTCATCACGATGAAGGTCGTTCTTGCGATCTACTATGAAGCACTAAGGTTATGGCTCAAGCGAGTCCCGTTCATCCAACACTCAGTCAAAGAGGAGGCACCGCATTCGGTGAAGAGTTAATGAAGATCAACCAGACAAGCATTAGCGAATTGAAAAGCAGTCGACGCACGACAGGCTTTATCGATGGTATCGTCAAGAGTGCACTACTTTCACTGTTTGAGAATATTCAGCATGGTGAGCTCACGATTATCGACGGCGATGCGGTATATCGCTTCGGCAAGCACCGTCCGGAGTTTGACTGCCACGCGCGTATTACTGTTCTCGATTCCCGCTTCTGGGGCGATATCGGCCTCGGCGGTACGATCGGTGCCGGCGAGTCCTACATGCAGAATCTGTGGGAGTGCGACAACCTGACCGACCTGGTGCGCATCTTTGTACGCAACCGGGGTGTGCTGGACCGTTTGGACAATGGCCTGGCTCGGTTGACCCGACCGTTCAACAAGTTGATTCATTCTCTCAGGCGCAACAGCCGTGACGGAAGCAAAAAAAATATTGCTGCCCATTACGACCTGGGCAACGACATGTTTTCCCTGTTTCTGGATGAAACCATGATGTACTCGTGTGGCATTTTCGAGAACCCGAGTGCGACACTGAAACAGGCGTCTGAAGCCAAGCTGGACCGCATCTGCCAGAAACTGCAACTCTGTCCGGAAGACCACGTCATCGAGATCGGTACCGGTTGGGGCGGATTCGCCATTCATGCAGCACGCCACTACGGCTGCCGGGTAACGACCACCACCATTTCAAAGGCGCAGTTTGATTATGCCAGTGAACGAGTCGTGGCGGCCGGGCTGGAAGACCGTATTACGCTGCTGCTCGAGGACTATCGAGACCTTGAGGGCACCTACGACAAGCTGGTTTCCATCGAGATGATCGAAGCCGTTGGCCATCAATTTATGGGCACCTATTTCGAGAAATGCAGCAGCCTGATTAAACCGGACGGCGCCATGTTGTTGCAGGCGATCACGATCGCGGACCAGCGCTATGACGAAGCCAGACGTTCGGTCGACTTCATACAAAAATATATCTTCCCCGGTGGTTTCATCCCGTCGGTAACAGCAATGTCCGGCGCAATTACACGGCGCACCGACATGCGCCTGTTCCACCTGGAAGATATCGGTCCGCACTACGCAACAACGCTTGCTCGCTGGCGTGAACAGTTTTTCCACAACATCGAACAGGTACGTGCACTGGGTTACCCGGAGAGCTTTATCCGCATGTGGGAATTCTACCTTTGTTATACCGAGGGGGGCTTCGCTGAACGCGCGATCGGTACCGTGCACATGTTGCTGACAAAACCGGATAATCGGTTCGGATCGAACCTGCCGAAACTGGATCAGCCAGTGGTTGAGATGACCCGCTCCATCCGCAGGTTGCACAGTGTCTAACGCAGTGCTGAAGCGAGGCCTGTTCACCTTCGTCCTGCTGCTGGTATTTGGCGCTACCCTGAATCCGTCGATCGCCGCCAACGTCCACGGCGGTTGTGGCGAAGCACTGACATTCACCAAACTCACGTTGGTCGACAAGAAACCGGTTGATCTGTGCGAGACCTATGGCGGCAAGGTAGTGCTGATTGTGAACACCGCAAGCAAGTGTGCCTACACACCACAGTACGAGGGCCTGGAAGCAATGTACCGCAAGTATCAGGCGCGTGGATTTGTCGTGCTTGGTTTCCCGTCTTCGGATTTTGCCAACCAGGAATACAAGGGCGAAAAACAGATACAGGACTTTTGCCGCCTGACCTATGGCGTGCAGTTCCCGATGTTTGAGAAAACGCGCGTTGCCGAACATCAGGCGGGTCCGATGTACCGCAAGCTTGCGCAGCTCTCGGGCCAATACCCGCAGTGGAACTTTCACAAATACCTGCTCGATCGTAACGGGAAACTGGTTGGCAGTTTCGCGAGCAGCGTCCGACCGGAGGATCCGAAACTGGTGAATGCTATCGAGGCACTGCTCTGATGACAGACGTTGCCATCGTCTGGTTTCGTCATGATCTGCGACTGGCTGATCACCCCGCATTGCAGCGGGCGATAGAGACAGGGGCAAAGATCGTGGCGCTGTATATACACAGCCCGGACGAAGCGGCGCCATGGTCACCCGGTGCGGCCAGCCGCTGGTGGTTGCACCACAGCCTCACGTCACTGGCACGGGCGATGGAACAGGCCGGCAACCGCCTGGTCATCAGGAAGGGAAATAGCCTTGACGTACTTGCCGAGATCATCAAGGAAACCGGCGCACATGCAATCTTTGCCCACGAACGTTATGAGCCTGCCCTGCGCCAGCGCGACGACCAGATCGCGACCACACTGGGCCGAGCCGGTGTCACATTCACCATCTTGAACGGCAACCTGCTGTCCCGACCCGGCACCATTAGCACCAATAGCGGTACGCCCTACCGCGTATTCACACCGTACTGGAAGCGTTTCCTGAAAACCTGGAACGCGCCGGAGCCACTGTCAGCACCCAAAAAAATTCCCGCCAGCGGAAAAAATCTGGCATCGCTTGATATTGCTACGCTGGATCTGCTACCCCGCCATAGCTGGCACACAAAACTGCTACAACACTGGCAACCGGGTGAATCCCACGGACAAAAATTGCTGGGGGCGCTGGATGATGGACTGGTCGCCGACTACCCCGTCCTTCGGGACCGGCCGGCACACCCCGGGACGACACGGCTATCGGCGCACCTTCACTTTGGCGAATTGAGCCCGCGGCAGGTTGCATACCAGCTGGAGCTGATACGCAACCGCTACCCCGGCAACGGTGTTAGTGCTGGCGCCGATACCATTCTGCGACAACTTGTCTGGCGAGATTTCGCCCATCATGTGCTGGTGCACTTTCCCCAAACCACGAACGTGCCGATGAACCGTCGTTTCGAATCATTCCCGTGGCAACGTAACGACAGACTGTTGCGGGCATGGCAACGCGGCGAAACCGGCATCCCAATCGTTGATGCTGGCATGCGCGAATTGTGGCGAACCGGCTGGATGCACAACCGGGTACGGATGATTTGTGCCTCGTTGCTGACCAAGAATATGCGTATCCATTGGCTTGAGGGAGCGCGCTGGTTCTGGGATACGCTGATCGACGCTGATCTGGCGCAAAACAGCATGAACTGGCAATGGGTCGCCGGCAGCGGTGTGGATGCGGCGCCGTATTTTCGCATCTTCAATCCGGTGACCCAGGGTGAGAAGTTTGACCGGGATGGCGCCTATATTCGTCGCTGGCTACCCGAATTGAGCCAGTTGCCGGACAAGTGGATTCATAAACCGTGGCACGCACCAGAATCACTGCTTAATGCAAGTCGTGTCGCATTGGGCGAGAATTATCCCCTACCGGTTGTGGACCTTGTTCAATCTCGCGATGCCGCGCTGGTAGCATACAAACAATTGGGCACGGTTGCGTCCGACCGGTCGGCCGCCTGACTGCGCTCGGAATTTCGGTTGACGATGAACAGGAAATTTCGAAAACCCGGATCGCTACTGATGCTGATACTGCTATTGGCCGTAGCGACGGTTTTAGCCGAGGAAGAAGCAATGAAGCTGAACGAGATTGCACCGGATTTTGTCCTGACAGATCAGAACGGAAAACAGCGCCGCCTTAGTAATTACCGCAATCACTGGGTCGTGCTGTATTTCTACCCGAAGAACAACACCCCGGGTTGCACCGAAGAGGCCTGTAATTTCCGGGACGATTATTTCAAACTCGATAAACTCGGGGCCGAGGTACTGGGTATCAGTATCGACAATGAAAACAGCCATGCCGAGTTTTCGAAAAAATACAGCCTGCCGTTCCCGCTGCTGGCCGACACCGATGGTAAAATCGCCGGCCTGTACGGCAGTTACTTTTCGTTTGGGCCATTACGATTCGCACGCCGGCACACGTTTATCATCGACCCCGATGGCCGCATTGCCAAAATCTATCGCAAGGTGAGTCCCGCCACACATAGCAACGAAGTCATCCGGGACCTGGCCGATATCCAGAAACAGAGAAATGTGAAGGAAGCATCATGAAGAGTCTGTTGATCGTCGCGCATGGCTCACGTCGCCAGGCATCCAATGACGAGGTGCGCGCGTTATCCGAAGCTATTGCCAGGGAAAACACTGAATTCGAACTCGTGGACTGTGCCTTTCTGGAGCTGGCCGAACCGCTGATTCCACAGGGGCTCGAGCGTTGTATCGAACGCGGTGCAACAGAAGTGGTGGTAATGCCCTATTTCCTGGCAGCCGGTCGCCACGTGGTCGAGGACATCCCGGGTGAAGTGGCGCCGGTCCAGGAGAAGTATCCCGATGTGAAGATCAGCATCACCTCGCATCTTGGTGCATCGCACCACATGACCGGTGCAATTCTTGGCGTGGCCCTCGATCAGCCTCAGTGAACATCATTCTTGCAGGTTGCGGCTACGTCGGCCGACGCGTTGCTGAAAACGAACTGGCACGTGGCAACACCCTGCTCGCCCTGGTACGCACCGAAGCAAGCCGCGAGGTGTTGCTGGACGCGGGGATCAATGCCATCGCTCTCGATCTCGATTTACCTGCTGGCCTTGATTCGCTGCCAATGGCCGGTAGTGGTATCTACTATTTCGCACCGCCGCCTTCGGCGGGTACCACGGATCCGCGCATTCGCGCCTTTCTGGGCGGGATCAGCCCTGATCAGCTGCCTTCGCGTGTTGTCTACATAAGCACGACTGGTGTCTATGGTGATTGCCACGGCGAATGGGTGAAAGAATCACGTCAACCTGTGCCTGTCGCCGATCGTGCGAAACGAAGGTGGGATGCAGAACAGGCATTGCGCAGCTGGTCAGATGAAACCGGTGTACCGGTATGCATTCTGCGGGTTCCAGGAATCTACGGTCCGGGAAAAGTGCCGACGAAACGGATTGAAAAAGGCACACCGGTGCTTGCCGAATCCGAATCGCCCTGGAGCAACCGTATCCACGTTGTCGACCTGGTACGCGCCTGTCTCGCAGCCATGGATCATGGCAACCCGGGCAGTGTATACAATATCAGTGATGGCAATCCATCAACGATGACTGACTACTTCAATCATATCGCTGATGCCATGGGCCTGCCGCGACCAAAGCAGATTTCCCTGGACGAGGCAAAACAGATTTTCAGTCGTGAGCTGATTTCTTACCTCACCGAGTCAAAGCGTCTCGACAACAACCTCATGCGCTCTGAGCTTGGCATCGAGCCGGAATACCCGACACTGGATATCGGGTTACAGGCGGCACTCGGGTCCTCGAATCCTCGCTAGGTAGCCCAACCGCTGCAATTCAGTTCCGTTCGCGAGCTATACACCTTAATATATGGCGCAAATCCATTACGCGTCCGTTTTACTATGCTTCGGCCTTCAACTCGCGCTCAACACGTTGTTAATCATCCACTCGGATTTGTCTGGCAGGTTCTGAAGGCATTTCAGAGCAACCACGGGTTGTTGATGGCGGGTGCGGTGGCATACAACGCACTTTTGTCGATCATCCCCATGCTGGCGTTGTTCGCGGTTGCAATTTCGCAGTGGTTTGATCCGCAACTAGTCCTTTCAGCGACAAAGGATTACGTCGATATTGTGGCGCCGGGAAAGGCCGCACCGGTCATGCGCCAACTACAGGCATTTCTGGAAAGCTGGCAGGTTATCGGGCTGCTGGGTGGCGTTACCATGATCCTGTTTAGTACATTTGCTTTCTCCGCACTGGAAAACGCGCTCTCGGTCATCTTCGCCGGGCATTTTGCCGTACTTTCGCGCAAAATGTGGATGTCGTTGCTACTGCCATACGCATTCGTATTGATGGTGGGTTTCGCTTTTTTCATACTTACGCTGCTGACCTGGGCGCTCGGTATCCTGGCGTCCAGGGATGCAACACAGTGGCTGCCTGACTCGCACGCGATTGCACCCTGGTTAGGGTTAATCGGTGAAGCCTTCCTGTTTACCGCCATCTACTACGTGCTGCCGCCGGCACCTGTTCGTCTGAAACATGCCCTGATCGGTGGCGTCACTGCAGCGGTCCTGTGGGAGCTGATGCGTCGGATACTGATCTGGTATTTCTCCAGCCTGTCGTCCGTCAACCTGATTTACGGCACCTTTGCCACGGTCCTGGTTATCGTATTGAGCCTGGAGATTGCCACCGCGATTCTGCTGCTAGGCGCACAGGTAATCAGGGAGTACACCGCGATTCCCGACGATGACTATTCCGAAACACCGCGATCCTGAGATAGTAAAATGTCGAGCACACAGCGATCCGATGTCTCACTCGTTCGCGAGAAACACAGCTTCCTCAATAACAAGGGTGAAACGCTGTCGGCATTGGTTGAGCGGCCCGAGTCTGACATTAAGGCATATGCACTCTTTGCCCACTGTTTTACCTGCTCCAAGAATATAGGCACCGCCACGCGAATTAGCCGCGGGTTGGCGAATCGTGGCTTTGCAGTCATGCGCTTTGATTTTACCGGGCTGGGTAACAGCGAGGGCGATTTTGCCAACACCAACTTCAGCTCCAATATAGACGACCTGCTCGCTGCTACCGAATATTTACGTGGCAACTATCGCGCGCCGCAGGTGTTAATTGGTCACAGCCTGGGTGGCGCCGCCGTTATCGCGGCTGCGAGTAGAATACCCGAGGCGCGCGCTGTCGTGACTATCGCGGCACCGGATGATCCGGGGCATATGCGTCACCTGTTGCGTGACCGGGTGGCGGAAATCGAGGCCCAGGGCTGGGCCCACGTTTCCATCGGCGGTCAGAAATTCACCATTCGCAAGCAGTTCCTTGAAGATATCTCGGAACACTCTCTCACTGACTCGCTACAGAGCATGGACAAGGCGCTGTTACTGCTGCACTCGCCGAAAGATGAATTGATTGAAATCGAACATGCCTACCACCTGTTTGAGCGCGCACATGAACCGAAGAGCCTCATTTCGCTGGACAATGCCGATCACCTGCTGAGTAACCCTGCCGATGCGGAATATGCCGCCGATGCCATCAGCGCATGGGCGAGCCGGTATATCACTCAGGATTAACCAGCTAACACCAACGGATTCCGATGCCATGACAAATTCCACCTTTTCCTTGCAGGAACAGCATGAAGCACTCAAGCGGCTGATTGAGAAATTTGAACTCGAAATGCACCTGGTTGATGTCAATCCCGGCCCGCGGCAGGAGCTTGAACGCTCACTTCTGCAGAAACGTCACGATGCTGAACTCGAGCGACATCTGCGGCGTTTCCACGCAGCCGACCTGGCAGACCTGATTGAAGTTCTCTCCAGTGAGCACCGCAAGCTTGTTTGGGATCACATCCCGACACAGCGCCGTGGTGAAGTCATGCTGGAACTGGCTGACGCAGTACTGGAGAGCGTAGTCGAATCGATGTCCAAAGAAGATATTGTGGCGGCATTGAGTGAACTGGATCCAGATGACCTGACGTATCTCAGCGACGCGGTGCCTGATGAAGCATTTCATACTGCGCTGCAAACGCTGACCAGCGAGGAGCGCACATGGGTACATACCGCCGTCACCTATCGCGAGGAAGAAGCCGGCCACTTGATGGCAAGCGACATGGTTATCCTCAAACCGGATCAAACCATGGAGAACGTACAAGCGATGCTGCGCTCGCGCAAGGAATTGCCTGACCACACCGACAAACTGTTCGTGATCGATCTTCGCGGTCACCTGATTGGCGCCCTGTTCCTGCAGGATATTTTATTAAATGAATCTGACACACGGGTCGAAGACGCCATGCGCGAGCGCGTCGTCACTTTTCATCCCCGGGACGAACTGGATGAAGTCGCGCTCGCTTTCGAGCGCTATGACCTGGTCTCGGCGCCGGTTATCAATGAGCGCGGCAAACTGATTGGTCGCCTGACGATTGATGCGGTTCTCGATTACGTGAGGGAAGAATCAGAAAAGGACGCACTGAATGTCGTCGGCGTAGTTGAGAGCGAGGACCTGTTCGCCAGAATCTGGGACAGTGCCAGGAACCGCTGGCTGTGGCTGGGGATCAATCTGGTAACGGCATTTGGCATATCCAGGGTGATTGGTGCGTTTGAGAACACCATCGCTGAGCTGATAGCACTGGCCTCGCTGATGCCGATCATCGCCAGTGTCGCCGGCAACACCGGTAACCAGACCACGGCGCTGGTTATACGTAGCCTTGCGCTAAACCAGTTACAAGGCAGCAACTTCTGGCACCTGCTGCGCAAGGAATTGGCCATCTCACTATTAAATGGAATAGTCTGGGGCGTTGTCGTTGGCCTGTTTGCCTATTTGTTCTACCAGCAGATTGGGCTCTCGGTCGTGGTAACCGTCGCAATGGCGTTGAGCTTCTTGCTCGCTGCACTACTTGGTGTGAGTGCACCGGTACTGCTGGAACGTATCGGGCGCGACCCGGCAATGGGCTCCAGTGTAATTCTCACCGGCATGATTGATGCGCTGGGATTCTTCGTGTTCCTGCTGCTGGCAAGCCTGTTTCTGGTGTAAAATACGCATAGACTTGCGACACGGAACAGTAGGCACGTCGATACAATAAAAATTATTTACCCGCGATTAAATGAGGAGGAGTCTGAGCATGTTGCACAAGGATAAAACTAACAACTTTTCTGTCATGGCATTCGGCCTGAGCCTGTTGGCCACCGTCTTTGCCGGCAATACCGCTAGCGCTGACAGTGTCATCAGCACAATTAAGGCCCAGCCAACGATCCCGGCAACAGTACGCGGACCGGTCGGTCCAATCATCACCACGCCTACCGGCGCGGTAACATTTGAATTCACGTTTGGTCTGGCTGGAGGCGCTGAAGGTGCTTATGGCATGCTTGAAAAATACAAGGTCAGAAATCCGATACTGACCGTGCGCGATGAATTTCTGAAGGGTCTGAAATCCGATCCCGGTCTCAGCAATTTCAAGGTTCACGCGAGCTATCTCGATCGCAACCAGGCGAAGCGAAAAAATCTCAAGAACACATTCAAAGAGCCCTATGTCCTGCAATTCGACCCTGGCATGTGGCAGATGATTTATTTTCTTGGTAACTGGAAGAGGTACTGGAGCCAGTATATCGCATCGGCCCAGCTGATCCGCACTGCTGATGGCCAGAAGATATGGAGCGGTAATTGTGTGGTGAAGAAAAAAGACAAGAAGACCGCGCCGACCCTGGATGAGCTGAAGACCAACGCCAATGGCGTCTTTAGCAAGTGGGCAAATGAGTCTGGCCCTGAGTGCGCAGCACAGTTGTTGAAAAAATTCCGCAAGGACAACTCCTAGGGCTCTCGAAGCTCCGACAACAATGCCAGTTCGCAGCTATCCCAATCGTCTTGTGATCGGTCGGGATAGCGCGACAGGCTTTACCCGTGTTGGCTGGTTTACTGAAATGCTCGAGGACCGATTCGAGCAAATCGAGGTCCTCTGCGAAACCGAAACCAGTACACCAATCTCACACAAAAGCCCCTACTATGATTGCTACGTCGAGGCATGCGAGCGCGCACGGCAGCTGAACGTACCCTTGTTGGAGCATCAATACCGGACCTGCCTGGCCAGGGGCTGGTACCCGGTACCGCTGGAATCGGATGAAGCCGCTTCACTTGAGCGTCAGGATGAATTCGGCGGCCAGCTCTCAGCCGCCACTACCGCGATGTCGCAGCTGGTGCATCGCGACTACACTGTCTGGGCTGTTATTGCTGGCGGACAGATCACGCATGTGACGGCACGCAATCCGCCGAAAGAGCTTTCTGAACTCGAGCACCAGGTCTGGCAGGCAGATACATTGGGCCGGCTTTCGTGCATCGACGGCGACGTCGTCGAAGGCGAGCTGTTGGCGACGGAGACCGGATTGTGGTTCCGCCGTACAGACGAAACTGATAAATAGTTCGCCGAATTTTACTGAAACGAGCCTCTCGACCCCCGAATTGCTTTGCTATAGTTCCGGTAATACTCGGTAATCAAACTGTATTAATGACTGGGAACCGGCACCGACAATGACTGATCAGGATAACTTTATTGCCTCCCTCACCAAGGCCCGGACCTATGGGCTAGATGAGTTTCTGGAGATTATTGGTGAAATTGCCCAGCAGAGCAGCCGTAAAGGTGCGCTGGAGCGAAAGGAAAAAGAACTGGTCACGCTGGGCATGGCGCTGACCAAGGACTGCAGTCGTTGCATTGGAATCCATACCAAATCGGCCTCTGATCTGGGCGCGACGCAACAGGAAATTACGCAGGTCCAGAAGATTGCACTGTTCCTGAATGCCAGCCCTGCCGGCAGTTCCCCGTTGTGGAGGTCTTGGCAGGATTCGTGGCGAGATTTCGTGATGATTCACGGCCCGATTGATCACTTTACGCGCGAGTTGATTGCACTTGGCATTGCCCTTATTCGACAGAATCGCGAGCATATTTTTTTACATACCCAGGCGGCACTGGAACACGGCGCCAGCAATAACCAGGTGTTTGAGGTGCTGCCGCTGGCGCTGTTGATGGATGGCGCGCCGGCGATTTCACAGATTCCGCATTTGATGGAGGCGCTGGAGAATGGCCCCCGAAAGGATTAAGGGAATGATTAGTTCAGGGTTGGAAACGCCACGGCGGTTTGCTTGACGTAGTCCTCATCAAACACCAGATCGATCGATACCCCGTCTTCTCCTTCCACAATCTTTACCTGTTTGAGATCCGACATACGATCAGCCAGATAGGTACACATGGCGGCGGCTTTCTGCTCATCGTTAGCCTTGATTGCATGCACCAGGTTGGCAGCGACAAATTGTGCACGCTGGCCAGTGTCCGGGTTGGCAACCGTTTCACCATCAATCAAGATCCCTTCATCCATTTTCCGGTCCATCTTCTCAAGGTAGGCAGCCTGGTGGTCTGGCAGCGTCCTGGTACGATCGTATTCAAGCTGTGCGATGCCATTAAGCAAGACACCCATTAACTGGCTCATGTTCTGATTCCGTTTTTTCCTGGAGAGATTGTAGCGCATAGTGTGCACCTGCCGCTGCAATAACCCTGCAGGACTCACGGGAACAAAAACTACAAAATCACTATTTCGCCTAGGGCGAATGCCAGTCCCAATAAAAAAGGCAACCCGGTTTCCCGGGCTGCCTTTGTCATTTTGCCTGCGATGGAACTAGCTGTCGCGGCGGCGAGACTCACGCATCTCTTTCCACTTGGCGCGTTGCTCCTTGGTCAGAACTTCGCGCATTTCCAGCTTCATTTTGCTCTTGAGCACAATCATGTCTGCCTTGATCTTGCCCCGGGCATCGGCCAGTTTCCGGATATCCGATTCCTTAACCGTGTCCTTGTCCATCAGTGCACGCATGGCCTTGCGGTTTTCGCGAGACTTGTCACGCAGTGCCTGCTTTTGTGGACGGTACTTGTCCTTGATCGCACGCATCTTGGCAACCTGCTTTTCATCCAGGTTGAGCGCGTCTGCCATGCGGTCGATAGATCCGCAGCCTTTGCCGTAACCATGGTGTTCATAGCCGTGGCGCTCGTAACCATGATGACCCATTTCGTACCGGCCTTCGCCACGATCGCTGTCGGCTAATGCCATCGACGCCCCACCGGCCAGCATCACGCTTGCGATTGCCGCTGTCGCTAACTTGTTCATGTGTTTCTCCTTAAGTTGATCTGCTCTGCTTGGTTTGCCGGCCCGTTCCAGCCGACGTGTGTGCAGACTACCCCTGTCACCGGTCATGTTGGGTGAGAAAACGGTAAATCTATGTAAAGGTTCGTAAAGTCCTCATAAATGGACTACAGACGACCGGGGTCACTGTGGCACTATTTGACCACTGCTGTATTGGATTCTTGCACTTCCAGGTATTTTACGGATTTCCCTATGACCACCAATCGAATTCTGCTGGCCGATGATGACGTTGAATTGTGCGAAATGCTCGCCGAGTATCTCGAACGCGACGGCTTCGAGGTGTCGCTGGCGCACGATGGTGCGACCGCCCTCGATAAGGCCCGGTCCGGAGAGCACGATCTGGTCGTGCTCGACATCATGATGCCCAAAATGACTGGCCTGGACGTTTTGCGCGAGTTACGCGAAGAATCCCTGATTCCGGTTCTGATCCTGACCGCCCGGGGCGATGATGTCGACAGCGTGGTCGGTCTGGAACTGGGTGCCGACGACTACCTGGCAAAACCATGCAATCCCAGGGTACTGGTAGCACGCATACGTGCAATTCTTCGTAGAGCGGAAAATAACCCGGGGCAGACCGAGTCTTCACCGGCCAGCACGCCCCTCAAGGTCGAAGACGTCGAACTGTTTCGCGGTTCACGCAAGGTCCTGCGGGACGGCAAACCCGTTGCTATGACCAGTACCGAGTTTGGCGTACTCGAAGCGCTGATGCAGCGTGCGGGAAATGTGGTGTCCAAAGAGGAATTATCGACCCAGGCGCTGGGCCGGGAATTGTCCCGTTACGACCGAAGTCTTGATATGCATGTCAGCAACCTGCGCAAGAAACTGGGAGCCCGTCACGATGGTGACGAACGCATCAAGACAGTGCGCGGTGTCGGCTATCTTTTCACGGTCAATGACAATGAATAGCCTGTTTTTCAAAATTTTTATTTCATTCTGGCTGACGCTTCTCCTTTTTGCCGGTAGCACTATCTGGCTGGCGTCAAATTATCTCGATGATGTTCGTAGCGAACACAATACCTCGGGCCTGCACGCGCGGATGTCTGGTTATAGCCAGGAGGCTCAGAGGATTATCAGTGCCGGGGATCTCGCTACCCTAAAAAAATGGCTTACGTCGGTGGATCATCACGAGGCGATCCCGATCCTGCTGATCGATCAGCATGGCGAGGAACTACTTGGGCGGCAAGTACCGGCGCGAATAATGCGGCGGATGGCGCGATGGAATCACCAACTCGAAGACAACGATGGCGAGCATGAGCATCAACATCGTCCCCGGGTGCGGCGCCTGATCGTATCGCCTGACGGCAACCGTTACTGGCTCGTCCCCGATTACCAGAGCATAACCCTCGGTCGAGTACTCAAACGGCCGCATGTCATTGCGATCCCGGTGCTGCTTGCCACTATCATTGGAGGGCTGGTCTGTTTCGCGCTGGCCCGATACCTGACGGCACCTCTCGGTCGACTGAAGCAGGCAACCGAGCGTATGGCGTCCGGCGATCTCAGCCATCGGGTAGCCCCGGGGCTGCGCGGGCGCAAGGATGAGATCGCCGATCTGGCAGAGGGTTTTGACTACATGGCTGAGCGACTGGAGCAACTGGTTGGCTCGCACAAGCAATTATTGCGCGACGCATCACATGAACTGCGATCACCGTTGGCACGATTGCAAGTGGCATTGGGCCTGACTCGTCAGCGCGCTGACGCATCGCTGGATACTGAACTGGACCGCATCGAGCGTGAAACAGAACGCCTGAATGAGCTTATCGGCCAGTTGCTTTCGCTTGCCAGGCTGGAGTCCGGTGGCATTTCCACAACAAAAAGTGAAATTGATCTGGAAGTATTACTGAAGGCAATAACGGAGGACGCCTCTTTTGAGGCCCGGGCAAACAACAAGGGAGTCAAACTGGAGCTTGAAGTCGGTGGAATCATTACTGGTGATGAGATACTGCTGCACAGCGCCATCGAGAACATTGTAAGAAATGCTGTTCGCTATACCAGGCAGGGTACAGATGTTGAGATACGCGTGCAATATGACGCGGAGAATCGTTCATACCTGATCTCGATCTGTGATCACGGGCCTGGTGTTCCTGAGGCGATGCTGCCGCACCTGTTTGAGCCTTTCGTGCGGGTTGCGGAAGCGCGGGATCGTGAGTCGGGTGGCTATGGTCTGGGCCTGGCCATCGCCGAGCGCGCAATACGCATGCACGGAGGCAAAATTACAGCGAGCAATCGTTCCGGCGGGGGCGTCTGCATGGAAATTGACCTCCCCGTCGAACCCTAGCTCTCTGCAAGCAGGCTGATTCCGGGCTACAATTGTCGGATTAGCCCGGAAATAATATCGTCACAATACCGGGCCTATTGAACAGAGGACTGTTGTTATGAGAATTCGCCCGGGTAGCGCACTACTAGCTTCAGCATTGCTGCTTTCTGTCAGTTTTTTATCAAACAGCTTTGCAGCAAAACCCAAGGAAGAACTTCAGTTCGGCTCGGTAGCCATGGACATCCCGGCGGTTATGCACAAACGACTGACCCCGTTAATCAAGTACCTCTCCAAGGAACTGAAGCGCCCGGTAACACTGATACTCTCTCCGGATATGGGTGCGGCAATTGACAATACCGTCAAAGGAAACGTGGATCTGGCATACCTTACGCCGGTTGCATATTTGCGTGCCCATGATCGTGGTAATGCCAGGCTGATCGTCAAGACCGTCACCAATGGCAAGGCGTCTTTCAAGCTGATGATCGTAGTAAGAGAAAACAGCCCTATCAGGACCGTCGACCAGCTCGCCGGAAAAAGTTTTGCCTTCGGTGATAAAAAGGCGCTGCTACAACGCGCCGCGGTCGTCGGTGCTGGAATGCCGCTGGAGAAACTGGGTGAGTACAAGTTCATCGGACACTACGACAATATCGTCCGTGCTGTGATGAATGGTGATTTTGATGCCGGCATCCTGAAAGACACCATGGCATACAAATGGCAGGGCAAAGGCATCCGGATTCTGTACAGCACCCCCGATCTACCTCCCTACAATATTGCAGCAAGCAAGAATGTTGACGATGAAACACTCAGTCAGTTGCAGAAGGCCTTCCTGAAGCTAAACGGGAAAGACCCGGCTCACATGGCAGTCATCAAGGCTCTGGACAAGAAATACGATGGCTTCGCCAGGACCAGCGATGCCGAATACGATGTCGTGCGCAAACTGATCGAGCCCTTCAAGTAAAAATCGCTGTCAGCAGTCCAAAGCTGTACTACCGCGGGTCCCACGCATCCACTTTATTGCAGCTTCATGCAGTATTGCGCTTCATACTTTCATATACCATGTGCGCAGTATTGACCGGATAGGCTTCAAGCATTTCCTGAATTACAAGAAACAGATTCTCCGGCACGGCCAGGTAAATATCAGCATCGCCAGAACTCTCGACATACGGCCGGATGACATCGGTAACACGCTCCAGCGCCGGGTGACCCGGTTGCCCGAAAACGGCATCCTCATCAAT